>NZ_CP093340.1:3385000-3685273 GCF_022637415.1 Luteimonas sp. S4-F44
TGCTGGTCATGGACCCGTTCAACGGCGGGCGCCCGCTGGACATCGACGAGTTGCGCCTGCGGGCGGCGGCGCATCTGGGCGGGATACCGCCCGACGACGACGCACTGGCCGCGCTGCTGCGCCCGGCCACGGCACGCGCGACGGTGATGCGGGTCCTGCGCAATCTGCATGCGGGCTATCGCGAGGCGGGCGACTGGGCACGTGCGGCGCGTTGCGCCGATCGACTGCTGACCCTGCATCCAGGCACGTGCGATGCACTGCGCGATCGCGGACTCGCCTATCTGGCCCTGGGACACGTGCCGGGGGCGCGCGAGGACCTGACGCGCTACCTGCAGGCGGCCCCCGAGGCCGAGGACGCCGATGTGATCCGCGAACGGCTGGTCGAGGCGGGCCTGCGTCGCCATCGCGCGCACTGACCGGCCGCGAACGTGTGGCCGGCATGCCGCTGTGCGGTTCAGAGCACCATCATCTCGAAGTCATCCTTGGTGACGCCGCAGTCGGGACAGGTCCAGGTCTCGGGCACATCCTCCCAGCGCGTCCCCGGCGCGATGCCTTCGTCGGGCAGGCCTGCGGCCTCGTCGTAAAGGAAGCCGCAGACCACACACATCCAGGTGCGGTAGGCGGTCTGCGTCGATGTGTCGTTCATCGGATAATGGCGGCTGCAGCGGTGTCGGTCCGGAGCCGCATTGTCCCATCGCGTCCCGTGGACCGGAACCCATGCCGATGAACGCTTCCCCGACCGAGCCGCCGCGCGGGCTGTACCTGCTCACACCCGACGAGATCGACACTGCGCGGCTGCTGGCGCGCGTCGCCAGCGTGCTGCCGCATGCGACCTGGCTGCAGTACCGCAACAAACGCGCCGACGCGGCGCTGCGCCGGGAGCAGGCCAGCGCATTGTTGGCGCTGTGCCGGGCCACCGGCGTGCCGTTGCTGGTGAACGACGACTGGCGGCTGGCGGCCGAGCTCGGCGCCGACGGTGCGCATCTGGGCGAAGACGACGGCGCGCTCGTCGAGGCACGAACGGCGCTGGGGACGCAGGCGATCCTCGGTGCGTCCTGCTACGACGACGGTGCCCTGGCGGTGCGCGCGGTCGAGGCCGGCGCCAGCTACGTCGCCTTCGGCAGCTTCTACCCCTCGCCCACCAAGCCGGCGGCGCGGCGCGCACGTCCCGCACTGCTGCGCGAGGCCGCCGCGCTGGGCGTGCCGCGGGTGGCGATCGGCGGCATCACCCCGGACAATGCGCGCACGCTCATCGCGGCCGGCGCGGATCTGGTCGCCGTCGTCAGCGGCGTCTTCGATGCGCCGCACCCCGCCGGCGCCGCACGCGCCTACCGCGCCTGCTTCGGGCTCTGAGCCCGCCCCTTCTCTGGAGTCGTCATGGATACCGCCCGTTCGCTAGCCCTGTTCGCCCGCGCCCGCACGCTGCTGCCCGGAGGCGTCAACTCGCCGGTGCGCGCGTTCAAATCCGTGGGCGGCGAGCCGTTCTTCGTGCAGCGCGCCGATGGCCCGTACCTGTTCGACGTCGACGACAACCGCTACATCGACTACGTCGGCTCGTGGGGCCCGATGATCGTCGGCCACAACCACCCGCAGGTGCGGCAGGCGGTCAAGCGCGCGATCGGCGACGGCCTGTCCTTCGGCGCGCCGTGCCCGGCGGAGGTCACGATGGCCGAGCGCATCACCGCGCTGGTGCCCTCCTGCGAGATGGTGCGCATGGTCAACTCGGGCACCGAGGCCACGCTGTCGGCGATCCGTCTGGCGCGCGGGGCGACCGGTCGCAGCTGCATCGTGAAGTTCGAGGGCTGCTACCACGGCCACGGCGATTCGTTCCTGGTCAAGGCCGGCAGCGGCGCGCTGACCTTCGGCGTGCCGACCTCGCCGGGTGTGCCCAAGGCGCTGGCCGACCTCACGCTGACCCTGCCCTACAACGACTTCGACGCCGCCACCGAGTTGTTCGCGCGCGCCGGCGACCAGATCGCCGGGCTGATCATCGAGCCGGTGGTCGGCAACGCCAACTGCCTGCCGCCGCGCGAGGGCTATCTGCAGCACCTGCGCGCGTTATGCACGCAGTACGGTGCGTTGCTGATCTTCGACGAGGTGATGACCGGTTTCCGCGTCGCGCTCGGCGGCGCGCAGGCGCGCTATGGCGTGACGCCGGACCTGAGCACGTTCGGCAAGATCATCGGCGGCGGCATGCCGGTGGGCGCCTACGGCGGCCGGCGCGCGTTGATGGAACAGATCGCGCCTGCCGGCCCGATCTACCAGGCCGGCACACTGAGCGGCAATCCGGTCGCGATGGCGGCCGGGCTGGCAATGCTCGACCTGATTTCCGAGCCGGGCTTCCACGCCGCGCTCGAGGCGGCGACGCACACGCTGTGCGACGGCCTGGAGGCAGCCGCGCGCGAAGCCGGCGTGCCGTTCACGACCACCCGCGTCGGCGCGATGTTCGGCCTGTTCTTCACCGACCAGCCGCGTGTCGACACCTACGCGCAAGCCGTCGCCTGCGACACCGCGGCCTTCAACCGCTTCTTCCACGGCATGCTCGAACGCGGTGTGTTCCTCGCGCCCTCGGCGTTCGAGGCCGGGTTCCTGTCCGCGGCGCACGATGCCGATGTGATCGACGCGACGATCGCCGCGGCCCGGGAGGCGTTCGCCGACATCGCCGCGTGAGCCCGACGCTGCCGCGGCTGGTGCTGTTCGACTTCGACGGCGTGCTCGCACATTACGCGCACGAGGCGCGCCTGCGTGACTTGGCGCGGGTCGCGGGGTGCGCGCCCGCCCGGGTCGCCGCCGCACTGTTCGAGTCGGGCCTGGAGCGCGCCTACGACAGCGGCGCGATCGACACCGCGGCCTACCTGCTGCAGCTCGGCGACGCACTCGATTGCACGATCGACGAGGCGGCGTGGATCGCCTCGCGCGTGGCCTCCAGTCGCGTGGATCCCGCGGTCCTGGCGCTGGTGACGTCGGTCGCGCAGCGCGTGCCGATCGGCGTGCTCAGCAACAACGGTGCGCTGATGGCCGAGGCGATGCGTCACATCGTGACGCCACTGTTCCCGGCGCTCGACGGCCGTGTGCTGTGCAGCGGCGCGTTGCGGGCGCGCAAGCCCGAACGCGCGATTTTCGAACTGGCGCTCGCGCATTTCAGCGTCGCGGCGCGGGATGTGCTGTTCCTCGACGATCTGTTCGCCAACGTGCGCGGCGCCCGCGCCGCCGGGCTGCAGGCCGACACCGTGCACGACGCGCGCTCACTGCGGCGGGTGCTGCGGCGGCATGGGCTGGGCTAGCCGACGAGACGATGCAGGCAGCGCAGCGCACCCCGCCGGTGATCTCACCCCGCCGCGAAGTGATCGACCAGCGCGGCGCGCAGGCGCGCCAGCCCTTCGGCGATATCGCGGTCGGTGATGTTGAGCGCCGGCACGAAGCGCAGCACGTCCGGCCCGGCCTGCAGCAGCAGCAGGCCGTGGTACGCGGCGCGGTCGAGGATCGCGGTGGCCGCTCCGGCGTGCTCGGGCCGCAACACGGCGCCGAGCATCAAGCCGCGGCCGCGCACCTGGGAAAACACCTGGAACTCGGCGTCGAGCGCGGCCAGGCCTTCGCGCAGCGCGCGGGACTGGCGCGCGACGTTCTCGGCAATCTGCTTTGAAGCGAGCTTGCGCAGCGCGACGCGCGCGACCGCAGCGGCCAATGGATTGCCGCCGAAGGTGGTGCCGTGGTCGCCGAACTGCATCGATTCGCTGACCTTGGGGCCGGCCAGCAGCGCACCGATCGGAAAGCCTCCGCCCAGCGCCTTGGCCAAGGTCATGATGTCGGGCGTCGCGCCGTCCTGCTCGAATGCGAACAACGTGCCGGTGCGTCCCATGCCGGACTGGATCTCGTCGAGCACCAGCAACGCGTCGTGGCGGTCGCACAGCGCGCGCACGGCCGCCAGGTAGCCTTCGGCGGCAGGCATGACGCCGCCTTCGCCCTGCACCGGCTCGAGCATCACCGCGGCGACGTCGCCGCCGGCCATCGCGGCTTCGAGCTGCGCGATGTCGTTGAAGTCGACGTAGCGGAAGCCGCCGGGCAGCGGCTCGTAGCCGGCCTGGTACTTGGGCTGCGCGGTCGCGGTGACGGTGGCCAGGGTGCGGCCGTGGAAGCTGCCACGACAGGTGACGATCACCCGGCGATCGGGGCTGCGGCCCTGCGCCGCGGCCCACTTGCGCACCAGCTTGATCGCCGCCTCGTTGGCCTCGGCGCCGGAGTTGCACAGGAACGCGCGCGTGGCGAAGCCGCTGGCCTCGACCAGTTCGGCCGCCAGCTGCAGCGGCGGCGCGCTGTAGAACACATTGCTGGTGTGCCACAGCTTGCCCGCCTGCTCGACCAGGGCGGCCACGAGGTCGGGATCATTGTGGCCAAGGCCGCACACGGCGATGCCCGCCGACAGGTCCACGTACTCGCGGCCGGCGTCGTCCCACAGACGCGAGCCCTGACCGCGTTCGAGCACAAGCGCGCGCGGCCGGTACACCGGCAGGACGTAACGGGCCAAGGACAGGGGGGCGTCGGTCGCGGTGCTCATGCCAGAGGAATCTAGGGGAAGTGGAATCGCGCATTCTCGCGCATTCGGGCGCCGACAGGACCGCCGATGCGCGGGCTCAGCGGGGCGAAGGCGCACGCGTGCGCTTACAGGAACAGGTCGGGCAGCAGGGGCTGGCTGGGATCGAGCGCATAGTGCGAGAAGTCCTCGACCCCCGCCTCGCGCAGCACCTCGTCGTCGATCAGGAACTGCCCGTGGAACCCGGCGGCCGGACGCACCAGGATCGCGTGCGCCGCGTCGCCCATGATCGCCGGGCTGCGGCCGTTGCCGCGTTCGACCCCGGGAATCATGTTCAAGGCATCGGTGCCGATCAGCGTACGGGGCCACAGCGCATTGACCGCGACCCCCTGCGGGCCGAACTCGGCCGCCAGGCCGAGCGTGACGAAGCTCATGCCCATCTTGGCCAGCGTGTAACCGGTGTGTGGCGCCCACCATTTGGGATCGAGCGACGGCGGCGGGCACAGGGTCAGGATGTGCGGATTGGGGGCTGCGAGCAGATGCGGCAGGCAGGCCTGCGCGCACAGGAAGCTGCCGCGGGCGTTGACCTGCTGCATCAGGTCGAAGCGCTTCATCGGTGTTTCAAGGGTGCCGCGCAGCCAGATCGCACTGGCGTTGTTGACCAGGATGTCGATGCCGCCGAAGGCGTCAACAGTGGCGGCGACCGCGGCACGCACCTGGTCCTCGTCGCGGATGTCGCATTTGAGGGCCAAGCCCCGGCCGCCCGCCGCGTTCACCGCCTCGGCCGCGCTGTGGATGGTGCCCGGCAACCTGGGGTTGGGCACCGACGACTTCGCGGCGATCGCAACGTTGGCGCCATCGCGCGCAGCGCGCAGCGCGATCGCCAGACCGATGCCGCGCGAGGCGCCGGTGATGAAAAGTGTCTTGCCGGCGAGTGTGGGCATGTCTGGGGTCCGGTCGATGAGATCGCAGGCATTATGCGCGTGGCGCTGGCCGCATTCAGGCCGCGGCGCGATACTGGCCGGCCCTTCCGCCACAGGTCCTGTCGATGCGCCCCACTATCGCCCTCGCATTGCTCGCACTGTCGCTGGCCGCCTGCGGCGATGCAGCGCCCGATGCCGCCAACCGCGACGTCCCGGTCGCCCGGCCGGCTGCGCAGTCCGCGGCGGAGACCGGGTCGATGCCGGCACCGATGGCGCCCGAAGCGATCGCCGACGGTGATGACCTGGTGGTGGGCCCGGCCTCGGTCTGGCAGGGCGACCTGTCGCCTTGCCGCACCGCCGCGACGGCGATCGACGCCTGCCTGCTGTCGACCATGCAGGCCGGTGACGCCTCACCCGAGGCGTTGGCGGCGACCACCCGCCTGATCGCACTCGGCGACCCCGGCCACGTCAGCGGCTGGCGCTCGGTCGACGGTGTGGGTTACGCGCAGATCACCTATCCGTTCCGCGCCAATACCAACGAGGGCGTGTGGTTGGTCGATGCCGACGGCCACGCGGTGGACGTGGACGAGGCCGTGCTGCCGGCAGGCGCAAGCCGGATGCGCGACGCGCTCAAGCCGTTCCTCGATGCGCATCCCGATGCGATGCCGTTCGCGCCGGCCAAGGCCGCCGGCAGCGAGGCCCTGGCCGACGGCGGCCTGCGGTTGCGTTTCGAGGTACCGATGCGCAACTGCCACGCCTGCGCGGATCTCGGCACGCTGGTGTTGGGCTACGACTTCGACGCCGATCGCCAGTACACCGGTCGCACCCTCGTCGCGGTGCGCGCGGCCGACTGACGGGGCGCGCCAGCCGCCGGCGCGCTCAGGTGTAGGCGCGCACCTGCCGCCGGAGCAGGTGCGGCACGATCAGCCGATGGATCGGCGCGACGGGCTGCATGTACAGACGCCCGAACGCATTGTGGACGTGCACGACCGTTGCCACCTCGAGCATCTCCTCGCCATGCCATTGCACCGCCACTTGCACACGCAGGTGGCGGTCGTCGTCTTCAAGCACGATTGCCGCGTCGCACAGCGCCTGCAACGTGAAGATACCGATGCGCTCGCCCGGCCGCGGCGTACCGGCCGACGGCACCGCGCGCAGCGCGCCCAGGTCCTTCATGCCCAGCAGCCTCAGCCCCCGATTGCGCACCGCCATCAGGCCGTCGAATCAACCCGGCACGGCGGCAGCGAAGTCGCGATAGGCCTGCAAGGCCGTGCGGCCGCCACGTACAGTCTGGACCCGGCTGGCATGGCGGAAATCGGCGCCGGGCAGCTGCGCATACAGCGCAATGCGTGCATCGGGCACGCCGGACACCACACGCGGCTTCAAGGCTTCGGCCCTCGACCCTCGTTATCTTCCCACTTGAGCAGCTTGCGGGTGACCACGCGATAGACCGGCTTGCCGGTGCGGAACCACAGATCGCGCACCCAGGAGCGCCGCCGCAGCAGGCGCTGCTCGACCGGCGTGAGCGCGGCGCGGCAATAGGTGCGCTTGTGCTTGAGCAGGTGACGCAGGTCCTCGCGCGCGAGCAGCCGCATCCAACGCGAACGCGGATCGCCGACGACGGCGAGCTGGAAGTCGATGATCGCCGGGCGGCCATCGTCGAGCACCAGCCAGTTCGCCTCTTTGGCCAGGTCGTTGTGCGCCAGGCCGCGCCGATGCAACGCCTGGAGTTGCCGCCGCGCGTGACGGAAGTACGCCAGATCGCCGTGCGGCGGGCGCTGGTACATCGCCGCGCCAGCCATGTAGCTGCGATCGAGCCGCCGCCCGTCCCAGCGCAGCAGCTGCGGCACATCGGCCATGCCGCGCACGCGGGCCAGTCCGCGCGCCTCGCGACGCGCCAGCCACCACGCCGGCAGCCGCAGCCACAGCGGCACATGGCGCAGGTCCCGGCGCACGAACAGGCTGCCGTCGGCGCCGCGCATCAACGCGATGCGGCCGAAGCTGTCGGACTTGAGCGCATGCAGCTCGATGGCGGGGTCGGCGGACGATGACATGGCCGCATTGTACGGATCGCGCCCGGGTTAACGTCGGCCGACGCGAGGGTGGGGACGCGGCGGGCTGGGCGCGATGCCCTGCCATAATGGCGCGATGCTCAGCGAATTCTTCAATAGCCTCATCGGGTGGGTCGGCGACCACCCGGTCGCGGCCGGCATCGTCGTCTTCCTGATCGCCTTCTGCGACTCAGTCATCGTGCTCGGCGCCATCGTGCCGGCGCTGCCGCTGCTGTTCGCGATCGGCGTGCTGATCGGCCTGGGCGAGATCTCCGGCCCGTACGCGGTCGCCTGCGCCACGCTCGGCGCGATGGCCGGCGACGGGCTGAGCTATTGGGTCGGCCGACGCTGGGGCCACGGGCTGCGGACGGTGTGGCCGTTCCACAAGTTTCCGCAATTGCTCGACCGCGGCGAGAACCTGTTCCGCCGCAATGCCGTCAAGAGCATCCTGATCGCACGCTACGTCGGCGCCATCCGGCCGTTCGTGCCTGCGATCGCCGGCATCGCGAAGATGCCGTTGCGGCGCTACCTGCCGGTCAGCGGCGTGGCCTGCCTGTCATGGGGTGCGCTGTTCTTGGCCCCGGGCTGGCTGTTCGGCGCGTCCTACGATGCGGTCGCCGCGGTCGCCGACCGGCTGGCGATCGTGCTCGGCGCGCTGGTCGCGGTGCTGGCGCTGGCCTGGGCCATCGTGCTCTACACCTATCGCTGGTTCGACGCGCACGCCAACAGCCTGCTCGCCCGCCTGCTCGGCTGGACCCGCCAGCATCCGCGGCTGGGCCGCTACGCGGTGGCGCTGGTCGATCCGCGGCGCCCGGAATCGGCCTCGCTGGCGATCCTGGCGGTCTGCCTGCTGGCGATTGGCTGGGCCTGGTTCGCGCTGCTGGCGACAGTGATCATGCGCGGCGAGCCGCTGCTGCTCGACCAGACCGTGTTCCAGTTCATGTACGAGCTGCGCAACCCGCTGGCCGACCGGCTGATGGCCGGCCTGGCCTCGATCGGCGATGTGCATGTGCTCGGTCCGGCGGTCGCGTTGACGCTCGGCTGGCTGATCTGGCGGCGCCGCTGGCTGGGCGCGGCGCACTGGCTGGCGGCTCTGGCCTTCGGCATGGCGCTGACCGCGCTGCTGGGCGCGGTGATCGACATGCCCAGGCCGCCGACCGCGCACGGCGGCTTTGGCTTCCCCGCGGTCGAGATCACGATGGCGACGATCGTCTTCGGCTTCTTCGCGGTGCTGATCGCACGCGAGCTGCCCGGGCGCTCGCGGGTCTGGCCGTACCTGGTGTCAGGCGCGGTGGTCGCGGTGCTGGGCTTCGCGCGGTTGTACCTGGGCGCGCATTGGCTCAGCGACATCGTCGGCGGCATGCTGCTGGGCATCGTCTGGCTGCTGGTGCTGGGCATCGCCTATCGCCGCCACGTGGACCGCTCATTCTGGATGCGTCCGGTGGCGACGATCTTCTACGTCACCTTCGTGCTGGCCGCGCTGTGGCATGCGCCGCGCGCAGTCGATCCGCTACTGGCACGCTTGGTCGCCGCCCCGCCGGCGCGGACGTTGGCGGTCGGCGACTGGTGGGCGCGCGACTGGGCGCAGCTGCCCGGCCAGCTGCGCGAGCGCGACCCGGCCCACCGCTGGCCGCTGGATCTGCAGGTCGCCGGCCCGCTGGCGCCGCTGCAGGCCCGGCTCCAGGCGCAAGGCTGGCAGGTGCAGCCGCAGGCCGACTGGATGCAGGTGCTCAACCTGCTCGACGACGATGTGCCCGCCGACGACAAGCCGGTGCTGCCGGCCACACTCGACGCCAATGCCGAATCGCTGTTGATGCGTCGGGTCACCGACGAATCCCGGATCGAGGTCCTGCGCCTGTGGCGCGCGCCGGTGCAGCTCGACGATGCCCAACCGCTGTGGCTGGGCACCAGCCAGTCGATGCTGCAGACCCGACCGTTCGGCCTGTTCAGCCTGTGGCAGCCGCAGCCCGATGCGCACGGCGTGCATCGCGGCTTGCGCGATGTGCTGACGGGCTTCGAATGGCGCGAGGACGTGCACCCGCAGTCGGGCGTACCGACCTTGCGGCTGCGCATCGCCGGCGACGGCTCAGTCGTCGACCAGCCGCAGTAGCGTCTCCAGGCGGACGTCGGGATCGTCCTGCTGCAACAGCTGCTGGCGCTGCGCGGCGGCCAGCGGCAGCAGTTCGGCCAACCGCCAGCCGACCCAGGCCGCATCGTCGAACCGTGGCTCGGGGAAGGCGCGGTCGGCGCCGTCGATGCGTTCGAGGATCTTGCGCAGCACCACACCCAGCAGGGCATGTTCGGGCTGCAGCTCGATCTGCGGATCGGGGGCGCACCAGTCGACATCGGCGACCACCAGCCCGTTGTCGCGGACGCGGGTGCGCTCGACGCGGAAGCGTCGCGCGCCGCGCACGCGCAACCGCAGCAGGCCATCGACGCCGGTGTCGAAGTCTTCGATCACCGCCTCGGTGCCGACGCTGGCCGGCGTCGCCGGCCCACCGACCTCCCCGCCCTCGAGAATCAGGCAGATACCGAAGCCGCTGTCGCGTCGACCGCATTCGCGGAGCATGTCGAGATAGCGCGACTCGAACACACGCAGTGCCAGCGACGCGCCGGGCAGCAGCACGGCATCGAGCGGAAACAGCGGCAGCGTCGCGGATGTCGTCATGCCGGCCATCCTAGTGGCTGCACGATGAAATCGTCATCCTGCGTGAGGCGCAGGGCGCGAAGCACCCGCGTGCCGGCCCGTTGCCTGGCCGGCGTGCAAGGTGCTGTGCTTGCGATCAGAAGCTGTACTTGATGTGCGTGTGCACGCGCTGCAGATCGCCTTCCAGGCCGTTCTCCAGGCGACGATCGGCCCAGCTCAGTTCGCCGCCGACATCGAGGTTGCGGGCCGGCGAATAGATCATGTTGACGCGGAACGATTGCGCACGCTCGGTGACGCTGCCGCCGGTCAACAGCGGATCGTTGTCGAGCGAGGCCAGCGAATAGATGACATTGCTGCGCAGCTTGGGCGAGAACGCGTGCCGCCATGCGGCGAAGCCGCCGTAGCCGCGCTGACTGTGCAGGCGGCCGTCGGCGTCGAGCACGGTGTCGCTGCCGAGCGCGAAGCCGAGATACCGGCCGATGCCGTCGCCGCCGCTGACCATGTAGCGGATGTCGTCGTTGGCGCCGAGGTTGAACCGGCCCGAGACGCTCAGCGCCGCGCCCGAGGTGCTGGCATCGCCACTGCGGAAGCGACGCGCCAGCCCGGCGACGGTGAAGTGGCCCCAGTCGCCGCGGGTGATCCAACGCGCGGTGACGTCGGGCAGCCGGTCGTCGCCGCTGTTGAAGCGCGCGGCCCGCGACAGGTACGGCGTCACCGTGGTCTGCGGGTTCTCCACCGAGACCGACCACGGGCCGCGCGTGTAGCGCAACTGCGCCTGGCGGTTGAAGACGGTGCCTTCGGACGGGCCGGTGAAGTCGACCGCGTCGGGCAGCGCCGCGACATCCTGGAAGTTCGACCACGTCTGGCCGGCGAGCCAGCCGTTGTAGCTGACGTAAGCCTGGCGCAGGGTCAGCGCGTAGGTGTTGGTGATCACCTCGTTACCAGCCAACGCGTTGCTGCCGCCGCCGTACATGTCGGCCTCGATGTAGGCCTTGATCGTCTTGCCGCTGTCGGTGACGGTGTCGGCGCCCAGCCAGAAGCGCGAGAACTGCGCGTGTACATCGCTGTAGGTGCTGCTCTGGCCCTGGCCGTCGGCCGCGACCGGGGTGGCGCCGGGGAAGTAGAACAGGCGGCCGGGTGAGCCGTCGGCGATCTGCCCATCGCTGGTGCGCGTGGTCATCGCATCGAACTTGATGAAACCGCCGAACGAGAACGTGGTGCCGGGCGCCGCGCCGGGCATCATCGGGTTGCGGGCGGGCGTCGCGCTGCCCGTAGGCGCGGGCGCCGTGGTCGCAGTGGCGGTCGCGGTCGCGGGCACCGCAGCGGGCGTAGCCGCAGGCGTCGCGGTGCCGCGATGGCTGTCGAGCAGCGCGCGCAGTTCACGCATCTCGCGCTCCATCTGGCCCAGTCGCGCCTCGACCGCCGCGACGTCGACGTCCTGCGCCGACACCGGCGCGATGCAGGCGGCCGCAACGGCCAGGGCGATCGGCGACAGCCATCGCTTCGCGTTGGATCTGGACATGTGGTTCCCTCTCCCAAGCAGCGGCCCGCCCCGGGCTGGGGCGGCGACCGAAAACAGCGGCGCCGGCGCATCAGCCGGCGCGGCGGCTCAGACGAAGCGCAGGCCCGTCGAGCCGAGTCCGTCGATGCGGACCTGGACGTTGTCGCCCGCCTCGACGGCGACGGCGGCGGTGATCGCGCCCGAGAGCACGACGCTGCCGGCCGGCAGCGACTGGCCGCGGGCGTGCAGCATGTCGACCAGCATCGCGACCGCGAGCGCGGGATTGCCCAGCACCGCGGCGCCTGCGCCGACCTCGACGACCTGGCCGTTCTTCTCCAGCACCACACCCGTGGTCTCCAGGTCGAGGCCCTGCGGCGCGGTCGGGCGCGAGCCGATCACGTAGCGCGCGGCCGAGGTGTTGTCGGCGATCACGCTCGGCAGGTCGAAGCGGAAGTTCTCGTAGCGCGAGTCGATGACCTCGATCGCCGGCAGCAGGCACAGCGTCGCGGCCATGACCTGCTCGGGCGTGCAGCCCGGCCCCTGCAATGCATCGCGCATCACGAAGGCGATCTCGGCCTCGACCTTGGGATGGATCAGCCGCGCGGCCTCGATCTCGGCGCCATCATCGACTGCGTTGTCGCTGCCCAGAAAGCCGTAGATCGGCGTCTCGACGCCCATCTGCTGCATCTTGGCGTACGAGGTCAGGCCCATCTTCATGCCGACGCAGCGCACACCGCGCGCCTGCTTGTGCGCGCGCAACGCATCCTGGATGCGGTAGGCGTCCTCGATCGACAGGTCGGGGTGCGCGTCGGTGATCTTGACCGTGTCGCGCACGTCGCGCTCGGCATCGTGCAGCAGGGTCGCCAGCTGCGCGATCGTCTCCGGTGACAGGCTCATGCCGTGGCCTCCCGGCGGGCGTCGGCACTTTCGCGCGCGCGCACCATGTCGAGCGCGACGTCGACGATCATGTCTTCCTGGCCGCCAACCATGCGCCGCTTGCCCAGCTCGACCAGGATGTCGACCGCGCTGATGCCGAAGCGCTCGGCCGCGGCTTCCGCGTGGCGCAGGAAGCTCGAGTACACGCCGGCATAGCCCAGCGCCAGGGTTTCGCGATCGACGCGCACCGGACGCTCCTGCAGCGGGCGAACGATGTCGTCGGCGGCGTCCATCAGCATGCGCAGGTCGCAGCCGTGCCGCCAGCCCAACCGCGAGGCCGCGGCGATGAACACTTCGAGCGGCGCATTGCCGGCGCCTGCGCCCATGCCCGCCAGGCTGGCGTCGATGCGGTCGCAGCCTTCCTCGGCCGCGACGATCGAATTGGCGACGCCGAGCGAGAGGTTGTGGTGGGCGTGGATGCCGGTCTGCGTGCGCGGATCGAGCACGTCCTTGAACGCGCGGAACCGTGCGCGCACGTCCTGCATGCCCAGCGCGCCGCCCGAGTCGACGACATACACGCACGAGGCGCCGTAGCTTTCCATCTTCTTCGCCTGCTCGGCGAGCGCAGCCGGTTCGGCCATGTGGCTCATCATCAGAAAGCCCACCGCATCCATGCCCAGGGCATTGGCCGCCTCGATGTGCTGACGCGAGACGTCGGCCTCGGTGCAGTGGGTGGCCACGCGCACCACGCGGGCGCCGGCGGCATGGGCGTTCTTCAGATCGTGGACCGTGCCGATGCCCGGCAGCAGCAGGGTCGCGACCTTCGCGTGTTGCACGGTCTCGGCGACTGCCTCGATCCATTCGACATCGCTGTGCGCGCCGAAGCCGTAGTTGAACGACGCCCCCTGCAGGCCGTCGCCGTGCGCGACCTCGATCGAATCCACGCCCGCAGCGTCGAGTGCGCCGGCGATCCGGCGCACCTGGTCCAGCGTGTACTGGTGGCGCACCGCGTGCGAGCCGTCGCGCAGGGTGACGTCGGAAATGGTGAGCTTGCGGTCGTTCATCGGGTCGGCTCCGGCTGCGCGGCCGCCAGGCGCGCGGCGATGCGCTCGCCGGTGGCCAGGGCCGCGGAGGTCATGATGTCGAGGTTGCCGGCGTACGCCGGCAGGTAATGCGCGGCACCCTCGACCTCGAGGAACACCGAGGTCTTCAGGCCGGTCGTCGGACCGACCCCCGGCACGTTGCAGGGACGCTCGATGCGTTCGAACTGCACGGCCTGCTTGAGCCGGTAGCCGGGCACGTGGCGCGCCACGTCGGCGACCATCGCCTCGATCGCCGCGGCGATGCGCGCGGTGTCGGCCTCGTCGGACAGCACGTAGACGGTATCGCGCATCAGCAGCGGCGGCTCGGCCGGATTGAGCACGATGATCGCCTTGCCCTTGCGCGCGCCGCCGACCGCTTCGATCGCGCGCGAGGTGGTCTCGGTGAATTCGTCGATGTTGGCTCGCGTGCCCGGTCCTGCGGAGCGGCTGGAGATCGACGCGACGATCTCGGCGTAGTGCACCTTCGCCACGCTGGCGACGGCCGCGACGATCGGGATCGTCGCCTGTCCGCCGCAGGTGACCATGTTGACGTTCGGCGCGTCGATATGCGCGTCGAGGTTGACCGTCGGCACGCAATAGGGACCGATCGCGGCGGGGGTGAGGTCGACGACGCGGATGTCCGGCCGTGCCTGGCGCAACACCGCATCGTTGCGCACGTGCGCGCCGGCGGATGTGGCGTCGAACACCACCTGCACGTCGTCGAACAACGGCGAGGCGACCAGCCCCTCGACGCCCGCGTCGCAGGTCTGCACACCCATCGCACGCGCGCGCGCCAGGCCGTCGGAGGCCGGATCGATGCCGACCAGCGGGCCCATGGCCAGGTGCTGGCCGTGGCGCAGGATCTTGATCATCAGATCGGTGCCGATGTTGCCGGGACCGATCACGGCTGCCTTGACGGGCATGGGGACTCCTCGAAGCGTTGAAACGGACGTGGGGAAGGGCGGACGCGACGGGCGTCGGTCAGTCGAAATGCAGATCCAGCGCGCCGAGGCCGCCGACCCGCAGGCGCAGGTGATCGCCGCGCACGACCGGGGTCAGCGGGACCAGCGCACCGGAGAGCACGGTGTCGCCGGCGCGCAGGCCGTCGCCCAGGCGCCCGAGCTGATTGGCCAGCCAGACCACGCAATTGAGCGGCGAGCCCAGCGCCGCGGCGCCGGCGCCGGTGGACAGCAGCGCGCCGTTCTTCTCGAGCACCATGCCGCAGGTGCCCAGGTCCAGGTCGCGCAGCGCGACCCGCGTGCGCGAAGTGACGAAGGCCGCGGCCGAGGCGTTGTCGGCGACGGTGTCGAGGATGCCGATCTTCCAGTCGCGGATGCGCGAGTCGACGATCTCGAAGCACGCCGACACCGACTCGGTCGCCAGCAGCACGTCATGCAGGCCGATGCCAGGGCCGGCCAGGTCGCGCTTGAGGTGGAATGCGATCTCGCCTTCGGCGCGCGGCGCGATCATGCCGGCCACCGCGACCGCACCGCGGTCGGAGTGATCCATGCGATCGGTCAGCACGCCGAAGTCGGGCTGGTCGACGCCGAGCATGCGCTGCACGGCGGCGCTGGTCAGGCCGATCTTGCGACCGACCACGCGTTCGCCCTCGGCCACGCGCCGGGCGATGCCGGCCTGCGCGATCGCGTAGGCACCGGCGAGGTCCAGGCCCTGCACGCGTCCGGTCAGCGGCGCAATCGGCGCGGCCTCGCGCAACGCGGCGTGCAGCGCATCGGCATGCACGGTCGGATCGGCGCTCATGCCGTCCCCCCGGCGGGCGTCGGCGGATCGCTCTTGAGCGTGGTGCCCACGGCGAAGCGGTTGGCCGGCACTTCGGTGACCATCACGCGGATCGAGGCGAGCGGCGCGTCCAGCGTCTCGCTGGCCACGCGTGCGACCTCGCGGATGCAGCGCTCCACGCGGGCGGTGTCTCGGCCTTCGACCAGGGTGATCTGGATGATGGGCATAGCGTGTCCTTCAGGGGTGTCAGGCGAGCTCGCGACCCTTGGTCTCGGGCAGGAACAGCCAGACGATCAAGCCGGCCAGCGCGAAGAACGCCGCCGTGGTCACCAGGCCGCTGCCGACGCCGTAACGGGTGGAGATGAAGCCGATCAGGAACGGCGCGACCGCCGCGATCGCGCGGCCGCCGTTGTAGACGAAGCCCTGCGCGGTGGCGCGGATCGAGGTCGGGAACAGTTCGGCGAACGTCGGCGCAAAGCCGCTGTAGAAGCCGGTGCCGAAGTAGGCGACCACGATGCCGAACACCATCAGCATGTCGGGCGAGCGGATCGTCGCAAACACCGGCACCACGACTGCCGAGGCCAGGAAGAACAGCAGGAAGGCCTTCTTGCGGCCGATGCGGTCGGCGAAGTATCCGAAGGTGATGAAGCCGGCGGCCGCGCCGACCTGCATGATCACGATCCAGATCGTCGACTTCACCAAGTCCAGTCCCGGGCCGCCGTCGGCCACGGGCGTCGCCAGATAGGTCGGGATCCAGGTGAACAGCCCCCAGTAGCCGCACATCGCCGCGGTCGTGAACGCCAGGCCGATCCAGGTATTGCGGGCGAACGGCCCGCCGAACAGTTCGCGCACGGTCTCACCAAAGCCCAGCCGCCGGGTCTGGTTGCGCCAGATCTCCGGTTCCTCGACGTGGCGGCGCACATAGAACGCCAGCAGCGCCGGCAGCAGGCCGACCGCGAACACCCAGCGCCAGCCACCGACCGGGATCACCAGCGCGGCGACCACCGCGGCGGCGGCGTAGCCGGCCGCGAACGCGCTCTGCACCCAGGCCATGACCTTGCCGCGATGCTTCGCAGGCCAGGTCTCGCTGACCAGCGCCGAGCCGGCCGACCATTCGCCGCCGACGCCCAGGCCGACGATGATCCTAAACAGCATCAGCTGGCCGAGGGTGTCAGCCAGACCGCACAGGGCGGTGCCGATCGAGTAGCAGATGATGCTGAGCATCATCGAGCGCGCCCGGCCGAGCCGGTCGGCGAGGAAGCCGAAGACCAGGCCGCCGGCGGCGGTGGCCATCAACGTCGCCGACATCACCAGGCCGGCCGACGACTTGTCCATGCCCAGGTCGACGATCACGTACTTGATGACCATCGCGAACAGCATGAGATCCATGATGTCGAGCATCCAGCCCAGATAGGCCGAGTTGAACGCGCGCCATTGCTGCTTGCTCGCGCCCTTCCACCAGCGCTCGCCGATCTCCTGCCCCGCACCTGTCGTGTTCTGCGCCATTGCACGCCCTCCCGAGGCGATTGAGGGGGTGTGCCCCCGGCTGCTTGTATCGTTGCTCGATACCCAAGTATCACTATACGATAAGTCTCGACTGAAGAGTCAAGACTTGAATTTTGTATCGATCACCGAAACAAGGAACCGCCATGTCCAGCCTGATGCTGCGCCTGTTCGAAGACGAACTGCCTGCCCACTGCCCGCCGATTTATCTGCCGGCCGCCCCGCGCGCGCTGTACCTGGCGCAGGGCGAGGCCACGGTGGAGGACGCGGTCTCGGGCACCCTGCTGTTGCAGGGCGCGGCCTGGGTCGGCGAGGACGCGCTGACGCTCAACATCGGCGCCGCGCCCGTCCGCATGTGGCGCTGGGAGCTGTCGACCGCCGCCACCGCCGCACCGGGCCTGCCCTCGGCGCCGGCGACCCGCACGGCGCTCAAGCTCGAAGCGCCGGTCGAACTCGATCCGGGCTTCGACTGGCTGATGCGCTGCGACGAAGTGGGCTTCCCGCCCGGCGGCGTCGCGCTGACCCATGTGCACCAGGGCCCCGGCATCCGGATCTGCGCCGAGGGCGAAATCGGGATCGAAACACAGGGCCGGGCGCAACGTCTGGGACCGGGCCAGGCCTGGTTCGAGCTGGGCCCGGCGCCGGTGTTGGCGCCGACCACCGAGCGCGAACCCACGCGTTTCGTGCGCTGCTTCCTGCTGCCGCGCCAGCTCAAGGGCCGCAGTTCGATCCGCTATGTGCGCCAGGAAGACGCCGACGCGCCCAAGGTGCAGACCTATCGGGTTTTCGCGGAGCGATACATCCGTCTACCTCAGTGACATCGCCTCGGGGTACCCTGATGGGCGCGGCCCTGCCGCGTTCATCGGCTTCACCGCACAGGACGACCCCCATGGCCCAGGCCGGCCCCGCCTCCGACGACGCCGCGGACGCGTCGCTTCCCACCGCCATCGTGTCGCTGCAAGTCATCGACGCGCTGTCCAACGCGCCCCAGGGGCTGGGGGTCACCCAGCTGTCGCAGCAGCTGGGCATGCCCAAGGCGCGCGCGCACCGGCATCTGCGTGCGTTGCGCGATCACGGCTACCTGCTGCAGGACCCGGTCACCAACCAGTACCGGGTCGGCTGGAAGCTCTATCTGCTGGGCAAGGCCTGCGTTGGGCGCTTCGACCTGACCACGCTGGCGCGGCCGGCGCTCGAACGCCTGCGCGACGCCGTCGGCCAGACGGTCGTCATCGCCTCCTATGCCGAGCAGGAGGTGGCGGTCATCGACGTGTTGCGCGGCACCTCGCCGTTGGAGATCAGCCTGCGGCCGGGCAGCCGCTTTCCCCACCACGCCAGCGCCCAGGGCAAGCTGGTGCTGGCCTACGGGCCGGCCGCGCTGCGCGAGCAGTATCTGGCGCAGCCGCTCGAGCCCGAGACGCCGCGCACGATCACCACGCATGCGCGCCTGCGCAACGAACTCGACCGGGTCCGCGACTGCGGCTGGGCCGACGCGCCCGAGGAACTGTTCACCGGCATCAACGCGCTCGCCGCGCCGCTGTTGCAGGCGGGCGGTGCGCTGTTCGGCACCTTGGCCATCGTCGGCTCGATCCACTATCTGCCGGCCACGCCCGATCCGGCGCATGTGGACGCTTTGCGCCGGACGGCCGCCGAACTGTCGACGATGATGGGTTACGCCGGCACCTGACCGGGCTGCAGTCCGGCGAGGAAGCGCCGCGGCGCGCCGTCGAAGCCGCCGTTGGACATGAACACCACATGGTCGCCCTCGCGCGCCAGCCCGGTGAGGACCTCCAGCAGTGCATCGGTATCGGGCACCGTGCGCGCCTGCCCGCGGACCGCCTCGACCACGCGCCGCGCGTCCCAGGCCAGTTCCGGCCGGTGCAGAAAGACCACCGCATCGGCGGCGTCGAGCGACGGCGCCAGGGCCTGGGCATGTGCGCCCAGGCGCATCGAATTGCTGCGCGGCTCCATCGCCACGACGATCCGCGCATCACCGACCTTCGCCCGCAGCCCGGCCAGCGTGGTCGAGATCGCGGTGGGGTGGTGCGCAAAGTCGTCGTAGACGGTGACCCCGCGGACGCAGCCGAGCAGTTCGAGCCGGCGCTTGACGCTGCGAAAGCGCGCGAGCGCCGGCAGCACGTCCGCCGGATCGACGCCCACCGCCGCGCAGGCCGCCAGCGCCGCCAGCGCATTGAGCACGTTGTGGTCGCCCAGCAGCGGCCAGTCGACGGTACCCACGTCGACGCCGCGCCGGCGGACCCGGAACGCGCTGCCGTCGGCGACGATGCGTTCGGCGCTCCAGTCGAACGCGGGATCGAAGCCGAAGCGTTCGACCGGCGTCCAGCAGCCCATCGCCAGCACCTCGTCCAGGCGCGCGTCATGGCCGTTGACGATCAGCCGTCCGCGGCCGGGCACGGTGCGCACCAGATGGTGGAACTGGCGCTGGATCGCGGCGACATCAGGGAAGATGTCGGCGTGATCGAATTCGAGGTTGTTGAGGATCGCCACCGTCGGGCGGTAGTGCACGAACTTGCTGCGCTTGTCGAAGAACGCGGTGTCGTACTCGTCGGCCTCCACCACGAACAGCGGTCGCGCCGGCGCCTGTGTGCCTTTGCCCGCCTGTGGGGACGCAGGATCGGCAGGGCCGCCCAACCGCGCGGAGACGCCGAAGTCCTCGGCCACACCACCGATCAGAAAGCCCGGCGCGCGGCCGGCGGCCTCGAGCAGGAAAGCCAAAATCGTCGTCGTCGTGGTCTTGCCGTGAGTGCCGGCGACCGCCAGCACCTCACGTCCGGGCAGCACCTGCTCGCTGAGCCACTGCGCGCCCGAGGTGTAGGCGCGGCCGGCGTCGAGCACGGCCTCGACCGCGGGGTTGCCGCGCGAGAGCGCATTGCCGATCACCACCTGGTCGACGTCCGCGCCGATGTGCGCCGGGTCGTAGCCCTGGCGCAGCGCGATGCCCAACTGCTCGAGCTGGGTCGACATCGGCGGATAGACCGCCTGGTCGCTGCCCTCGACCGCATGGCCGAGTTCGCGCGCGAGCGCCGCGACGCCGCCCATGAAGGTGCCGGCGATGCCGAGAATATGGAGTTTCACGGGCTGGAGGTCCTGGACGGGGCCGCACTGCACCGGGCGGCTGCGGCGCGCGCGGACGACCGACGGCCGCGCCGAAGGAAAGCAGGCACCGTGGCGCGCCGCCACCGGACCCGGCGGCGCGCTCGGCGCGGTTCAGGCTGCGGCGTCGGCCTTGCCGATCGCCGCGACGATGCGCGCAAACACCTCGTCGAGCGGACCGACGCCGTCGACCACCGTCAGCTGGCCGTGGTCGCGGTAGAAGCCGATCACCGGCGCGGTCTGCTGGTCATAGACCTTGAGGCGGTGGCGCACCGATTCGGGACTGTCGTCGGCGCGCCCTTCCGCCTTCGCCCGGCCGGCGAGCCGCTCGACGATCTGCTCGTTGTCGACCTCCAGCTGCACGGCGGCATCGAAGGTCTGGCCCAGCTTGGCCAGCAACGCATCGAGCGCGGCGGCCTGGGCGAGGTTGCGCGGGTAGCCGTCGAGGATGAAGCCGGCGCGGGTGTCCTCGCGCGACAGGCGGTCCTCGAGCATGCCCAGCAGGATCTCGTCGGAGACCAGGTCGCCGCGGTCCATCACCGCCTTGGCCTGAAGACCCAGCGGCGTGCCGGCGGCGACTTCGGCGCGCAGCAGATCGCCGGTGGAGATGTGCGGCACGTGCAGGTGCTCCTTCAGTCGTGCGGCCTGCGTGCCTTTGCCCGAACCGGGCGCTCCGAGAAGAACCAAACGCATCGAACGCTCCTGCAAGTGTGGGGAGCCCTCCGGTCCTGCGACTACACTCGGGCAGGGCGGCGAACGGCCGCATCAGCTTAACGTATCCCGCCACGACCCGAATCGACGAGGCCCTGCGATGCCCTCCGGAACCCTGCTCTACGCCCAGTCGGGCGGCGTCACCGCCGTCATCAACGCCACCGCCTCGGCCGTCCTGCAGGAGGCGCGTGCGCAAGGCGTCCGCGTGCTGGCCGCGCGCAACGGCATCCTCGGCGCGCTGCGAGAGGACCTGGTCGACGCCTCGAAGCTGCCGATCTCCGCGGTCCGGGCGCTGGCGCACACCCCCGGCGGCGCCTTCGGCTCGTGCCGCCACAAGCTCGGCACGCTCGAGGCCGACCGCGCGCGCTACGAGCGCCTGCTGGACGTGCTGCGCGCGCACGATGTGCGCTGGTTCCTCTACAACGGCGGCAACGACTCGGCCGACACCGCGCTCAAGGTCTCGAAGCTGGCGCGGGCCTTCGATTACCCGCTGACCTGCATCGGCGTGCCCAAGACCGTCGACAACGACCTGGCGGTCACCGACTGCTGCCCGGGCTTCGGCTCGGCGGCCAAGTACACCGCGGTGTCGGTGCGCGAGGCCGCGCTCGACGTCGCCGCGATGGCCGACACCTCGACCAAGGTCTTCGTCTACGAGGCCATGGGCCGCCATGCCGGCTGGCTCGCCGCAGCCGCGGGCCTGGCCGGCCAGGGCCCGGACGAGGCGCCGCAGTTGATCCTGTTCCCCGAACGCGCGTTCGACGAGGCCGACTTCCTGGCCAACGTGCGCCGCGTGGTCGAGCGCGTGGGCTGGTGCGTCGTGGTCGCAAGCGAGGGCATCCGCACCGCCGATGGCCGCTTCGTCAGCGACGCCGGCGGCGGCCGCGACGCCTTCGGCCATGCCCAGCTCGGCGGCGTCGCCGCGCATCTGGCCGGTCGGGTCAAGGACGCGCTGGGTCTGAAGGTGCACTGGGCGCTGCCCGATTACCTGCAGCGCTCGGCCCGGCACCTGGCCTCCAAGACCGATGTCGAGCACGCGATGGCGGTCGGTCGCGAGGCGGTGCGCTTCGCGCTCGCCGGCCGCAACGCGACCATGCCGGTGATCCGGCGCACCGCCGACGCGCCGTATCGCTGGAAGATCGAAGCCGCACCGCTGGAGAAGGTCGCCAACCACGAAAAGACCATGCCCGCCGGCTTCATCCGCCGCGACGGCTACGGCATCACCGCGGCCGCCCGCCGTTATCTCGAACCGCTGGTGCGCGGCGAGGCGCCGCCACCCTATGGGCGCGACGGTCTGCCGAAATACGTGACCCCAGCGTTGACCCCGGTGCCGCGCACCCTGGCCGACTGGGACGGCTGACGGCATCGGCGGCCTCGCCGCGCAGGATGACCGAGTCATGACGTGCCATTGAATCGCCGGCACCACCCCCGATCTTGGTCGGCACCCCCGACGCCAGCCGCGCCCGATGCCCGAACTGCCCGAAGTCGAAACCACCCGTGCCGGCCTGGCGCCGCATCTCGAAGGTCGCCGGATCGTGGCGGTCCAGATGCGCCGGCCCGACCTGCGCTGGCCGATCCCGCCGGAAGTGGCTGCACAGTTGCCCGGTCAGCGCATCGACGGCATCCGCCGCCGCGCCAAGTACCTGCTGCTCGACACTGCGGCCGGCAGCGCGCTGCTGCATCTGGGCATGTCGGGCAGCCTGCGCGTACTCACGCCCGAGGTGCCGGTGCGCGCCCACGACCATGTCGACATCGCCTTGGATTCGGGCCGGGTGCTGCGCTTCAACGACCCCCGGCGGTTCGGCTGCCTGCTGTGGCAGGCGCCGGGCCAGACTCATGCGCTGCTGCAGGACCTGGGCCCCGAACCGCTCGGCGACGCCTTCGACGGCGACCATCTGTTCCACGCCAGCCGCGGCCGGCGCGCGCCGGTCAAGGCCATGCTGATGGACCAGCGCATCGTCGTCGGGGTCGGCAACATCTACGCGGCCGAAGCACTGTTCGCGGCCGGCATCTCGCCGCTGCGCGAGGCCGGCAAGATCTCGCGCGCCCGCTACGCGCGCCTGGCCGACGAGGTCCGCCGCATCCTCGCCTATGCGATCCGGCGCGGCGGCACCACGCTGCGCGACTTCATCAGCCCCGACGGCGCGCCGGGCTACTTCGAGCAGGAACTGTCGGCCTACGGCCGCGGCGGCGCGCCGTGCCCGCGCTGCGGCGGCGTGCTGCGCCAGGCCTCGATCGCCCAGCGCGCGACCGTGTGGTGCCCGCGCTGCCAGCGCTGAAGCGCTACAACGGCAGCTCGGGCTGCGCCGGTTCGATCCGGCCTTCGCCGCGCACGATGCGCTTGAACTCGGCCCGGCTCACCGACACGTAGCGTTCGTTGCCGCCGATCTCGACCTGCGGGCCGTCGTGCACGGCGTAGCCGCGCTCGTCCACGCGCACGGTCATCGTCGCCTTCCTGCCGGTGTGGCAGATGGTCTTGATCTCGCTCAGTTCGTCGGCCCAGGCCAGCAGCGCCTGGCTGCCTTCGAACAGCTCGCCGCGGAAATCTGTCCGCAGGCCGTAGCACAGCACCGGAATGCGCAGCGCATCGACGACCTCCGACAGCTGCCAGACCTGGGCGCGGGTCAGGAACTGGGCCTCGTCGACCAACACGCAGTCGATCCTGGGCACATCGTCGCCCGTGCCCAGCGCGCGCACGCAGGCGAGCAGGTCGTCGTCGCGGTCGAACGCGATCGCCTCGGCCGACAGCCCGATCCGCGAGGCCACCCGCCCGACCCCGGCGCGGTCGTCGAGCCGCGGGGTGAGGATCGCCACGCGCATGCCGCGCTCGCGGTAGTTGTGCGCGCTCTGCAGCAGCGTGGTGGTCTTCCCGGCGTTCATCGCCGAATAGTAGAAGTAGAGCTTGGCCATCGCCGGATTCTACCGGCCCAGGGGCCGGCGCCGTCGGCCGGTACACTATGCGTCGCTAGACAGACGCCCCACCCGATGTACGGTCTGAACCCCCAACAAGCCCAGGCTCTCGGCCACGTCGAGGGCCCGCTGCTCGTGCTGGCCGGCGCGGGCAGCGGCAAGACGCGCGTGATCGTGGAGAAGATCGCCCATCTGATCCAGTCCGGGCGCTACCCGGCCAAGCGCATCGCCGCGATCACATTCACCAACAAGTCGGCCAAGGAGATGCGCGAGCGCATCGCCAAGCGCCTGCGCGGCGACGCCGCCGATGGGCTGACGATCTGCACCTTCCACGCCCTGGGCCTGAAGATGCTGCAGATCGAGCACGCCAAGCTGGGGCTGCGTCGCGGGTTTTCGATCTTCGACGCCGACGATGCCGCCGCGCAGATCAAGGACCTGCTGCCCGGCGCCAAGCCCGACGTGGTGCAGGCGATGCAGGGCCTGGTCTCACGCGCCAAGAACGCCGGCCTGTCGCCCGAGCAAGCGCACGCGGCCGCGACCAGCGCGCGCGAATTCGAGGCCGCCGCGCTCTACGCCCGTTACCAGGAGCGTCTGGCGGCGTTCAACGCGGTCGACTTCGACGACCTGATCCGCTTGCCGGTGCAACTGCTCGAATCCGACGAGGACGCGGTGCTGGGCTGGCGCGAGCGCATCGGCTATCTGCTGGTCGACGAGTGCCAGGACACCAACGACGCGCAGTACCGGCTGCTCAAGGCGATCGCCGGGCCCAAAGGCAACTTCACCTGCGTTGGCGACGACGACCAGAGCATTTACGCCTGGCGCGGCGCCAATCCCGAAAATCTGGCCGCCCTGGGGCACGATTACCCGACGCTGCGCATCGTCAAGCTCGAACAGAACTACCGCTGCAGCAACCGCGTCCTGCGCGCGGCCAATGCGCTGATCGCCAACAACCCGCACGAACACCCCAAGACGCTGTGGAGCGCGCAACCAGACGGCGAGCGCATCCGGGTGTGGGAGTGCCGTGACAGCGCGCACGAGGCCGAGAAAGTCGCCGGCGAGATCCACTTCCTGCAGTCCGCGCGCAAGGCCGAGTGGAGCGAGTTCTGCATCCTGTTCCGCAGCAATCACCTTTCGCGGCCGCTGGAAAAAGCGTTGCAACTGCTGCGCGTGCCCTACCACCTGAGCGGCGGCACCGCGTTCCTGGACCGCGGCGAGGTCAAGGACGCGATGTCGTGGCTGCGCGTGCTGGCCAATCCTGACGACGACTCGGCGTTCCTGCGCGCGGTGCAGTCGCCCAGCCGCGGTGTCGGCCAGACGACGCTGGCCAAGCTGGCCGAGCTTTCGCGCAGTGCGCAGATGCCGATGTCGCGGGCGATCGAATCGATGGGGCTGCTCAAGCAGCTGACCCCGCGCGCGGCCAATGCGCTGAGCGAGTTCGCCGACATCCTGCGCGAACTGCGCGACGACGCGCGCCACATGCTGCCGGGCGATCTGGTGCGCAAGCTCAACGAGCGCTCCGGCCTGATCGCGATGCTGCAGGCGCAGTGCAAGAGCGAAGAGCTGTTCCGGATCCGCCGCGGCAATCTCGACGAACTCGCCGACTGGTTCGAAGGCGCGCGCGGCGCGGGGCCGGGCGAACTGGCTTCGCAGCTGGCGCTGCTCACGCATGCCGACAAGGGCGATGCCGGCAACCAGGTGCGGCTGATGAGCATGCACGCCGCCAAGGGTCTGGAGTTCCGCTATGTGTTCATCATCGGTATGGACGACAACACCCTGCCGCACGAATCGAGCATCGACGAGGGCCGCATCGACGAAGAGCGCCGGCTGCTGTACGTGGGCATCACCCGCGCCAAGGAACAGCTGTGGCTGTCGTATCCGCGCGAGACCCAGCGCTGGGGTCAGAAGCTGCGACTGACCCCCAGCCGGTTCTTCGAGGAACTGCCGGCCGCCGAGATCCAGCGCGATGGCGCCGACCCGGTCGCCGACGCGCAGCGCAAGCGCGAGCGCGCCAACCACGGCTTCGCCTCGATCAAGGCGCTGCTCGACAGCTGAGCGACGGCGGCCGCTGCGGCCACCGTCGCGGCGGCATCAGGGCGTGACGTCCCCAGCCGGCGCGAGCGCGGCCAGGGCCTCGCGCAGCGCCGCGACCTCGGCCTCGAGCGCCTCCACGCGCGCCACCAGCGCCTCGTCGCTGCGCGCGGCCTCGCCCCGTGGCTCGGTCATCGGCAGGCTCTCGACATCGACCGGCCCGCACAGCAGATGCGCGAACCGTTCCTCGCGGCGGCCCGCGCCCGGCGGGATGCGCACCAGCAGCGCCTTGGCCGCCATCCGCTCCAGATGGTGGCGCACGTCCTCGATGTCGCCAAAGGCATGCAGCCGCTCGCTGCGCGCCTGCAACTCGTGCGCGGTCTGCACGCCGCGCAGCAGCAGCACGGCGAGCAGCGCGATCTGCGGCGGCGGCAGGTCCAGCACGCTGCCCACGCTGTGCTCGTAGCGCTCGGCGCGCGACGAGAACGACTGCCGCGCCAGCCGATGCTGCTCGAGCTGGCGCAGAGCGTGGTGGGTGTCGCCGAAGCTCAACGCCATCACCGGCTCGCGCGCGGTCTTCTGGTTGGCCGCCGACTGCGCAGCGTTGACGGTCAGCGGATAGACGTCGGGCGTGGTCGCCTGTTTTTCGATCAGGCAGCCGAGCACGCGGGCCTCGGCGGGACTCAGTTCCGGCCAGCGGACGGTCTGGTGCATGTCGGCTCCTGTCGAACGGGGCGGGCATGATCGCCCGAGTGCGCCGGGATGTCATGCCGGCGTGAAGACCTGCGGTTACACTCCCCGGCCGATCGATCCACAGGCGTTCCGCGATGCGCACCACGTTCTCCGCCATGCCCCTGCTCGCCAGCGCGTTGCTGATCGCGGCCTGCAAACCCGTGGCCGCGCCCGCCGACGCCCCCGCGGCCGCGCCGCAAGCCGCCGCGACGCCCGCCACCGACGCCAGCGCGCCCGCCGACAACCTCAATGCGGTGCTCTGGGTGCAGCGTTCGGAGGAATACCGCGCCAACAGCCTGTCGCTGTTCCGCGCCGCCGCCGACCACCTCGATGCGGCCCTCGCCGAGCCGAACTGGGACGCGCTGGTGCCGGCCGAGCGCGAGTTGGCGGGCGACGCACGCGCGCTGCCGCCGGCGGTGATCATGGACATCGACGAAACCGTGCTCGACAACTCGCCCTACCAGGCACGCCTGGTGCACAACGGCCTGGAGTACGACGAGGTCAGCTGGGCGCAATGGGTCGCCGAGAAGAAGGCCCGCCCGGTCCCCGGCGTGCTCGAATTCGCCAAGGCCGCCGAAGCCAAGGGCGTGACCATCCTCTACCTGTCCAACCGCGCGCAACACCTGCAGGAAGCGACGCTCGCCAACCTGCGCGCCGAAGGTCTGCCGGTGAAGAACGACAGTGTGTTCCTGGGACTGGGCACGCACGTGGAAGGCTGCGAACAGCACGGCAGCGAGAAGACCTGCCGCCGCCGCCTGGCCGGACGCCAGTACCGGGTGCTGATGCAGTTCGGCGATCAGCTCGGCGACTTCGTCGAAGTGCTCGCCAACACGGGCGAGGCGCGCACGCAGTTGCTCGACGAGTACGGCGACTGGTTCGGCGAGCGCTGGTGGATGCTGGCCAATCCGACCTACGGCGGCTGGGAACCGGCCCAGTTCAACAACGCCTGGGACCAGCCCGCGTCGGCCAGGCGTGCCGCCAAGCGCGCGGCCCTCGATCTGGCGCCCTGATCGAAGGCGCAAGGCTGCCTCGCCCTCAACCACTTAGGTCGCAAACCTGAAGCATTGCGTCAGCTTGCTGGACCCGTTAAGCTGAACAGGTCAACACCGAGTCCTCCGGCATCGTCCGGTTCAGGGAGACCCCACGGGTCTCCCTTTTTTTGTCCCGCGGTGCCACGCGGCCACGCGCCAGTCCCGACGGATGGCTCTGCACCGCGATCGCGCGATGCGGCACCGTCGCGACAGTGGGTAGATGCAGCGTGCGCCTCGTCTACCTGTCCGCCCCCCTGGGGTTGTCCCCAGGTGTGGGCGTCAAAGCGTTCGGCTACCTTCGGGGGGTCCGGCCTGCACAGCCGACCGGGTCATCCCGAGGCCTCGTCGTGTCGCACTTCGACTCCATCGCAGATCGCGTCTCATCCGACCGGAGCAGAGTTACTGCGCTGCTGAACAACGGGCCGGGCGGACACGGTCTTGATATTGGTCCGCGGTTGGCGAACGCGTTCTCCGACACCATGAAATTGCTGACGGGCCAATTGGCTCAACAACAGTTCCCCGGCGTGAACTTCGTGAACGGGGCTCGCCCCTGGGACGGCGGCGCGCCGGTGGCGGATGCACGTCCGGGCTCCACCACGCTCCCTGGCGGCCTTCCGGTCCCGCCGCCCCCGCCGCTGCCGGCACTTCACGGCGGACAACCCATCCACAATGCCTGGAACGGCGGTCATCTCCACTCCGGTCATCCTTTCGGTCCGAACGTTGCACCCCCTAACGGCATTCCCGCCGGTTCAGGGAACGACCTCGCCCCGGTCGCGCCCCGACCCGAGGGCAGTCATATGCCCCCTCTGCCTGCACCCAGCATCCCGGCACCGCCCCCAAGCCAGACCGGCGTGCTGCCGGCGCTAAGCAACCTGCTCGGCAATGCCCTACAGGCCGTCCACCAGTTGCTATCACCCGGCGCGGTGACGACGCCCACAGTCGTCCAGCCAGGCCTGCCCGGCGGCGGCCCGCTCTCGACGCCGCAGGCCCTGCCGACGCCGATCACATCGGCTGCCAACCAGGTCGTGCGCGCGCTCAGCAATGCAGTGCCGGCCACCCCTCCGCCGACTGCCAGCATCACCACGCCTAACGCCGCGACGACGAACACACCACAGATGGGGGTCCCGAGCCAGGCAACCACCGCGCAGGCGATGCCGGCGCAGCAGGCGACCGCACCCGCACAGACGCTCGCGCAGCAGGCCGCGATTCCGCAGGTGCCGCAGACGACGACCGCACAGCCCGGCCCACCGGCCCCCGGCACGGCGGCGTCGGTGCAGCCAGGGCCGGCGTCGGTGCCCGTGCAGGCGCCGCTTGCCCAGCCGCAGCGTACGGACGCCGCCGTGGTGCCAGTAGGCAACCCAGCCGCCGAGCGCAGCGCAGCGCCGCCGCAGACCGCCCCGCCGTCGCAGCTCGCGATCGCCAATACGCCTGCCGGCACAACGCTCGCCGCCGTACCGGCGGCGGTGATGGCGGCCCAGACACCGCCCGCGCAACAGGTGGCCGGCAATACCCAGATCGCAGGCAATCCCCAGGCAACGACACCGGCCGCCGGCGAACGCGGCGGCCCTTCGCGTGTCGACCTGGTGGCCACCGGCGTTTACACCGCCGACGGCCCGGGCCTGCGCCGCCGCAACTGGCTCAAGGTCGGCCCCGCCGACATCGGCCAGTGGATGCTCGCGCTGGCGCAGGGCCGGCGAGTGCTGATCCGCCCCCAGGACGATCTGCCGGCCGAAATCGCGCGTGCAATGCAGTGGCTGTTCTGGACACTTGCCCTGGTGGCCTACGGCTGCCTGGGCCTGGTGCTGGTCAGCGTTCTGCTGAACGTCAGCGACGTGCCGACTGTCCCTGCGATGCGACGCTGGAGCAGCGAACTCGCGTTCGCGGGCCTGGCGGCCGCCTGCGGTGCATGGTGGCTCGCCCGCCGGCTCAACGCTCCGGCACGCGGCTCGGCCGGCCCGCTCCGGCGATAGACCCGCCAGCCGCGCGACCCGGCGCGCTCCCCGGTCCTGACCGCGCTCAGCGCGCGACCAGGCCGTCGTCGGTCAGTTCGATGCGCTGCAGATCGATGCCACTGCCCTGCAGGCCTTTGCGCGCCGCCGAGGCCAAGGCCGCCAGCGCTTCGCGATTGCCCTGGCGCTTCATCGTCTGGTACGACAGCGCCGAGACCATCGTCAAATAAGCCGTGCGCTCGGCCTGCGCCTGCTTGGCCGCATCGCTCATGCCGGCGATCTGCGGCACGGCGGCCAAGGGACCGATCAACTGACGACGGACCGCGCGCTGTCCCTCCGGTACACGCGCCGAGTCGCGGTCGTTGGCGACCTCCCAGGAGATCAGCAGGTGCGCGGCCAGCACGTCGCCGAGATTGGTCGGGTCGTATCCGTAGCGCCGCAAAATGCCATCGAACTGGCGCAGCAACTCGCCCGAGCCGATCACCTTTTCCAAGTCGGCGACCTGCTGCGGATCGCGCCCGAAGGCCTGGATGGTTTCTTGCTGCACCCGCTCGCTGATGGCGCGATCGCGCCGGAACGATAGGGTCTGGACCGCCTGTGCATCGACCTGCGCGGGCGCCGGTCGCGAGACCGCCTGTTGCAATGCGCGCTGGACAGCCGCGTCGCCATCGGCGCCCTGTCCCGTGGCCGCGGCGAGCAGCATCGCCCCGCACATCAAAAGCCCGGCGACAGCGCGGACACGGGATTTCGAACGATCAAACATCACGAACCTCCCTGCGATGCGGCGTCCTGGCTGGACTGGAAGCCCGCGCCGGTCAATTCGATGGTGGCGAGATCGTTCCCGGTCTGCCGTTGAAAATCCTGCCGGATCGCCTGCGAGAACGCGGCCTGCGCGCGCGCCTGGCCGCGCATGCGATCGACCTGCCGCCCCAGGGCGGCGGCGACCAGTTCGTAAACGCGCTGGCGGTTGGCGAGCGCCTGCGTATCGCGCGCCTGCGCCCCCTGGCGCGCCCAGTGCGCAGCCATCTGCTCACGCAGGCCCGCCGCTTGCGACGGTGTCGCACGCACGCCGTGGAAGGCCTCCCAATGCACGAGAAAGAGCAGCGCATTGGCATCGACGATGTCGGTCCCGGGATAGCCAAGGGCCCGGTATCGTGCCTGCAGCCAGGCGTCCGCATCGCCGGAGTTCACGAACTGGGAGAGATCGTCGATCCGCACACTGCTCAATGCCGGCCATTGCGCGCTGAACGCGGCACCCTCGCCGTCATCGGCAGACGCGGACGAGGTTGCCCCGGCGACACTCTGCACACCAGCGTTGTAGGCCTCGAGAAATGCCTGTTGATCCTGTTCGCCGGCGTCCGCACGCCCCGTGGCCTGGGTGGCTTGCGCCCCGTCCGAGCACGCCGTGACCAGACCGACGACAGCGAAAAGGAGCGGGCAACATGCCAATGCGCGACGTCGCCGCTGCACGCTACCGCTCATGCGCGTCCCGGCGTCCCAGTTCGAACGCCCACGCCCTGGCGCTCTCGACGCCATCCCGTTCCACGCGCTGACGATACTCGCGCGTCAGCGATTGGAGGCGCTGCGCGTCCATCGGTGCTTGGCCACTTGTCGACGCCTCCTCCGAGGCATCGTCCTCGCCACCCTCGCTGGTCACATCCATCGTGTGTTCCAGCGTGGTCTGCGACAACGCAGCCTGCCCATACCCCATGCCCAGGTCGGCCGTGGCGGACGGATCCCATTGCGCGAGGCTGGACAGCGAGAGCGGGAGCGCGACCGCGCCCAGAATCAGACATAACGCTCGCGGCTTGCGAGGCGCGTGCTTGCGAACCGAAGACTTCATCGCACACCTCCTGTCGTCGACAACACGATTGATGGCGGGAACGACTCGACTGTAACGGTTGGACGGCACCGAAAGATGGACGCGGCCCAACGCGCCGATCAGCATCGGGAATGCGCGGTGTCCACCAAGACGAAGGGCGAGTGCCAAGCACTCGCCCTTCGTTGAACCGCGCCTGGCAATTACTGCTTGCGGGCGGCGCTGGTCAGACCTTCACCGATCGACTTGATCGCGGTGCTGATCGTGTTCGACAGCATGCTGAACATCTGCGATTCGGCCTGGAATTCCATCTGCGTCTTGCTGAATTCCTTGGCGTCCTTCTTGCTGTCCAGACCGCCCAGCTTGTCGCTGAGCTCGGTCATCTTCTCGGCCTTCTCGCCGAGCTTGGCACCCATCGCCTTGGCGATCGCCACCAGCCAGCTCTCACCCTTGCCGCCGCTGCTGCCGCTGACGCTGTCCAGGCCGATCTGACCGAGGGAAATGTTGAAATCGAGGTTGACGCTCATGAGCTTCGTCTCCGTAGTTGAAAAAATTACCGAACCAAAAATGCTGGGCGGACAAGGAGAATCGCGTGCGTCCGCATCTATCGTTGGTATCGATGCTGCCGTTCCAACCAGCTTCGAACAACTAGGGGCGACCCTAGCGAAGCGTATTCAGATGACGCCAGAGCGCTGCGCCGCCGTGGCAGTTGCCAACCATTCACGCGCTGCGTCCTCGCCGCGCTCCCTGGAAATCCGCGCGAACTCGAGCGCGCGCTGTACCGAGGGGTTTTCGAAGACCTGAAGTGTGTCGGCAAATGCCCGCTGTACTTCGTCGGCGCCGGAGGCATCGAGCAAGCCGTGTTGCCCGAGCAGTCCGATCGTGTCGTCGAGACTGGCCCGGATCTGATCGGGGTTCGCGTCGGAGGGCGCGGTCATCGTCGCAAGCGTCTGCTCCAGATGCCCGAGCATGCTCTCCCGGCTGGCCGCGTCGATATCCTGCTGCTCGCGCAACTCCGCCTCGAACCGTTCCAGCAATGCGGCGCGCAGCGTTTCAAAATTCTGTTCGGGGGATGTTGACGACATGGACGGGAGCTCCTGCGGGTGGATCGGTGCGGGTGTGCGGTGTGGCCAATGGATTAAACGAAGGGACGCATGACGCTGTCGTTACGATGGCAGCTGGCAACGCCGACGGCAAATACCATACCGGGGCCTATCGGCCCCGGCATGGATCGCACATCGAACATGCATCAAGGCCCGACTTCGATGGTACTCAGCGAGTTGACCATCCGCCTGGCCTCGGCGCCTTCCCGCTCGCCCATTTCGCGAGCCTGTGCCCCCAGCCAGGCGTCGGCGACCTCCCGGCCGTCGCTCGCAGCGCGCCGATCGTACTCGGGGACGAGCGCCTTGAGTTCCTGCTGGACGACGTCGAGACGCTCGTCCATGTGCCGGATCAGCACTGTCTCATCCTCGGCAGAGATCGCGCCCTGTTCACGCAACTGCGCGAGGCCGTCGATCCATGCCTGGCGCTGGGCCTGCTGGTCGTACTGCATGGATCAGTTGCCCACGCCGAAGTTGAAGTTGAAGCCGCCCTTGAAGCCGTCGCTGACGGCGTCCTGCGCCGACTGCGGCAGGCCCATCGACGAGAACAGGCTGTCGAACGCGCCGCTGAAGGCCTGGCCGATCAGATCGCCCAGGATGTTGCCGATAATGCCGCCGAGCGGGCCGCCCAGCGCAGTACCGATGACGGAACCGATGGCGTCGGAAATTCCACCTGACATGATGTGTCTCCTTGTCGACTGATGATTGATGATTGAGAGGTACAACGAAGAATCGTGCGCGTCAGGACCGGTGAAGCGGGGCCGATCGCGGCTGCAGGGCAAGTCTGCGTTGGCATCAAACACCGCGCATCTGGGACGCACCCCATCTAGGGTCCGCCCTAGTTCACATCCCCGGCGTGACAGCTGCCGCATTTAGGTCCGGCGCATTCGCGCTATAACGGCGACCACGATGTCCGCTCACGACGCACACGCCGCGCCCCCGCCCGAAGAGGCGCTGCCGCAGTTCTCCAAGGCCGATCTGCCGGCCAATGGCCGCGACTATCCCGCCGAACTGCAGCTGCGCAGCCGCCGGATGCAACTGTGCGGCTTCGCGTTCCGGCACGTGCTCGAACTGCTGCAGCTCGGTCGCGAGGAGCGGGTGACGCGCCTGCTGCTCGACAACCGCCTCGACACCCTCGACGACGCGATGGGGCTGGTGGTGTGGGCCAATCGTATCTATCGCGAGCGTCCAGGCCTGGGCCTGTGGCGCGCCGCCGATCACTGCGACCGGTTCATCGGCATGTTCTCGCTGGTGCCGCTGGGCACCACGCGCGATGTCTCGATCGGGGTACGTCTGCTGCCGTCGGCTTGGGGACGCGGCTACGCGATCGAAGGCGGCGCGGCCCTGTGCGCGCATGCCTTCGACGGGTTGAGGCTCGAAGACCTCGTGGCGCACTGCGCGCCGGACAATCGGTCGGTGCCGCCCTTGTTGCTTCGGCTGGGGTTTGAAGAGATCGATCGCGGCATGCACTTCGGCAAGCCAGCGCGCCGGTTTCGCCTGCGGCGCGAGGACTGGCACGGCCTGCGTCCGCGTCGGGAGAGCGTGGCCCGAAACGCGCAGCGAGACGCGTCGGTGCCGCCCTTGGCGCCGTGATCCGCGCCGCAACGGCCGGCCCGAGGGCAGGCCAAAGGCGCGGGATCAGCCGTGGAAGTGCGGGTCGATCGTCAGCGTGCCGAGATTGCGCTCGGCAAAGCGGCGGGCCAACTGCGGCCCGGCTTCGCGGATGGCGTCGAAGCTCTCACGCGAACGACTGTCGGCGCGCAGCACCCAGCCCTCGCCCTCCCGCGTGAGCAGCAGGTCGGTGCCCGGGAGCGTGGCATCGGACATGCGCAGCAGCACCTGGCCATCACCGCCGGACTGGCGTGCATCGTGGACCGCGAGCTGGCGGACGTGTCGCTCCATCATGTCGAGCAGTTGGCCCGGATCGGCGGGCGCCGGGGCCGCGGACGGCTGTGGCGCAGCGGCGCCATCGCGCAGCGCCATCTGCGCCTGCAGCATCGCCGCCGATTCGGCGGGCATGGGCTGGGACGACAGCCCGGACTCGTGCTGCTGCCGGAACGTGCGCGCATCGAGGACGTCGGCCAGCGACTGGCCGGTCTTCGCCGCTTCCTGGCGGCTCGCCTGCTCGACCCCCGTGCCGCCGCCTTTGGCCTGCTGCATCAACGAGCGGAACTTGTCGACCTGCTCGCGCGTGGCGACCTCGCGCGGGTCGGCCTTGGCCTGGCGATCGACCTGACGGTTGCGCGCCGACTGATCCGGGGGCCGGGCGCTCGAATCGTTGCGTTGAATGGTCATCGTCGTCTCCTACGGCTTGGCTAGCGGCGCGCCAGATGGCGCGCCTGCATCAGATCCTCGGCAGTCGCCTCTTCCTGGCGCGCCTGCAACCCGCGTTGCTCGCCGCGCCACACGTCGCGCCGCTTCTCCAGCGCATCCTCGCGTGCCTTGGCGCGGAAGAACGCATCGCGCGCGGCCTGCAGGGCCTGCTCGGCCTCGCGCACCGCCTCCTGGGCCTTGGCCAGGCGCGCCTGGGCACCGACGATCTGCTCGCCGATCAGTTCGATGCACAGCTCGCGCTGAGTCAGCGCCGCCGGCCACGGCACGCCGGCCGGTGGTGGGTCGAGCAACCGCGCACGGTGCTGCGCACGCGAGGCGCGCAGGTCGTCGATCTCGCCTTCGATCCGCTGACAGGCCTCCTGGCACTGCTGCAGTGCGCGCTGCCGGTCCAGCACCACGCGCCGCGCCGCCTCGGTGCGATGCGCGCGCAGTTGCAGCAGCGTCTGCAGCGGGTAACGTTTCATGCGAACAGCTTCCGCAAGGCCGCCGACGAGGTATCGAACGGCACCAGTTCGTGTTCGGACTGTTGCAGCAGCGCGCGAATCGCGCCGATCTTCTCGATCGCCAGATCGGCGTCGGGATCGGTGCCGCGCTTGTACTCGCCCAGCTGCACCAGCAGTTCGATGTCCTGGTGCTTGGCCAGCAACTTGCGCAGCTGCCCGGCCGCGCGCAGATGCGGCTGCTCGACGACCCTGGGCATCGTACGGCTGAGGCTGGTGAGCACGTCGATCGCCGGGTAATGGTAGGCGGCGGCGAGCTTGCGCGAGAGCACGATGTGGCCGTCAAGGATCGAGCGCACTTCCTCGACGATCGGGTCGCCGCCGTCCTCGTCCTCGGCCAGCACGGTGTAGAACGCGGTGATCGAGCCCTTGTCGTTGTTGCCTGCGCGCTCGAACAGCTTCGGCAGCTCGCTGAACACCGAGGGCGGAAACCCGCGCCGCGCCGGCGGTTCGCCGACCGCCAGGCCGACATCGCGCAGCGCGCGCGCAAAGCGGGTGACCGAGTCGACCAACAACAGCACGCGCTTGCCCTGGTCGCGAAAGTACTCGGCGACCGCAGTGCCGACCCACGCGGCGCGACTGCGCTCGAGCGCGGGCCGGTCGGAGGTGGCGACGACGATGACCGACTTGGCCAGGCCGGCCGCACCGAGGTTGTCGTTGATGAACTCGTTGACCTCGCGGCCGCGCTCGCCGACCAGCACGACCACGTTGACGTCGGCATCGCCGCCCCGGGCGAGCATGCCCAGCAGCGTGCTCTTGCCGCCGCCGGCCACGGCGAAGATGCCGATGCGCTGGCCCTCGCCTGCGGTCATGACGGTGTCGATCGCACGCACGCCGGTCGAGAACGGACGTTCGATCAGCGCGCGGCGCAGTGGATTGGGCGAGGCGGCGTAGATCGGCGCGTCGACCGTCGGACCGATCGCCCCGAGGCCGTCGATCGGCGTGCCGTGGGCATCGAGAATGCGCCCGAGCAGGCCGTCGCCGACCGGCACCGACGCCTGGCGGCCGGAGGCATAGACCTCGGTCGTCGCGGCAATGCCGTCGAGCGGCCCCAACGGGGTCAGCACAGTGTGCTGACGCGACACACCGACGACCTCGGCCGCCAGCTCGAACCGGCTGTCGCCGGGATTGCGCAGATGGCACAGCTCGCCGATCGCCGCGCGCAGCCCGGTCGCCTTGATCAGCGTGCCGTAGGCTTCGCTGACCCGGCCGACGCGCTCGATCGCCTGGACCTTGCCCAGCGCGTGCAGCAACGGATCGTGCGCCGGCGTCGGTGTGCCGACGGCGTCGAGCGCCGACAGGGCGAGATCGGCGGTCATGGCGCGGCCACGTGCGCGCTCGCCTGCGCCAACGCAGCGCGGATCGCCTCGATCTGCTGGCTGACCCCGGCGCGGACTTCGCCGGCCTCCGAGACCACGATGCAGCTCAAAGGGTCGAGACTTTCGTCATCGACCAGTTCGATCAGGCCGACACCCGGATGCGCCTGGCGCACGGCGCCCAGACCCTCGCCGACACGCTCGCGCACCGAGGGGTGGACGCGGATCATCAGGAACTGTTCGGCCTGGGCCGATTCGACCGCCTGCATCACCAGTGCGGGCACGACCGCAGCGGCGTCGAAGCCCGGGGCCAGCCGCTGCACGATCGCGCAGGCCAGATCGCCGATGCGCCCGGCCGCGTCGGCCAGCACGCGCGCGCGGCGCTCGTTGAGCGACGCGAGCTGCTGGGTCATCTGCTGCTTGGCGCGCTCCAGGCCTTCGGAGAATCCTTCCGCGTAACCCTGCTCGCGCGCCTTCTGGATCTCGGCGCTTGCTTCCTCGTAGAGGGCGTTGACGCGTTCGAGCAGCGCGTCGAGCTCGCCCAGCGATCGCCACTCGGCCGCCCGGACGATTGGCCCGGCGACGCCGCGCTGGAACTGGCGGCGCTCGAAGACAGCGGCGCTGCCCTCGGGTCTGTGGCGCTGGGGAGAAGCGGCGGTCGACATACGCGTTCGAGACTCCGTGGGTCTGCGTCGCTCAGGCGGCGACAGCGCGGTTCTGGTGATGGGTCTGCACCACGAGCACGGGTTTTTCGGGCAAGTGCGCAGGCGGCAGCGTCTCGGGCGCTTCGAGCAACCGCGCCCATTGCGCGAGCGCCGGATCGCGATGGCTGGCCCAGGCCTGGAGTTCGGCCCGGCCTTGGTGTGAGAAGGTGCGCAGCAGCGTCGTCGCGCCGTCGGTCGCGGACAGGGCATGACGCAAGGACTCGGCGAGCCGTGCCTGGGTCTCGGGCTCGACCTTCGCGTCCCACACGCTGCGATCGAGCGCAAGCAGATAGCTGCTGCCCAGCGCCGCCTTGAGTCGACGCACCGGCTCGCGTCCGATCTCCGCCCGGATCGCAGGCGCGTAGGCGAGCACGCCCAGATCGCGGTGAAGCGCATCCAGACGGGCACGGCTCCAGCGCGTGATCAGCGCGCCGGGGCCGTCGGGTGAAGGCGCCAGCAGATGCGAGGCCGGCCCGGCCGCGAGCGAGCTGGCCAACAGCCGACGACCCAGTGCACTGTCGCAGGCGCGGCGCAGCAGGGCGGGATCGAGGCCGCCGTCGCCGGCTTCGTGCCAAGCCGGATGGACCTCGGCCAGCAGCGCCCGCAGCGACACGGTCAGCCCTGCCAGCGCTTCGGTGCGGGCTCTGCAGGCACGGCGCTACGCCCACGCAGACGGCTGCCGAACGCGAGCAGCAGCGCGATGATCACCACCACCGCCGCCGCGATGCCAATCGCCAGCGGGCTCACCGCCGACAGCGCCATCGCGGTGCCGCCGCTCTGGCCGGCCTCCGGCGGTGCCGGCATCGCCACGAACTTGACCGAGACCTGGTTGATGTCGGTCAGGCCTTCGACGCCGTCCTTGACCACGATCTTGATATCGGCCTCACGGTCGCGGACGCTGGCGCCGGGTTGCTCGAAGATCCATACCGCCGCCGAGGTCTTGCCGGTCGAGCCGCCGAGCGGATCGCGCTCGGGCAGTGCGATGTGCACGCGGGCGTTTGCCACGCCCGGCAACATGCTCAGCGTGTGCGAGATTTCCTGCTGCAGACCGTGGATGTAACGGCCGCGCTCGTCGGTCGCCGACGATGCGAAGCCTTCCTTCTTGAAGATGTCGCCGAGGGTCTGATAGTGCTGCCGCGGCAGGCCGCGTGCCTCCAGCACCGCCATCGCCTGCGGGATGTCGCTCTCGGCCACGACGACGTCCCAACCGACCTTGGTCGCCGAGGGCTTCTTCTTGGCCTGGATGCCCGAGCCGATCAACGCGCCCATCATCTCGTTGGCCTGCCGTTCCTCGAGCGCGCTGTACAACGGGCTGCCGCCGCAGCCGGCGAGCACCAGACACGCCAGCAGCAGGGCCACCCAGCTCGACCATCGATTCGGGTTGGAAAGACGCATCCAGGTCACCTCGTCAGGACTGCTGGCGGAACAGCTGCTGGATGCCGTCGGACGTGCGGTTGGCGACGTTCGATGTCATTTCGCACTGGAACAGGAAGTGGTGCGACTTCATCGTCATCTCGATGACCTGGCCGGGCGTCAGCTCCCCGGTGTTCTGGGTCATGGTCTTGGCCAGCGAGTTGATGCTTTCGGCACCGCCGTTGAGGTTGTCGACCGCCGACATCAGCATCCGCATGCCCTGCGACGGCTCGGACACACCGACGCTGGCGACGTCAGGCGTCGCATTGGCGGCCGAAGGACTGCCGCCGGCGCGGTTCATCGCCTCGGCGAACTGGTTGACTTCATAGGCATCGGCGACGGGTTGTCCACCGCCCGGTGCGCCTGCCACCTGCGCCGCGGGTTCGATGCCGACGGCCTGGATTGCGTCCACCATGATGATCTCCTTAGAGCGATTGGCGCGTGTCGTTTACTGCTTGCGACCCAGCGTCTCGAGGGCCTGGCCGACGCTGTTCTGCGAGGTCGAGGCGTTGTTGGACAGGAACTGCATGCGCAGGCTCTCGGCGGTGAGGGCGACCACGTTCGACGGCTGGTCGCCGCCCTGGCCGATCACGTCCGACAGGTTGGTGATGCGCGTGGCCTGCGCGTCGAGGGTCTGGCCCCAAGCGCGCGACATCGCTTCGTACCAGCTGGCGCTGCCGCCGCTGGCGCCACCGGTGCGCGTGCCGCGCAGGGTGTTCTGATCGTTGTGCATCGATGCGCGACCGATGAAGTTGCCGATCGCGTCGTTGGAGATGGTGGTCATGTCGTGGCTCCTGTCGTCTGCAAAAGGGGGTGTTTGTCAGGGGAACGAACGCGGCGCAGTGCGCCTCGGGGTTACTGGGTGGTGGTGTTGGCAGGGCCACCCTGCGCCGCACCGCCGTCGGCGGCCGCGACGACGCCGCGGCTGCCGGCGGTAACGCCGGCAACAACCTGCGTAAAGCGCGGGTCGACCTGCTCTTGGGCCGGTGCCGAGGCGGTCGCGGTGTCGTCGAGCGTGGCCACTGGGCCGGGGGTGATCTTGACCAGGTCGCCGCGCGCATTGAGCACGTGGGCGGACGCGCCGATGGAGATCAGCCGCCCTTTGCCGGGCAGTTCGTCGCCGGGCACGAAACGCCGACCGTCGGACGCGATCAGGTGCGGGTCCTCGCCGCGCACGATCGAGACGATGTGCGGCGGGGGTTCTTCGGGCGCCTGCCCTTGCGACGCGATGCGCGGCACGTGGCCGTCCGGCGTCCGCGGCAGGATGCGCGCGACACCGGAAATCTCGCTGACCGCCCGCGAACGGGCCAGGCGCTCGATCTCGGCGCCGTCTTCGAACTCGCCGACCACTTCGACATCGCCATTGCCGGTGTAACGGGCCTTCACTGGAATACCGTGCCCGCGGAACATCTCGGCCACGTCAGCGGCAATGTTCTCGCCGGTGCGCAACTGCAGCGAGGCGACGATGCCCTCGGCCTGGAGCTGCGCGCGCAGCCGCTCGAGCGTCGCAGCGCTGTCGACCGCGCCGGTCACCGACGGCCGCCCATCGACGCCGTCGGAGATGCCCGGGTTCATCACCCCGTGTTCCTGAAGCAGCGCATCGAGCCGATCGCGCGGATCGACCGTGGCCTGCGACCCCGGTAGCACTGCAGCGAAGATCGCCAGCGAGGCGAGCGACAGCGCGGCGATGCCCGCGATCAGCGGCAGCCGGCGCACGAAGCCCGAGCGTCGCGGCGCAGCGTCATCGGGCGGCGCGAAAACAGTCACAAAGCCGTCCCAGTCCGGGTCGTCCTCGCGGCCGAACGCGATCGCGGCCTCGCCCAGCCGCACCGACTGCACAGTGGCCAGTTCGACCGGATCGCCGGGCTCGACCTGGGTGGCGCCGATCTGGACCGGCGCATCGAGCGCACGCACCAGGAACCGGCCGCCCATCAGGGTCACCAACGCATGGTGGCCGGCGACGCCGTCGTCGGCGAGGACGATGTCGCAGTCCTCACCGCTGCCCACCAGGATCATTTCCTCGTCGCCGAGCACGCGGCTTGCACCGGCGTGCAGGCCATCGACGATGCGCAGCACCTGGTGCACGGGCCGCGTCGGATTGTCGTTGCGTTGCGTCATGAGTGTCCTCGCTTGGCGTACGCTGCGCGCGGCACCGCGAATATCCGTGCGGCCCGGCGGCATGCGCCCAGGTTTGATACGACATGGTCACGCATTGATCTGCCCCGCCTGCACGATGCGCAGATCCGGTGCCAGCTCCTGGTACGAGAGCACCGGCAGGTCGAAGAAATCGACCTCCATGAGCTTGCGCAGATGCCTGCGCACGTCCAGCGAACACAACAGCACCGGTCTGACGCCGGAGGCTTGCCGGCCCAGGTGCGCACGCACCTCGTTGCCGAGCCGTCCGGCCAATTCCGGAGAGATCGCAAGCTGGCTGGCACCACCCGCCACGCGGACCGATTGCCGCAGCTTGTCTTCCAGTTCGGGATGGATCAACAGTACATGCAGCGTGCGCTCGTCGTCTGAATAGCGATCGGCGATTTCGCGCTTGAGCGCAACGCGCACGTATTCAGTCAACAGCACCACGTCCTTTTCGCGGCCACCGACATCGGTGATCGCCTCGAATGCATCGCGCAGGTTGCGGATCGGCACGCCTTCTTCCGACAGCCGCCGCAGCACGTCGGCCACGCGCTGCGGCGCGACCACGCGCAGCATTTCCTTGACCAGGTCCGGATAGTCGCGCTGCATGCGCGCGAACAGGTTCGAGGTCTCCTGGATGCCCAGAAAACCGCCCATGCGCCGACGGATCGCCGCATCGGTGTGGTGGGCGAGCACGTCGATCGGTGCCTGCGCGTCCTCGGTTTGCGCCTGGGTCCACTCGCCGGCGATCACCGCCGGATAGAAGCCCGGTTGCTTCGCCGCACCGGCCGCACTGGCCGGCTGTGGCTGCAACCAGGCGTCGGTGCGCAGGCGCCCGGTTGCGATCCGTGCGCCGAATGCCATCACGCGGTATTCGTCCTCGGCCAGGGCCGGCGCGATGCGTATCGACGGCACCGGCACCGGCACGCCGTACTCTTCGCGCAGCCGCTGCGCGGTCTCGGCAATGCGCACCTCGAGGTTGTGGGTGCCCAGCGTCTGCGCAAGCGCCGGCGAGACCTGCAACTGCAGCGGCGCCGGCGGCGCGAGATCGTCGCGCTCGGTCGTCTGCTGCGCTTCGGCCACGACCTCTTCCTCGCTGACGCGGAAGGCGCGGCGCAGCAGTTCGAACTGGTGGCGGTAGCGCCAGGCACTCAGGGTCAGCAGGCCGACGCCCAGCACCAGGAAGACCGCCCACGGGAAGCCAGGCACCAGGGTCATCAGCAACGCCAGGATGCCGGTGATCAGCAACACGCGCGGCTGGTCCGACACCTGGCGGGTGATCGCATCGCCCAGATGGCGGTCGTCGATTTCGCCGGTGGTGCGGGTGACGACGAGGCCGGCGGCAATCGTCGCCAGAATCGCCGGGATCTGCGAGACCAGGCCATCACCGATGGTCAGGATGCTGTAGACGTGCGTCGCCTCGGCCAGCGGCATGCCTTTCTGCAACACGCCGATGGCCAGACCACCGAGCAGATTGATCAGAATGATGACGATGCCGGCGATCGCATCGCCCTTGACGAACTTCATCGCACCATCGAGCGAGCCGTGCAGCTGGCTCTCGGTCTCGAGCAGGCGGCGCTTGCGGCGTGCCTCGTCCTTGTCGATCAGGCCCGCGCGCAGGTCCGAATCGATCGACAGCTGCTTGCCGGGCATCGCATCGAGGGTGAAGCGCGCAGCGACCTCGGCCACGCGCTCGGCGCCCTTGGCGATCACGATGAACTGCACGACGGTGATGATCAGAAACACCACCAGACCGACGACCAGGTTGCCGCCGGCGACCAGCGTGCCGAAGGTCTCGACGATATGGCCGCCTTCGGCGTGCAGCAGGATCGAACGGGTGATCGCGATCGAGATCGCCAGCCTAAACAGCGTTGTCAGCAGCAGCACGCTGGGGAAGCTGGAGAACGCAACCGGTGTGGGGATGTAGATGCCGAGCAGCAGCAGGCCGAAGCCGATGGAGATGTTCACCGCTACAAGCGTGTCGATGATCACCAGCGGCAGCGGCAGGATCATCACACTGATGATGGTGACCGCCGCGAACGCCAGAATGACGTCGCTGTAGCCGAACTTGCCGCGGGGCGCGGCGCCGGCCGGTGCACCGGTCAGGGTGGCGAACAGAGCCTTCATGCCGCCACTCCTTGGCACCGGAACGCACGCACGCGCCGTAGCGCGGGCACCGCGCAATTCCGCACTCCGCGCAATCTGGACTTCATTCGGCGCATCTGCCCCTGCCCTCGTGCGTCACTTTTTGCCCCTGTACGATACCCTATGGATGTTAGGAAGTGGTCAACCGGATATTGCAAGGGTGTCGCAACGCCGGGCGCATGCAATGTGAAGGCCTCCTCCTGCTAGCAGGCCGGGTGACGCGCGGCGTCACGCAGGCTTAACGATCGCCAGCGATATTGAAGCGCGCGTCTGTGCGCGTGGTCGTCTCGGGGGTCGGGGCGAGGTCGTCCGCCTCCAGATCGGTGACAAACGTCACGGATTGGGCGCCCACGCCGATGGCGAATGCCCGGCCGGCGCGCGATCGCACGACCACCAGCCGTTCCCGGGGACCGACCGGCAGGATCTGCACCACCGTCAACGGCGTATCCCCGCCGGACAACCCATAGCGGCGGCGCAGCAACCGCAGCAGCAAGAGCAGGCCAGCGATGATGAAGACCAGAGGCAGCACGATGGCCAGCATTTCGCCGACGAATGAGTCGCTGGTCGGCGCAACGGGTGCGGCAGGCGCAGCGGCGGCCCATCCCGGCAGCCAGGCGATGGCCAGTAGGCCGGACGCCCGGCGCAGTGCGGAGAAACGGGACGGGCAGGCGGCACGGGTCATGGCATCTGGGCGGGTGCGCACCGGAGCGGTGCCGGCCTACGGTATCAGCGCCGTGCGGGCTGCCGCTGTCGCATGACAAGGGTCCCCGGCCAGGCGCGCGCATCCCGCTCCCGATCGACCGGGGGCGGTGCGCAATCCGAAGCGCTGGCCGCCGTGCTGACAGCCGTGCCGTTCGCGTGCGCGGCGTTCGACCGGCGCAGCGGCGCGCTGGTGGCTGCCAATCCGCGTTTCTCGGCCGACCTGGGCGCGCTGCCCGGCCACGGCCAGCGCGATGCGCTGCTGGCCAGTCTGTATGGCGACCTGACCGGCGAAGCGCGCGGCGAGGAAGTCCGCGCGCCGCACAGCGGCCGTTGGTATGCACTGCATTGGCGCGATCTCGACTGCGGCGGCCAAGCGTTGTCGCTGCTGACCGCGGTTGACATCAGCGAGCGCATCGAAACCCTGGACTCGCACAAGTCGCAGCAGGAAAAGCTGCTGTTCACCTCGCGGATGATGTCGGTCGGCGAGATGGCCGCCACGCTCGCGCACGAGCTCAACCAGCCGCTGGCGGCGATCGTGAACTACCTCAACGGCAGCCTGCGGCTGGTCGGCCAGGCCGGCGGCCCGGTCCAGGTCGAGCGCGCGCTGCAGGCCGCGCGCACCCAGGCCGAGCATGCGAGCGCGGTGATCGCGCGCGTGCGCGAGTTCGTCCGCGCCCGCGAGCCGCGCCGCGACGCCCAGGAATTGCCGCTGATCGTCGACACCGTGCTCGAGCTGCTGCGGCTGGAAGCCGAGCGTCAGCAGTTGCGCGTGGAACTGGCGCTACCGGCCTCGCTGCCGCCGGTCTATGCCGACCGGGTGATGATCGAGCAGGTGCTGCTGAATCTGGTCAAGAACGCGATCGAGGCGATGCGCGAGGTCCCCGCCGCGCAGCGCGGCCTGCGGATCGAGGCCCGGGTCAACCTGGACGACGAGATCGAGGTCCGGGTCTGCGACCGCGGCCCGGGCCTGAGCCCGGCACAGAGCGAGCAGCTGTTCTCGCCGTTCTACACCACCAAATCCGATGGCCTGGGCATTGGCTTGGCGATCTGCAGGTCGATCATCGAATACCACGAAGGGCGGCTATTCTTCGAGGCCATGGATGGCGGAGGCAGCGTGTTCGGTTTCACGCTGCCCACGCCCGACAGGAGGATCTAGCGATGCCCGGCACGCCTTGCGTCTATCTGGTCGACGACAACGATGGTTTCCGCGACTCCACGGCCTGGCTGCTGGAGACGGCGAACTTCGAAGTGCGGGCGTTCGCATCCGCCGCCGCCTTTTTGACCGTGTTCGACAGCACCCGCCACGGCGACGACGAATGCCTGGTGTCGGACATCCGCATGCCCGAGATGAGCGGCCTGCAGTTGCAGGACGAACTGCTGCGCCGCGGCTCCTCGCTACCGTTGATCTTCGTGACCGCGCACGGCGACGTGCCGCTGGCGGTCGAGGCGATGCGAAAGGGCGCATCGAACTTCCTGGAAAAGCCCTTCAGCGACGAGGCACTGGTCGAGGCGATCGGCCATGCGCTGCGCCGCGAGCGCCGACAGGCGGGGGCGCCCCAGGGCGAGGCGCTGGCGAAACTGAGCCCGCGCGAGCGCCAGGTACTCGACCTGGTCGTGGCCAGCAAGCCCAACAAGATCATCGCCGACATCCTGGGCATCAGCATCAAGACCGTGGAACTGCATCGCGCGAACATGATGAGCAAACTGGGCGTACGCTCGTTGCCCGAACTGATGAAGGTGGCGCTTGGACATGGCTGACTCGGGCGCATCGGCCCACCCCCGCACCGCGACCGCGCTGCGCGAGCGCATCCCCCATCTGACCGCCGCCCAGGCGCAGGCACTGCGCGCGCTGCACCGCCGGCGCCGGCAGTGGCCGTCGCCCGCCGGCACGCTGGTCCTGCGCGAGGGCCGCCCCGGCGATCCGGCAAGCGTGTTCGAGCTCGACGCCGACGGCAGCCGGGTGGGCCTGCGCCTGAGCGCAGCACCGGCGGCCGCCGACGATGATGCGCTACGCTGGCAGGACCACCAGGGACGCGCGCGCGTGCTCGCCTGGAGCCTGACGCACGAGGCCGCGCTGGTGCGGCTGAGCGAGGCGCTGGGCACCTCGCTGCTGCCGCTGCCCGACCCACCGCCGGCACCGGCTGTCGATGAGGTCTGGGTCGACTTCGAGCTGCGTACCGACGACGGCGCGTCGCTGACCGGCAGTCTGCGCGCGAGCGTCGACTGGCTGACCGCCGCGCTCGGCCGCGACGCAGCGACCGATGCCGTGGCCGCCGATACCGGCCACTGGCGCCAATTGCCGGCCGCCGTGTCGCTGGCGCTGGCCGGGCCGCCGCTGACCACCGCCGATCTACGCGATCTGCGTCCCGGCGATGTGGTGATCGTCGGTTCGACCCGCCAGCCGACGCTGCACGCCGATGCCGTCGGCCTGCGCTGGCCGATCCGGCCCGGCGCCGAGGGCTGGCGGATCGACGGCCCCCCGAGCCCCCAACCCCGATTCCAGGAGAGTGCCCCAATGAGCGACACCGACGCGCCCGACGCGCCCGACACCCCCGCCGCCGAGGCGCCCGCGCCCGTCGAGGACCCGGCCAGCCGCCTGCCGGTGGAGGTGGCGTTCGAGCTGGGCAAGGTCGAGCTGCGGCTGGGCGATGTCGCCGGCCTGCAGCCGGGCTACGTGTTCGCGCTGCCTGCGCATCTGGAAGGGGCGAACGTGACGATCCGCGCCAACGGCCGTGTCGCCGGCCAAGGGGAACTGGTCGCTGTCGGCGACACGCTCGGCGTGCGCCTGCTGTCCTGGAGCTGAGGCATGGACTTCAGCACGTTCTCGCCCGCCCTCGTCCTGGTGACGGTGGTCAGCCTGGCGCTGGCGCCGTTCGTGGCGGTGATGGTGACCTCCTTCACCAAGATCGTGGTGGTGCTCAGTCTGTTGCGTAACGCGCTCGGCCTGCAGCAGGTGCCGCCGAACGTGGTCATCAACGGCCTGGCGATCGTGCTGTCGATCTACGTGATGTACCCGGTGATCCTCGACGTCAACGCCGCCGTCGAGGCGCGGCTCGAAGGGCGGCCGCCGCCGGCGTCGGTGCAGCGCCAGATCGAGGCGCGCGCCCAGCAGCAGGCCGTGCGCGAGGGTCGCGCGATCGAAGTCCGGCCCGCGGCCCCAACCACCGCGACGCAGGCCGAGACCGCGACCAGCCCGGCCGCGGCCGACGGCCTGGCCGCCGAAGCGCAGGCCCGCGGCCCGGCGCCCGATCCGATGTTCAGTGCGGTGCGTGGTGGCTCGAGCAACGACCCGCCCGAAGCGCGCGAGCCGGTGCTGCCGGCGCTTGCCGAAGAGATCACCCAGCCGGCCACGCCGAGCGCGGCACCGGCGGTGAGCGGCGCGTTCGACACCAACCGGCTGCTGACGATGATCGACGCTGGCAAGGAACCATTGCGCACATTCCTGATCCAGCACTCCAGCGATGCCGAGCGTGCGTTCTTCCTGCGCAGCGTGCAGCGCATGCTGCCGGCCGAGCGCCGCGGCGACCTGACGCCCGATGACTTCATCGTCGTGGTGCCGGCCTTCACCGTCAGCGAGCTCACCGCCGCGTTCCAGATCGGCTTTCTGATCTTCCTGCCGTTCTTGATCATCGACCTGGTCGTGGCCAACATCCTGCTCGCACTGGGCATGATGATGCTCTCGCCCACGACCGTGTCGCTGCCGTTCAAGCTACTGCTGTTCGTGCTGATCGACGGCTGGGCCAAGCTGGTGCACGGCCTCGTGCTCACTTACGGAACGACCTGATGGGCGACGTCCTGGAGTTCACCAAGGAAGCGCTGTGGCTGGTGCTGCTGCTGTCGGGGCCGCCGATCGCGGCCGCGGCGCTGATCGGCCTGGTGGTCGCGTTCCTGCAAGCGGCCACGCAGCTGCAGGAGCAGACGTTCCCCTACGCGCTGAAGTTTCTGACCGTGGTCATCATGCTGTTTGTGACCGGATCGCTGATCGGCGGCACGCTGTATGTGTTCGCCGACCGCATCTTCCTCGACTTCCCCGGCCTCGTCCGGCGCTGATGTTCGACTTCACGCAGAACCCGTTACTGGCGCTGGCGCTGACGCTGCCGCGCGTGGCCGGGGCGTTTTTGATGCTGCCGCTGCTGACCACCGAGACGGTGCCGGCGATGGTGCGCAACAGCTTCATGGTCAGCCTGGCGATCGTGGCAATCCCGATCGCACTGGCTGGGGCGCCGCCGATCGAGGCCGCCGGCACCGCGCACTGGTCGGCGATCGTGCTCAAGGAAACCTTCATCGGCATCTCGATCGGGTTCTGCTACGGCATCGTGTTCTGGGCGATCAGCTCGGCCGGCGTGATCATCGACACCCAGGTGGGCATGTCGATGGCGCAGATCTTCGATCCGATCCAGGGCCACCAGACCTCGCTGCATGGCGAGTTCCTGTCGCAACTCTCGTCGTGGCTGTTCATGGCCAGTGGCGCATTCCTGGTGTTCCTGGACCTGCTGATGACCAGCTACACGGTGTGGCCGGTCATGAGTTTCTTCCCCGACATCCGGCTCAGTGGCATGGCCTTGTTCGTCGGGCAGTTCAGTTACCTGATGACAGCGATGCTGCTGCTCGCCGCGCCGGCGATGGTGATCCTGCTGGTCATCGACCTGTCGTTCGGCCTGGTCAACCGCTACGCGCCGCAGCTCAACGTGTTCGCGCTGACGATGCCGATCAAGGCCTGGCTGGCGACGGCGATCATCCTGCTGATGCTCGGCGTATTCGTCGAGATCGTGATGCGCCGGCTGGTCGACAACAGCGGACTGGTGAATGCCTTGAAGAACGCGTTCGGCGGTTAGCCGGGCCGAGCGCGCTGTGTGCGGTCAGCGCATCGGATCGCGCGGATCCTCAAACCGCTGAAGGACCGACGGATCGTCGGCCAGCGGCGGCGCGGGCGCAGGCTCGGCCGCCAGGCCGATCTCCTCGCGCATGTCCTCGGGCGGCACGAACTCCGGCGGCTCGGGGCGCGACTCGCCCGAGCGCATGCCTTCGGCCCAGTACAGCACCTGGGCGACGGCCTCGAAGAATTCGTTGCCGATGTAGTCGTCGATCTCCACGCGCGCATTGAGGCCGCGCGCCAGCGGCACGTTCTGCAGGATCGGCACGCCCGATTCCTCGGCCACGCGCCGGATCTCCTCGGCCATGTGCCCTTCGCCCTTGGCCACGACCAGCGGCAGGTCGTCGGTGCCCTGCTCGTACTGCAAAGCGACGGCGATGTGGGTGGGATTGGTCACAACGACGCTCGATCCGCGGACGGCATTGAGCATGTTCTGCTGCGACCACTCCTGGTGCAACTGCTTGCGCCGCTGCTTGACGTACGGGTCGCCCTCGTTCTCCTTGACCTCCTGCTTGATGTCGCGCCGGCTCATGCGCAGCTTCTTGATGTAGGAGTACTTCTGGTAGGAGGCGTCGACCGCGGAGACGAAGAAGAAAACGAAGATCGTCCAGATCCCGATCCACTTGAGCGCATGCCAGATCCCGCTACCGATCGCCGCGGGCTGGGCGAACGGCAGGTTCAGCAGGCTGGGGAGCATGCCCCAGAGCACGAAACCGCCGATGGCGAGCAGCGCCACGCTCTTGAACATCGACTTGATCAGCTCGATGAGATTGTCCATCGAGAACATCTTCTTGATGCCGCTGACCGGGTTCATCTTCGACAGATCGGGCGTGACCTTTTTCATCGTGGCCACCGGCCCGACCTGCAGGAATTCCACCAGCAGGCCCAGCAGCACCGCCATCAACAGCAGCGGCAGCGTCATCGACAGGAATACCTGCGCGGCCAGCGGCACAACGGTGCGCAGCGCGATGTCGAACGGCTGGTTCAAGACCTCGAGGGTCTGATCGAACAGCCCGCGCACGCGCCGGAACATGAAACCCATCAACAGCCAGCCGCCGACCAGCCAGCCCATCACCAGCACGGTGCTGGTCAGTTCCCGGCTCTTGCTGACATTGCCTTCCTTGCGGGCATCCTTGAGCTTCTTGCTGGTCGGCTGTTCAGTCTTGTCGGCGCCTTCGTTCTGCTCTGCCATACGGGCCTGCACCGGCGCATCACGGGGATCTGGAGGCTAGCACGCAGCACGCAGGCATCGCGCAGTGCGCAGACAACGCGGAAGCGGGACACCGGCCATCGTGCATTCATGTTGAGGCCGGCGAGCGCCGGCCACAGCGCGCACCCCTAGGGCCAGCCCGAGATAGCCCGCATGTGGCACCGGCGTTACAGTCGCGCCATCGTCGCCACGAGCGGCATCCACGGACCCCAGCGGACACGGCATGAGCGGTATCTCTTCCAACACCGGCTTCACCGCCGCCAGCCTCGAACGGCTGGGCAGCCAGGTCACATTCGACGACCTGCGCCAGCCCGATGGCAGCGGGCTCGTCGGTCTGGGCGAGGCCGACAACGCGCTCATAGCCCGCGGTCCGCAGGCCGATCCGGGTGAGGACATGCTCAATGCCGTCGCCTGGGCCGATGTTCCGGACGGATCGCGGCTGTTCGCCGGCGATCGCGCGTTCGAAGGCCGGCTCGCCGGCCTGGATCTCGCCGCCGCAGCCGATCACGGCACCGACGCGATCCTCGACGCGCTCGGCTAGGGCAGCGCGCGCACGACGCGCTAGAGTGCCGTCGTCCTTGTTGGCCGCTCTGCGATGAACGCCGTCCCTTCCGCGCACTCCCTGCGTGCCGCCGCCGACCGTCTGGTGTCGACCCTGGCCGCGCATTCCGATCCCGAGTACCGGTTGACCATCCTCAAACGGCTGGCGCGGCGTTTGGGCGAGGACCGCTATCCGCTGTTCCTGCGCCTGCTGGAAGTGGTCGCCGAGAGCGACGACGCCCACGCGCAGCGCCTGATCGCCGACACCTTCGGCACCGCGCTGCGCCGCATGGATCTGCCCGGCGGCGCGCTGAGCTCGTGGGGCGCGACCCGCCTGCCCGATGCCAGCGGGCCGGTCGCGGCCAGTGCGTTCTCCGGCCAGTTCTTCGGCGGCACCCCGCGCCGGCTGCTCGGGCCAGTGGAGTACCTGACGGTCTGGCACCTGCAGCGGACCCAGCGCACCGCATTGTCGGCGCCGACCTTCCGTAAGAGCCTGGCCAGGATGATCGCGCTGCTCAACCGCAGCGAGGATGCGCGCACGTTGTATCCGCAGAAGCTCGCCGCCGATGCCCAGAACGAACTGGAAGGCGCCTACACCCGGGCCACCCGCGAGCGGCTGGCCGCGATCGCCGCGGCCTGGCGCGCCGGGCGCACGCCCGAGGAAATCGCCCAGGCCGCGCTCGATGCCGCGGCGGCCGACACCCCGCGCGGCTGGGTCACGCACGATCTGTGAGCACGGCCCGGTCGGCTCACTTGTCGTGAGCGACCCGGCCATTGCAGGATGGTCGGTCTGAGGGGGCCGAGGAGAATCGCCGGATGCACGCGCACGCGCCGACCCGCCGCCGGTCCCGCCGGCGCCCGCATCGTGCCTGCACGGCGCTGTTGCCGCTGCTGCTGTGGCTGGGCGGCTGCGACCGGCCTGCGCCCGAAGCCGCCCCGACGCCGACCGGCGGCGCGACCCCGGTCGAGGCGGTCACGCGTCTGACCGGCCACCTGCGCGGCGGGGACCTGGCCGCGTTCGCCCGCGATGCGCTGCCGGCCGATCTGGCGCCGGCGCTCGAGCAGGCTTGGCGCGAGGATCGCACCCGGTGGCCACTGTCGGAGTTGCCGCTGTCGGGCCAGATTCCCGCGGCGCTGGCCGCGCTGCACGCGCCGGATGCCGAGCGGGCGCTGCTGGCGACTTTCGATCGGCAGTTCGCCGGCGCCGAGGGCGAGCTGCGCTCGACCGCGCGCGCGCTGGCCGTGTTCGCCACCCAGTACCTGACCCAGTCGCCCGGCTTCAGTGACGACGAGCGCCGGCACTACACCCAACTGGTGGCGGCCACCGGTGAATGGGCGGCCCGGGCGCCGCTGGCCGACCGCGCGCTCGCCCAGCAGACCATCGACGCGCTGGCCACGGCCGTCCGGCGCCAGGCCCTCGACAGCGATGCCGCGCTCGGTCGCGCCGGCATGGCGGCCGGGCTGCGCCGCCTGTCGCCGGTGTTCGAGGTCGGCAAGCAGCAGTTGCGCGCCTATGGCCTGGACCTGGATGCGAGCTTCGACAGCGTCGCGCCGACATTGGCCTCGCAAACCGGCGACCAGGCGCGGGTGCGGCTGCATTACCTGCTCGATGGCCGCTCGATCGATGCCGAGATCGGGGTCGAGCGCGTGGACGGGCGCTGGTACGTGGCGGACTTCCTGCGCCACGCCCGGGCCGCGGCCACGCCCCCGCAGGATCCCTGACGCCCGCCGCGCGAGGCCGCTTGGGCATAATGCCGCCGATGCCCGACCAACCGACCTTCCCCTTTCCCGACGATCCGCGCGCCCCGCGCGACGGCGACGACAGCGCCCGGACGCCCGCCGTGGCGCCGGTCGACGCTGACGCTCATGCCGCGCACGATGCCGCCCGGGCAGACGCTGCGGACCCGGCCCGGACCGCCGAGGCGGCCCCCGCCACGGACGCACGCACGCCCCTCGTGGCGCGCCCTGCGGCCACGCAGCGCCGCGCCGCACGCCGACCCTGGTGGGCCGGCCTGCTCGACCGACTCCTGCGCCCCTGGATCGGGCTGAAGGTCGAACCCCAGGCTCCGGAGACACTGGTCGACCATCGTCCGGTCTGTTACGTGCTCGAGGATTACGGCCTGTCGAACGCGCTGATCCTCGAGCGCGCCTGCCGCGACGCCGGCCTGCCGTCGCCGCTGCAGCCGCTGCCCGGCGATCCGCTGGGGCGCAAGCGCGCCTACGTCGCGCTGTCGCGGCGCAACGCCGGCAGTGCGCTGGCGCTGGCGGCCGGCAAGCCGCCGTCCAAGTCGACGCATTCCGAGTCGCTGTCGCGCCTGCTCGAGGCGCACCGGCTCGATCCCACGCTCGACGTGCAAGTGGTGCCGGTCTCGATCTTCGTGGGTCGCTCGCCCGACAAGGCCAACGGCTGGTTCTCGGTGCTGTTTTCGGAGAACTGGACGATCGTCGGCCGCTTCCGGCGCCTGCTGTCGATCCTGCTCAACGGCCGCGACACGCTGGTGCGTTTCGCCGAGCCGGTCGCGGTGCGACCGCTGCTCGACGAGGACCTGGGCGCCGAACGCACGGTACGCAAGCTCTCGCGCGTGCTGCGCACGCACTTCAACCGCATGCGCGAAGCCATCATCGGCCCCGACCTGTCGACCCGCCGGCTGCTGGTCGACAAGGTGCTGGCTGCGCCGTCGGTCAAGGACGCGATCGCCGACCAGGCGCGGCGCGACAACAGCCGGCCGGAGGACGCGTGGAAGAAGGCGCACGCCTACGCCTACGAGATCGCCGCCGACTACTCGCACCCACTGGTGCGCTCGGCCAGCTTCCTGCTGACCACGGTATGGAACCGGATCTTCCGCGGTGTGCTGGTCCACCACCTGGACCGCTTCAAGGAAGCCGCGCCCGGGCACGAGATCATCTACGTGCCCAGCCACCGCAGCCACATGGACTACCTGCTGCTGTCCTACCTGCTCTACGGCCGCGGCATCGTGCCGCCGCACATCTTCGCCGGCGTCAATCTCAACCTGCCTGTGATCGGCACGCTGCTGCGCAAGGGCGGCGCGTTCTTCGCCCGGCGCAGCTTCCGCGGCAACGCGCTGTATTCGGCGGTGTTCTCCGAGTACATGGCGCAGTTGGTCGGCGGCGGCTATTCGATCGAGTACTTCATCGAGGGCGGTCGCTCGCGCACCGGCCGGCTGCTGCCGCCCAAGGGCGGCGCGCTGGCGATGACGCTGCGCGCCTACCTGCGCGAGCCGCGCAAGCCGGTGCTGTTCCAGCCGGTGTACATCGGCTACGAAAAGCTGATGGAGGGCAGCAGCTACCTCGACGAGCTGTCGGGCAAGGCCAAGAAGAAGGAATCGATCTGGCGGTTGCTGTGGGGCATCCCGCAGGTGCTGCGCAGCAACTACGGCCAGGTGGTGGTGAACTTCGGCGAGCCGATCCATCTCAACGCGGTGCTGGCCGAACTGGCGCCGGACTGGGACGGCCGTGCGGTACCCGAGGACGCGAAGCCGGCCTGGCTGGCGAACACGATCGACGTGCTGGCCCAGCGCATCCACGTCAACATCAACCGCGCCGCCGACGTCAACCCGATCAACCTGCTCTCGCTCGCGCTGCTGTCCACGCCCAAGCACGCAATGGGCGAGGCCGACCTGCTGGCGCAGATCACGCTGTCCAAGCAGTTGCTTGACGACGTGCCGTATTCCGATCGGGTCACGCTGACTCCGCACACGCCGGCCGAGATCGTCGCCCACGGCGAGGAGATCGGCGTGCTCGAACGCGTCGCCCATCCGCTGGGCGATGTGCTGCGGGTCGGCGACGACGAGCAGGCGGTGCTGCTGACCTACTTCCGCAACAACGTCCTGCACCTGTACACGGCCTCGGCGTGGATCGCCTGCTGCTTCCTGCACAACCGTCGCATGAGCCGGCACACGTTGCTGCGCCTGGGGCGCACGATGTATCCGTTCCTGCAGGCCGAACTGTTCCTGCCGTGGACCGAGGACGCCTTCGCCGACCGCATCGAGCGCACGTTGGCCACATTCGTGCGCGAGGGACTGCTCGAACCGCTCGCCGGCGACCAGGACGGCGACGCGGTCTACGGCCGCAACGCCGGGCAGACCGACGAGGTGTTCCGGCTGCGCGCGCTCAGCCACCCGCTGCAGCAGGCGTTCGAGCGTTACTACATCGCGATCTCGGTGCTGGCCAAGAACGGGCCGGGCACGCTCGGCGCCGGCGAGCTGGAAGGTCTGTGCCAGTTGGCCGCGCAGCGCCTGTCGCTGCTGTACGCGCCGGCCGCGCCGGAGTTCTTCGACAAGTCGCTGTTCCGCGGCTTCATTCAGAAGCTGCGCGAACTTGGGCTGGTCAAGCTCGACGGCAACAGCAAGCTGGTGTTCGACGAGCGCCTGACCGCGCTGGCCAAGGACGCGAAGGTGATCCTGGGCCGCGAGCTGCGGCACTCGATCGAGAAGGTCAGCCCCGAAGCGGTGCGGACCGAGTCGGTATCGAACGCGACGACCGAAGCGGCCGACTAACGCGACCGCGCCGCTGTCCGCTCGGCGGACGCGACGTCGCCGGGGCACGCGGCCGACGGCCTCTGCGGCCGGCACTGGCCTGCTCAGGCCGGTTCGTCGGGGATCAGCGACGATTCGAGCTGCGCGATCGCATCGCGCAGCGCCAGCTTGCGCTTCTTCAGGCGCTTGAGCATGACCTCGTCGTGCAGCGGGTCGTGCTGCAGCCGGTCGATCAACGCGTCGAGCTCGCGATGCTCGCCGCGCAGCGCGACAAGACGCTGGGCGGGGGAGTCGTCGGCACGCTCGAAAGCCATGGCGGTGAGCTTACCCGAGCGGTCGCGGCCCCGCTTGGCGCCTGCGCCCGGTCCTGCAAGAATGCGATCGCGCCAGTCGGGGGATGGCGCGTCGCCCATCGTCGATCCGCGGCGCCTCCGGCCGCGTCCGCTCTGGAAGATCACGATGCGAATCCAAGCAAGCTCTCTGTCGATCGCCTGCGCCGCGCTGCTGGTCGCCTGCGCCACCTCCGCCAGCGCCGAGTCCAAGTACGACGGCTACCTGTGCTGCAACCTGCGCAGCGATGGCAGCTGGATCAGCGACAGCAACTACGCCGAGAACGGCAAGCGGGTGATCCCGGCCGGCACCCCGGCCAGCGTCACTGGCCACGGCCGCTACCGCGTCAACGTCCGGATCGACGGCCAGCGCCAGGCGATCGGCAACGACTACAGCCGCGACCTGGATCTGGACACCTTCGCACGCCGCTATGTGGTGACCGAGGACCCGGCGGCGAAGATCGCGACCTGGCCGGCCAAGGTGCAGGAGGCGGTGCGCCGCGCCAAGATCACCCCGGGCATGACCCGCGAGCAGGTCATCACTTCGCTGGGCTATCCGATCAGCAGCGAGAACCCCGACCTCGATGCACCGCTGTGGCGCTATTGGCTCAGCAGCTTCGCCGAGTTCCAGGTGCTGTTCGACGGCTCGGGCCGCGTGCGCGACATCAGCACCGACGCCAACACCCGCAATCTGGTCTGGGTGCCCTGACCCTGCGGCCGGCGCCGGGCACGCCCGGACGCCGGCCTCACAGCGGGTGCAGGCGCAGTCGGTCCGCATCCAGTCGCAGGCCGATGTCGAGCCCGATCGCCTCGAGCAGGTCGGCATCGTGGGACACCACGAGCAGCGCACCGGGCCAGGCGCGGAGCAGCGCGACCAGCGCATCGACGCTGGCCGGATCGAGGTGACTGGCCGGCTCGTCGAGCAATAACAACGGCGCGGCCGGCCTGACCCACGCGGCCGCAGCGATCGCCACGCGCATCCGCTCGCCGCCCGAGAGCGTGCGCATCGGCCGTTCGACATGGTCGCGGCCCAACCCCAGCAACGCGAGCCGGGTCGCGATCGTCGCGCGCACCTGCCCGGGCATCGCCGCCTGCAGCCAGTCCAGCGCCCCCATCTCGCCCGGCAGGCCGTCGAGGTGCTGGTCGAGGGTCTGCGCCGGCACCAGCGCCCGGGCCGAGCCGCTGGCGAGCCTGGCCCGACCGAGCAGCGCGCGCAGCAGGGTGGTCTTGCCGCTGCCGTTGCGGCCGGTCAGCCCGATCCGCACCGGCCCGCTCGCCTGCCAGTCGAGCGCGGCGACCGGGTGGGCGCAGGTCGGATGCGCCTGCGCGAAGGCCAGCACCTGCCGGCCCGGCGGCAAGGCCACGGCCGCCTGCACGAACTGCGGCGCAGCGGGCGCATCGAGCGCATCGAAGGCCGCGCGCACCGCCTGCTCCCCGGCGTCGAGCCGCTGGGTGAGCGCGACCCGGCGGCGCCCCTGGCCGCGCTCGGCATTGTCGGCGAGGCGATCGAGCAGCAGCGGCGACTGGTTGGTGTCGCGATCGGCGCGGCGGCCGCGGGCCTGTCGTCGTTCCAGGCGCTCGCGCTCACGTGCGACCGCCTGCTGGGTCCGTGTCCGCGCGACCCGCGCCTGGTGCAACGCCGCCTCGCCTTGGCGCAGGCGGTCTGCGCGCACGGCGCGCCACGTGGCAAGGCCGCCATCGACACGATGCAGCGCGCCGGCCCGCAGTTCGAACAACCGCGGCATCGCATGCAGCCACGCCGGGTCGTGGCTCGCCACCAGCACCGCGCCACCGCGACGCGCGAACACGTCATGCCAATGCGTCGAGGCCTCGGTATCGAGGAAGGTGCTCGGCTCGTCGAGCAGCAGGATCGGCGCGGCCGAATGCGCGATCGCCAGCAGGCGCAGTTGCTGGCGCTCGCCGCCCGACAGCCGCGCCGGATCCGCGTCCAGGGCGACCCCCGCCAGCCCCAGGGCATCCAGACGCGCGCGCCAGGTCGTCTCCAGCGTCCAGTCCTCGCCGACGCGCACCACATCCTCGGCGCTGCCGTCGCCGGCCAGCAGTCGGCGCAGGGCATCCAGGCGCGGGCCGTCGCCGAGCAGATCGATCACCCGCGCCGGCAACGTCGCCGGCACCTGCGGCAGCCAGGCCAGGTCCGCGGTGCGGTGCACCCGGCCGCCCTCGGTGGATCGGTCGCCGGCGAGTTGCCGCAGCAGGGTCGACTTGCCGCTGCCATTGTCGCCGACCAGCGCGCTCGGCCCGGCGGGCAGGCGTAATTCGAGACCGGCGTAGAGCACCCGCCCGTCGGCGAGCGTCGCCGTCAGGTGGTGGGCATGCAGGAGATCGAAAGGGGCGGCGTCCGACGGGACACCACCGGCCGGGACAGGGCCCGGGAAAGGAACGAAGGACATGACGTGACCTGTGCGCAGACTCGAAGGACGTCCTCGCGCGGAGGACGGCGGATCGGATGTCGGCTCAGCGCTTCACGTCTGCGGGTCTCCCAAGGGCGGCGCGACGGGCGCCGACGGTCGGGCCGCAGTATAGGCACACAGGCCGGCAGCACGCGACACGCGGGCTGAACGCCGGTCGCAGCCGCAGCGACCGCCCCCGTTAGACTATGGACGATGAGCATCGTCCTGCCCCTGCCAGACCCCCTGCCCCGCACACTCGACCCGCGCCGCGCCGCGCACGAGACCCAGAAGCTGGGCAAGCGCCTGCGCCACCAGGTGGGACGCGCGATCGCCGACTTCGGCATGATCGAGGACGGCGACAAGGTGATGGTCTGCCTGTCGGGCGGCAAGGACAGCTACACGCTGCTCGACATCCTGCTGCAGTTGCAGGCCAAGGCGCCGGTGTCGTTTTCGATCACTGCGGTCAACCTGGACCAGAAGCAGCCCGGTTTTCCCGAGCACATCCTGCCCGAGTACCTGCGCACGCTCGGCGTGGATTTCCACATCATCGAGCAGGACACCTATTCGGTCGTCTCGCGGGTCGTGCCCGAAGGCAAGACGATGTGCTCGCTGTGTTCGCGGCTGCGTCGTGGCGCGCTGTACACCTACGCCGAGGCCAACGGTTTCACCAAGATCGCGCTGGGCCACCACCGCGACGACCTGGTGGCCACGTTTTTCCTCAACATGTTCTTCCACGCCAAGCTCAGCGGCATGCCGCCCAAGCTGCGCAGCGACGACGGCAAGCACGTGGTGATCCGCCCGCTGGCTTATGTCGCCGAGGCCGACATCGTCGCCTATGCCGACGCCAAGGCCTTCCCGATCATCCCGTGCAACCTATGCGGCTCGCAGGAGAATCTGCAGCGCAAGCAGGTCGGGCTGATGATGGCGCAGTGGGAGAAGGCGCACCCCGGTCGCATCGAAACCATCGCGCGCGCGCTCGGCGACATCCGCCCCTCGCAGCTCAGCGATCCGAAGCTGTTCGACTTCCTGTCGCTGGGCAGCCGCGGCGCGGCCTTGCCCGATGCGCACGATTGGCTGGCCGGCGCGCCGCACGACGCCCGCGACTGAGCCGCGCCGCCGCCGCGTCCGATAACGTGGCGGCGGGCCGCGCACGCGATGGCGGGCGCCACGGCTTTTTTTTCCTTTTTTTTAATCCCCCATCCCCAATCACGGCCTTTCGATGTTCTTCAAGAATCTGACCCTGTTCCGCTTCCCCACCTCCGTCGATGTGTCCGAACTGGAGACCCAGGTCGGCGAGTTCCGTCTGCGCGACGTCGGCCCGCTGGAGATGTCCACGCACGGCTTCGTGCCGGCGCTGGGCCGCGAGGCCGATGCACTGACCCACCGCATGGAGGATGGCATCTGGCTGGCCGTCGGCGGCCAGGAGAAGATCCTGCCCGGCGCGGTGGTCAACGAGTTCCTGGCCGTGCGCATTGAGGAGTACGAGGAGAAGAACGCGCGCAAACCCGGCGGCAAGATGCGCAAGCAGATGAAGGACGACATCCTGCAGGAGCTGCTGCCGCGCGCGTTCGTGCGCCCGGTGCGGTCGGATGCGTTGATCGACCTGGAACTGGGCGTGATCGCGGTCAACACCTCCAGCCGCAAGAGCGCCGAGAACGTGGTCAGTCAGGTGCGCACCGCGATGGGCAGCTTCCCAGCGCTGCCGCTCAATGCCGAGACCTCGCCGCGCGCGGTGATGACCGGCTGGATCGCCGGCGAGCCGCTGCCCGACGGTCTGGCACTGGGTGAGGAATGCGAGCTCAAGGACCCGTCCGACCAGGGCGCGATCGTCAAATGCCAGCGCCAGGACCTGCAGTGCGAGGAGATCACTCGCCATCTCGACGCCGGCAAGCAGGTGACCAAGCTGGCGCTCACGCTCGACGACCAGATCGAGTTCGTGCTCGGCGAGGATCTGATCGTGCGCAAGTTCAAGTTGCTCGACGGCGCACTCGATACGCTCGAGCACACCGATGCCGACGACCGCCAGGCCGAACTCGATGCGCGGTTTGCGCTGATGCGCGGCGAGTTCAAGCGCTTGTTCAAGGTGCTCGAGGGCGCGTTCAAGCTGTCGAAGGTCGAATGAGCGCAGGCGCGCGCTGCGCGCGCCGTACACTGCACGCATGCCGCCGTCCTCGCGCCTGATCGCTTCGTCCCTGACCGCCGCATCGGTGCGTCGCGACACGCTCGAAGTCCAGCTCGACGATGGCCGCCGGATCGAGGTGCTGCGCGTGCGCGATCCGCGTGCGCGCCGCATCCGTCTGAGCGTCAGCGAGCGCGGCGCGCGCCTGACGTTGCCGCTGCGCGCCAGTCTGGCGTCCGGTGAGGCCTTCGTGCAGCAGCATCGCGCCTGGCTCGCCCAGCAGCTGGCCGAACACGGCGAGGCGCCGCCGCTGCGCCGCGACCTGACCACGCACTTGCCGCTGCGCGGCGCGCTGCTGGCGGTGGATTGGCAACCCGGCCGCTTCGCGCACGTCCGCGCGGAGGACGCGCATCTGGTGTTCGCAGCGCCCGCCCAGGCCGGACCGGCGGCGCTGCAGCGCGCGCTGCGCGAGTTCTACGAAGCCCAGGCACGCGCCGATGTCGCGCGCTGGTTGCCCGGCTATCTGCCGGGCCTGCCGCGCACGCCGTCGCGGATCCGCATCCGGCCGATGTCATCGCAATGGGGCTCGCTGGCGCCCGACGGCACACTCGCGCTCGACCTGGCGCTGGTGCTCGGCGCACCGTCGGCGTTCGAGTACGTGCTGGTCCACGAGCTCTGCCATCTGGTACATGCCGACCACTCGCGCGCGTTCTGGCGCGAAGTCGAGGCGCGTTGTCCCGACTGGCGCCGGGCGCGCGACTATTTCCGCAGCGAAGGGCGACGGCTCAAGGGCACGCTGCATGCGCTGCTGACGGGCTGAGCGCCGGTCGACACGCGCCGCGGCGAACTCAACGCCGGAGGAAATCCCCGATCGCCGCGGCGACCGCATCGGGCTGCTCCATGTGCAGGTGGTGCCCGCCCGGGAGAACGACCAGGTCGCCCTCGGGCAGCAGGCGCGCACGGCGGCTGCGATCGGGCTCGGGCAGGTAGTCCTGCGGCGGGTCGGCGTAAATCACCCGGGTCGGGCATTCGATGCCGGCCACCAACGCATCGACCTGGCCGGGCGTCATACGCACCGCAGTCGGCACAGTCAGCCGCGGATCGCTGCACCACACGTAGCCGCCGTCGACCTTCTGCACGCCGCGCTCGACCAACCCACGCGCCGAACCTTCCGACAGTGCGTTGACGCGCATGCGCGTACGGACCGGTGCATCGAGATTGGGGAACACCCGCAAGGGCCGCTCGCCCAGCCCGCGCGCCGACGTCACCGCTTCGCGCAGACGCACGACGGTGTTGTCCTCGGTCTCGGGCAAGGCCCCGAGCGCTTCGATCGCAACCAGCCGCTCGATCCGCGCCGGGCACGCGGCGGCAACCAGGCTGGCGATGCCCGCCCCCATCGAATGGCCCAGCAATGCAAAGCGATCCCACTGCAGCGCATCGGCGATGTCGAGCACCTGGTGCACTGCGCCGACGAAGGTGTAGTCGGTGCCCTCGGGCATGTGCGCGCTGCGGCCGTGCCCGGGCAGGTCGGGCGCGACCAGCTCGATCCCATCAAGATATCCGGCCAGTGGAGCGAAGCTCGCGGCGTTGTCGAGCCAGCCGTGCAACGCCAGCACCCGACGCGCGCCCGGCGTGCCGTAACGCAGGCCGCGCACGGTGCCGATGCCGATCTCCAGCGCGAAGTCCACACCGCTCATGCCCATGCATCCAGTTCGCGGCGCAGCAGCGCGGCCATCGCGTTGGCATGCGCGGGGGCGTCGTTGAGGCAGGGGATGTAACGCAGCCGCGTGCCGCCATTGGCGACGAACAGCTCGGCGTTCTGCATCGCGATTTCCTCGAGCGTCTCCAGGCAGTCGGCCGGAAAGCCCGGGCACAGCACATCGACCTCGCGCACGCCCGCCTTGGCCATCGCGACCAGGGTCGCGTCGGTCGCCGGCTGCAGCCATTTGCCGGCGCCGAAGCGGGACTGGTAGGCCATGCGGCAATCGCCGGCATCGTGACCCAGCGCGTCCACCAGACCGCGGAATGTCGCCTCGCAGCGCTCGGCGTAGGGATCGCCCTGGTCGACGATCCGCTGCGGAATGCCGTGGAACGAGCACAGCAGCACCTCGCCGCGACCGTGCGCCTGACGGTGCGCGTGCACCGAACCGGCCAGCGCCTGCAGCCAGCCCGGATCGCGGGCGTAGTCCTCGATCATGCGGACCTCGACGCCGTCGATCGGCGTCTGCGCGATGCGGTCGGCGACCGAGGCGGTGGTCGTCGTCGAGTACTGCGGATACAACGGCAGGACCAGGATCCGGCGGATGCCCTCAGCGGCCAACGCGCTCATCGCCTGCGCCAGCGCCGGGCGGCCGTAGCGCATCGCGTGGACCACACGCAGCTCGGGCATCCGCGCATCGACCGCGTCGGCCAGCCGACGCGTGTACACCGCCAGCGGCGAGCCGCCATTGAGCCAGATCTCGGCGTACTTGTGCGCGACCTTCGGCGAGCGCCGCGGCAGGATCACCCAGCGCAGCAACGGCAGCCACAGCCAGCGCGGCAGGCGCACCACGCGCGGATCGGACAGGAACTCGTCCAGATACGCCCGCACCGCATCGGCGGTGGGTGCATCGGGCGTGCCGAGATTGACGATCAACACGGCGGTGGGGACCGGCGCGGCGCCAGACAGAAGCGAGTGAGCGGACATCCGCATAGGATGGCAGGCCGGCCGCTGCAATGCAGCCGACACGCGCGTGCGCTGCGACCGGCCGAACTCATGCACGATTCATGGCATCGTCACTAGCCTGAATCGGCCGCTCCGCGCGGCGTTGCGCGTTCGCCCCTTCTTAGTCTCCGGAGCCCTCCATGCGCCTGTCCCCGCGTCGTTCTCTGCTGGTCGCCGGTCTCGCCGTCGTACTTGTCGCAGGTCCCGCTTTCGCCGGTCCGCAGGAAGAGGCGCGCGCCCGGAATGCGGTGCGCGTGCTCAACGAAATCCAGGCGATCCCCGAGTCCGGCATCCCGGACAAGCTGCTCGACGAGGCCCGCGCGATTATCGTGATCCCCGACACCGTCAAGGCCGGCCTGGTGATCGGCGGCCGTCGTGGCCACGGCCTGCTGTCGGTGCGGACCGCCGACGGCACCTGGTCCAACCCGGCCTTCGTCAAGCTCACCGGCGGCAGCATCGGCCTGCAGGCGGGCGTGCAGTCCTCGGACGTGGTGCTGGTGTTCCGCAACGAACGCAGCCTCGAATCGATCGTCAACGGCAAGTTCACGCTCGGCGCCGATGCCGGCGTTGCCGCCGGCCCGGTGGGCCGCAATGCGGCGGCTCTGACCGACGGCCAGCTCAAGGCCGAGATCTGGTCGTGGTCGCGCGCGCGCGGCCTGTTCGCCGGCGTCGCGCTCGATGGTGCGGTGCTGTCGATCGACGACGAGGCCAATGTCGCGGTCTACGGCAATACCACCACGCCGCGCGCGATCCTCGAAAACCGCCCCGGCCAGGAACCGTCGGGCCCGATCGTCGATTTCCGCGATCGCCTGGAAGAAGCCAGCGCCACCGCGCGTGTGGCCCGCGGCGGCGCCGCGGTCGCCCCCCGCGCCGCGCAGCCGGCGCCGCCTATCCACAACGTGCCCGAAGCGACCACGGTGCCGGTGCAGTCGCACGATCCGGCCCCGCAGCCCTTCGAAACGGTCAACGACCAGCCCGCCCAGGTCGAGCAACTGCCGTAACCCAGCGGAGGGGCCGGCGACGAGGAGACGCGTGAGGCCGGCAGGTGTGGCCGGTGCGCTATCCTAGCCGTCCACTCGAATCAGACTGGTCCCGCCATGGGCAGTTTCAGCATCTGGCATTGGCTCATCGTCCTGCTCGTCGTGCTGCTGGTGTTCGGCACCAAGCGGCTGCGCGGCGCCGGGCGCGACCTCGGCGAGGCGGTCAAGGGCTTCAAGAAGGGCATGCACGACGACGACGTGCCGCCCGAGCGTCTCGATGACCAGTCGCGCGAGTCGGAGTCGGCCGCCGACCGCGCACGACGCGAAGACCACACCCCGCGCTGATCGCGGGATCGACGCGCGCGACGATGTTCGGGATCGGGTCCGGCGAACTGCTGATCATCGCGGTGGTCGCGTTGATCGTGCTCGGCCCGGAGCGATTGCCCAAGGCCGCGCGTTTCGCCGGGCTGTGGGTGCGCCGCGCGCGCACCCAGTGGCATTCGGTCAAGGCCGAACTGGAACGCGAACTCGAGGCCGAGGAGCTCAAGCGCAGTGTCCAGGACGCGCAGCGGTCGATCGCGGATGTCGGCACCCAGTTGCGCGATGCCCAGAGCAAGGTACGTGACGAGTTCGACGCCGTGCGTCGCGGCGCCGACGAACTCGCCGACGAAGCCCGCCGCGTGCCGGACACGCCGGCCGTGACCGAGGCGCCGCTCTCGCCCCCGCCCGCCGACGAGGCCGAGATGCCTGCCCTGCCGCCGGGCGCGATCGCCGCCGATCCGACCACGCCCCCGCGCGTCCCCCAGGAGGCCGGCGATGGCGCGGCACGCTGACGACGACGCAGGTGAGGGCAGCCTGGTCGATCATCTGATCGAGCTGCGCATGCGGCTGATGCGCGGCCTGGCCGGCACCGGCATCGTGCTGCTGGCCTTGCTGCCGTTCGCCAATCGCCTGTATGGCCTGCTGGCCCAGCCGCTGCTCGACAAACTGCCCGACGGCGCGCATCTGATCGCGGTCGAGGTCGCCTCGCCGTTCTTCGCGCCGCTCAAACTCGCCTTTTTCACCGCACTGGTGGTGACCATGCCCTGGCTGCTGTACCAGGCCTGGGCGTTCGTCGCGCCGGGTCTGTACAAGCGCGAGAAGCGCCTGGCGCTGCCACTGCTGGCCTCGGCGGTCGGGCTGTTCTACATCGGCTGCGCGTTCGCCTTCTTTTTCGTGCTGCCTTCGGTGTTCCGGTTCCTGACCCTGGTCACCCCCGATGGCGTGGCGATGATGACCGACATCAACGCCTACCTGAACTTTGTGCTGGTGATCTTCCTGGCGTTTGGCCTGAGCTTCGAGCTGCCGGTGGCACTGGTGATCCTGGTGCTGCTGGGCTGGGTGACCACCGACCAGTTGCGCGAGGCGCGCGGCTACGCAGTGGTCGGCGTGTTCATCCTGGCGGCGGTGATCACGCCGCCCGACGTGGTCTCCCAGCTGATGCTGGCCGTGCCGATGTGCCTGCTCTACGAGGCCGGCATCATCGCGGCGCGGTTGCTGGCGCCCAAGCCCGGCCCGCTGCAAGACCGCGCATGAGCGCGGGCGCGCCGACGTCGCTGCCGCGCCGCTATGCGGCCTGGTCGCTGGACGCGGCCGCAATCACGGTGGTCGTCGTCGCGTTGTTGCATCGCCGCCTGTGCGCGGGCCTGGCCGCCTGCGGCGAGGCGCTCGACGCACTGAGCCTCGCGATGGCCGGCACGATGGCCGACGCCGCCGACCGCGGCATCGCGCCGGCGGCGCTGGCGCGGACCTGGTTCACCGATCCTGCGCTGCACGCCGCGGTCGGCCAGTTGTCGTTCGCGGTCAGCGCTTGGCTGCTGCCGCCGATGCTGGCGTTCGCGCTGCTCGCGCTGGTCTGGTTCGCGGGATTCGAAGGCTCGCGCTGGCAGGCGACCCCGGGCAAGCGCCTGCTGGGCCTGCGCGTGGTCGACGACGACGGCCTACCGCCCAGTCCGGCGCGCGCGGCGCTGCGTCAGGCCGCGGGCCTGCTGTCGTGGGCCAGCCTCAACATCGGTCACGCGTTGGCCGGGCTCGCCCCACGCCACCAGGCGCTGCACGACCGCATCGCCGGCACCCACGTGGTGCGCATCGATGCGCGGCCGATGGCCCTGCCCGTGCGGCTGTGGCTGGCGCTGCAGTTGCCGGCCTGCTTCCTGCTGCTGGCCTGGCTGATGCACGCCGTCGACCGCAGTGTGACCGCCGCGCTGGACGCGACGCTGGGGCTGTAGCCGCCCGCGCCTGGCTACAGCTCGATCGTTGAGCCCGGGGCCGGTCCGGCGGGCGCCGCGGCATCGCCGCAGATGTCGCGCCACATGAAGTACATCGCGCCGAACATCACCACGTACAGCACCAGCAGCAGCACCAGGTACATGGGCAGCACCAGGAACGCGCCCAGCGCCGGATGCAGCAGCCCGGCGACGATCGTCACCAGCGACGCCACCACGCCGAACACCAGGACCAGCGCAACGCCACCGGCCATCGCCAGCGCAGCGATCACCAGCACCGGCAGCACGTTCTTGAGCGTGGCCATCACGCCGTCGCCGAACGCGGCGAACACGCTGCGCCCGCCGAGCGCGACCTGGCCCAGACCGATCGCATAGATCGTCGCATAGAGCATGCCGAACAGCAGGCCCAGCGCCATTAACGGGCCGATGCCCGCCGGCGGCATCGGCAGCTCGGGCGGCGCCGACGGCGGGCTCTGGCTGGCGCCCATCTCCTGGGTGATCGTCATGATCTCCATGTACCACTCCGGCACGCCTTCACCGAACAGGCTGACCAACGCATAGAACGTGGCGATGTAGAGCGCGCCCATCAGCAGGCCGAACCCGACCAGGCGCCCGGCGCCGATCGAGAACACCGAGAACAGATCGCCGGGTCGTGCCGGCCGGCCCTGCTCGACGGCATCGATGACCCGCAACACGCCGCCGATCAGCAGCGGATAGACCAGGATCGAGAGCAGCGAGATCGCGCCGATCACCATCAGTTGCGACTGCGCGTCGAGCCCGAACGCGAGCTGTAGAACCAACTGCAGCACGCTGGGCAGCAGCGCCAACAGCGACACAATGGCCACTGCGCCGTACACCGCCCGGGGATTGCCGCGGCCGACGTTGACCGCCTGCACCAGCCACTGCCAGCCGTGGCCCGCTCCCACGCTCCGAATCGTCATCCCACTGCTTCCCATTCCGCACATGGCGTCATGCCACAAGGCCGGTCATCGTACTGCAGTGCCGATGCACGCGGCGCGCAGACGGCGCGGCGGCGGGCAGCGCCGCTACCCGGCCGGTGGCCCCGGCAGCCGGCCGCAAACGGCCGCAAAACGTCGCAGCACCGTGCGCGCATGCGGCGCGGCCCGCACCGCGGCCAGCATCACCGCCGGATCGGCGCCCTCCTCGCGCAGCGACTGCGCCCGGGCGCGGATGTAGCCGCGCATATGTGTGGCACTGAACTCGGGATGGAACTGCACGCCCCAGACCCGCTCGCCCCAGCGGAAGGCATGGTGCGGCTCGAGCGCCGAGCGGGCGAGCGGCACCGCGCCGGCGGGCAGCGTCAGCACGCTCTGCAGGTGCGTGGCCTGCGCGGTGAACCGCGACGGCAGCCCCCTGAACAGCGGATCGTCGCGGACGGCGGCCAGCGTTTCGATCTCCACCGTGCCCATCTCGCGCCCGTGGGGATTGGCGCCGACCTCGCCGCCGAGCGCATGGGCGATCAACTGGTGGCCATAGCAGATGCCCAGCAGCGGCCTGCCCGCCTGCGCGGCATCGCGCAGCCAGGCCGCACTGCGCTCGCTCCAGTCGGCGCGGTCGGTGACCATTGCGCCCGAGCCGGTGACGATCGTCGCCCGCACCGCGTCGATCGGCGGCAACGACGCACCGCCTTCGACATCGACCACCGCGACCTGGTCGCACGTCAGCCCGGCGGCCACCCGGATCCAGTGCGCGAAACCGCCGTAGCGGCGCATCGACGGAACGGGCCGTCCGGTTTGCAGAATCAGAATGGGGAGATCGGGCGCCATCGTGCAGTGGGGACGTGGGAGAGGCCGCAAGCGTAGCGACTCGGCGCGGGAAAGCGGCCCCGCGCCCAGCGTCCACCCGTCCAGACCGCCATGCACCGTTCACGAGGGACGGGGCGATGCGGCGTGAGGGCGGCACGAACCGCAACGCCTACTCGCGTGGCGGCAGCACCGTCATCACTTCCTCGACCGTCGTCAGCCCCTGCGCGATCTTCTCCGCGCCGGCCAGGCGCAATGTGCGCAGGCCGGCGCCGACCGCCGCGTGGGCGAAGCCGGCCAGCGACATCTCCGGCTGGATCAGTGCGCGCAGCGCCGGCGTCACCGGCATCAGTTCGTAGAGACCGACGCGCCCCAGGTAGCCGGTGTTGCGGCATTCCAGGCAGCCGACCGGACCGCAGGCCTGCGACGGCGGTGGCGGGCCGTCGGGGCCGACCAGCGCGTGCCAGCCGTCCGGGTCGACTGCGCGCGCGGTCCGGCAGTGCGGGCACAGCGTGCGCACCAGGCGCTGGGCGAGCACGCCGTTGAGCGTGGACGCGATCAGATAGTGCGGCAGGCCCAGGTCGAGCAGTCGCGTCACCGCCGACGGCGCGTCGTTGGTGTGCAGCGTGGAGAGCACCAAGTGGCCGGTCAGCGCGGCCTGCACCGCCATCTGCGCGGTGTCGAGATCGCGGATCTCGCCGATCATGATGATGTCCGGGTCCTGGCGCAGCAGCGTGCGCACGCCCTGGGCGAACGTGAGGTCGATCGCGGCGTGCACCTGCATCTGGTTGAGTTCGACGGCGACCATCTCGATCGGGTCCTCGACCGTGCACACGTTGACGTCGGGCGTGGCCAGCGCTCGCAGTGTCGAGTACAGCGTCGTGGTCTTGCCCGAGCCGGTGGGCCCGGTGACGAGCACGATGCCGTGTGGGCGCTGCACCAGGTCGTTCCAGGCCGTCTCCTCCCCCGCGTCGAAGCCCAGCTGCGCGATCGTCTTGAACGCGGTATCGGGATCGAAGATGCGCATCACGCACTTCTCGCCGAAGGCGGTCGGCATCGTCGACAGGCGCATCTCCACCTCGCGCCCACCCGGCGAGCGGGTCTTGATGCGGCCGTCCTGCGGCCGTCGGCGCTCGGCCAGGTCCATGCGCCCAAGTACCTTGATGCGGCTGACCGCTGCGGTCATCACCGGCGGCGGCATTTCGAACACCTTGTGCAGCACGCCGTCGATGCGGAAACGCACGCGGCCGACGTCGCGGCGCGGCTCGAGGTGGATGTCCGAGGCGCGCTGCTCGTAGGCGTACTGCAGCAGCCAATCGACGATGTGCACGATGTGCTGGTCGTCGGCGTTGACGTCGCCCGAGCGGCCGAGTTCGACTAGTTGTTCGAACGACGGCGCACTCCCGCCGCCGTCGCGCAGGTCGCGCGCGCCGCGCACTGAGCGCGTGACGCCGAAGAACTCCATCGTGTAGCGGTGCAGGTCGAGCGGGTTGGCGACGACCAGGTCGATGTCCCGCCGCAGCAGACGCTGCAGATCGGGCAACCAGTCGAGCGCCAGCGGTTCGCTGGTCGCGATGCGGGCATGCTGGGGCGTGACCTCGACCGGCAGGATGCGGTGCCGGCGGGCGTAGGCGTGCGAGACCAGATCGGTCACGTCAGCCACGACGATCTTCGTCGGATCGATGCGCAGATAGGCGTGCCCGGTGCGCTGCGCCAGCCATTGCGTCAAGGCCTCCAGGCCCAGCTCGCGCCCGGGGCGCAGCGCCGAAGGCAGCTTGAGATTGGCCAGCAGCACCAGCGGATGCACCGCCTCCAGGCCGCGGGTCGCGCGCCCGCCCACGCGCGCGCGCTCGGCGTCGGCCGGTGCCAGCAGGCCGTCGGCGACCAGCGCGGCGACGACCGGCTCGAACGTCAACCGCCCGATCGGCAACCGCGCGACGGGCGCGCCGGCCTTGTGGCCTGCGGGCGGCGGCGGCATCCGGGGTTCGTTCAAGCCTGTTCCCTCCGTGGCCGCAGCCGCCTGGCGCGGCGGGCGGCATGGCGTGGACCGCTATACTAGCGCGCCGCCGCCACGCCCTATTTTCGATGACCGGACCGACGTTCCAGGAGCTGATCCTCACGCTCAACGCCTACTGGGCCCGTCAGGGCTGCGTGCTGATCCAGCCGCTGGACCTGGAGGTCGGCGCGGGCACCTTCCACCCGGCGACGTTCCTGCAGGCGCTGGGCCCCGAGCCGTGGAACGCGGCGTACGTGCAGCCCTGCCGCCGCCCCACCGACGGCCGCTACGGCGACAATCCCAACCGCCTGCAGCGCTATTACCAGTACCAGGTCGCGCTCAAGCCCAATCCCGACAACATCGTCGAGCTGTACTTCGGCTCGCTGCGCGAGCTGGGCATCGACCCGCAGGTGCACGACCTGCGGCTGGTCGAGGACAACTGGGAATCGCCGACGCTCGGCGCCTGGGGCCTGGGCTGGGAAGTCTGGCTCAACGGCATGGAGGTGACCCAGTTCACCTATTTCCAGCAGGCCGGCGGACTGGAATGCCGTCCGGTGCTGGGCGAGATCACCTACGGTCTCGAGCGGCTTTGCATGTATCTGCAGAACGTCGACAACGTGTTCGACATCGTATGGACCCATGGCCCGGACGGCACGCCGGTCACTTACCGCGACGTCTACCACCAGAACGAAGTCGAGCAGAGCACCTACAACTTCGAGCACGCCGACGTCGCCGAGCTGTTCCATCGCTTCGACCACTGCGAGGCCGAGGCGCTCAAGCTCGTCGAGCTCGGGCTGCCGCTGCCGGCCTACGAGCAGGTGTGCAAGGCCAGCCACAGCTTCAACCTGCTCGACGCGCGCCGCGCCATCAGCGTCACCGAACGCCAGCGCTACATCCTGCGCGTGCGCACGCTGGCCCAGGCGGTCGCCAAGGCCTATTACGCGCAGCGCGAGAAGCTCGGCTTCCCGCGGCTCAAGCGCGACCCCGCGCCCGCGGACGCCGCGGCCTGAGCCTGCCCCCGATCCGCTGCGCATCACGACGTTCCATGATCCGCCGTCCGGCGGTCGACACGGCCCTCCCCCGCACCGCGGGCACGGCGGGCGAAGAGAAAAAGGGTCCTTCCGCATGACCGACACCAAGCCCCTGCTGATCGAACTGGGCACCGAAGAACTGCCGGTCAAGGCCTTGCCCGGCCTGGCCCAGGCGTTCTTCGACGGCGTGATCGCGGCGCTGGACAAGCGCGGCATCAAAGTGGTCCGCGGCGATGCGAAGCCGCTGTACACGCCGCGGCGCCTGGCGGTGCTGCTGCCCGGCGTCGCCGCCGAGCAGCCCGAACAGCGTGGCGAAGTGCTGGGGCCGTATCTCAACATCGCGCTCGATGCCGACGGCCAGCCGACGAAAGCCCTGCAGGGCTTCGCCGCAAAGGTCGGGGTCGACTGGACCCAACTGGAGAAGACCGCCGACGCCAAGGGCGAGCGCTTCGTGCACCGCACCGCAAGCGCTGGCGCAACCACCGCCGCGCTGCTGCCCGAGGTGCTGCGCGAGGCGATCGCGGCGATGCCGATCCCCAAGCCGATGCGCTGGGGCGCGCATGCGTACGCGTTCGCACGCCCGGTGCACTGGCTGGTGGCGCTGCACGGCGATGCGGTCGTGGAGGCCGAACTGTTCGGCGCACGCGCCGGTCGCGACAGCCGCGGTCACCGCTTCATGCACGATGCGCCGGTGGCCATCACCGCCCCCGGCGACTACGTCGAGGCGCTGCGCGCAGCCTCGGTGCTGGTCGATCCCGATGTCCGGCGCCGGGCGATTGCCGATGCGGTCGACGCCGCGGCGCGCGCGGTTGGCGGCCAGGCGCGCATCGAGGCCGACAATCTCGAGCAGGTGAATTGCCTGGTCGAATGGCCGAGCGCAGTGGCCTGCACGTTCGAGGCCGAGTTCCTGGCCGTGCCGCAGGAGGCACTGATCGCGACGATGGAAGCGAACCAGAAGTTCTTCCCGGTGCTGCGCGACGGCCGGCTGACCGAGTACTTCATCGGCATCGCCAACATCGTCTCCAAGGACCCGGCGGAGGTCGCCAAGGGCTACGAGCGGGTGATCCGTCCGCGCTTCGCCGATGCCAAGTTCTTCTTCGACGAAGATCTCAAGCAGGGCCTGTCGGCGATGAACGAGGGGCTGCGGACGGTGACCTACCAGGCCAAGCTCGGCAGCATCGCCGACAAGGTGGCGCGGGTGGCCGCGCTGGCCCAGGTCATCGCGCCGCAGGTCAGCGTCGACGCCGCACTCGCGCAGCGCGCGGCGGCGCTGTCGAAGGCCGATCTGCAATCGCGGATGGTCGGCGAGTTCCCGGAACTGCAGGGCATCGCCGGCCGCTACTACGCCCGGCACGACCCGGCGCTGGCCGGCCTGTCGGACGACGACCGCAGCGCGTTGGCGGACGCGCTCGACGAGGCCTGGCAGCCGCGCTTTGCCGGCGACGACATCCCGCTTTCGGCGCTGGGCAAGGTGCTGGCGATCGCCGAACGCCTGGACACCCTGGCCGGCGGTTTCGCCGCAGGCCTCAAGCCGACCGGCAACAAGGACCCGTTCGCGCTGCGCCGCACCGCGCTGGGACTGGCGCGCACACTGATCGAGAGCGGCTTCGATCTCGACCTGCACCAGCTGCTCGCCGCTGCGGTCGAGCGCGTCGGCGCGCTGCCGACCGGCAAGGACGGCGCCACCGCGTCGGCCGATGCGGGCGAACTGTATGACTTCGTGCTCGAGCGTCTGAAGGGCTACTACGCCGACCGCGGTGTGCCGGCCGCGCACCTGGCCGCGGTCGCCGCGCTGCGCCCGGGCTCGCTGTACGACCTCGACCGGCGCATCGATGCGATCGGCACGTTCGCGCAGTTGCCCGAAGCCGCCGCGCTTGCCGCCGCCGACAAGCGCATCCGCAACATCCTGCGCAAGGCCGACGACGCGATTCCCGGCGCCGTGGACGCGGCGCTGCTGCGCGAACCGGCCGAAGCGGCGCTGGCCGAAGCGGTCGCGGCCGCGCACGGCGAGACCGGGCCGGCGTTGGCCCAGGGCGACTACGTCGCGGCGCTGACGCGGCTGGCGCGGCTGCGTCCGCAGGTCGATGCGTTCTTCGACGCGGTGATGGTGAACGCCGACGACCCGGCGCTGCGCGGCAACCGCCTGGCGCTGTTGCAGGGGCTCGCCGACCGGCTGGGCAGCGTCGCGGCGATCGGCCACCTGTCGGCCTGAGTACCACGCGAACGGGGTCGCAGCGTTAATCGACTCTTGACACGTACCGGGTATCCTCGCCGGATGCCCCGCCTTCCGTTGTGCCTCGCCGCCGTCGTCTTCGTCTTCTCGTCGGCCGCGGCGCAGGCCGCGCGTGTCGATCGTGTCGATATCTCGGGCCTCGATGAGGAAATGACCGAGAACGTGCGCGTCTCGCTGGCCCTGCACGATGCGATCGGCAAGGACGTGTCCGGGCGGCGCATGGCCTATCTGATCCGCGAAGCCGAATCGCAGACGCGCAAGGCGCTCGAGCCGTTCGGCTACTACTCGCCGACGATCGACGTACAGCGCGAGCGCAAGGACGACGTCTTCTCGGTGCGCATCGTCGTCGATCCCGGCCAGCCGGTGCGCGTGCGCAATCGCGATATCGCGATCATCGGTCCCGGCGGCCAGGACCGCTACCTGGCGCGCGACCTGGCGAGCTTCGTGCCCGGCGAAGGCGGCGTGTTCAACCACGCCGACTACGACGGCAGCCGCAACCGGCTCAGCCGCCGCCTCAGCGAGCGCGGCTACTTCGACGCCGAGTTCGCATCGCGCCGGGTCGAGATCACCCGCGCCGACCACGCCGCCGATATCGACCTGGTGTGGACCAGCGGCGAGCGCTACAACATGGGCCCGACGACCTTCAAACAATCGCCCGAGCCGGTGGTCAACGACGCGCTGCTCGAGCGCTTGGTCTACTGGGACGAAGGCAGCTACTACCACCAGGGTCGCCTCGACCGCCTGCGCACGTCGCTCTCGCGTCTCGACTACTTCTCCACGATCGACATCGAGCCGAAGGTCGAGGACGCCAACGCCGAGCGCGAAGTGCCGATCGAGGTGTCGCTGACGCCGGCCAAGCGCAGCATCTACACCTCCGGCGTGAGCTACGGCACCGACAGCGGGGCGGGTATCCGGCTTGGCGTCGAGCGCCGCTACGTCAATATGCGCGGCCACAAGGCGCTGGCGCAGCTCGACTATGCGCAGCGTCGCAAGACCCTGACGCTGCAGTACCGCATCCCCGCGTTCGCCTGGCTCGACGGCTGGTACACCGCCAGCCTGCAGGCCGCCGACGAGCAGACCGACTATATCGACAGCCGCCGCGTCGAACTGGTCGGCAGTCGCAGCGGCCAGTACAACGACCGTCTGAACCTGATCGCCTCGCTGCATCTGTTGCGCGAGCGCTGGGCGTACGCGCCCGAGGAAGATCCCAACGCCCCGGTCGATCCGGACGACGAGTTCGCCGGCGCGCTGTACCGCTATGCCACCTTCGCCTACCCGTCGCTGCGCGCCGAGTACATCGACGTCGACGACCGGTTGTTCCCGACCGCGGGCATCGGCGGCTCGGTGATGCTGCGCGGTGGCATCGAGGGCGCGGCGTCGGATGCGACGTTCACCCAATTGCATGCGCGCGCGAGCTGGTTCCACGGCATCGGCGAATCGAGTCGGTTGATCGTGCGCGGCGAACTCGGCCACACCTTCACCAATGCGCTGGTCGCGATGCCGCCCAGCCTGCGTTTCTACGCCGGCGGCGACCGCAGCATCCGCGGTTACGACTGGCGCGAGGTCGGACCCCGCATCCCCGCGCGCGACGGTCGCAAGGCCTATGCACTGGGCGCCAAGAACGTGATCACCGCCAGCGTCGAGTTCGAGCGCTATTTCACCGAGACGATCGGCGCGGCGGTGTTCGTCGACAGCGGTGATGCGTTCGACGGCAGTTCGCCGAACTGGCGCACCGGCGTGGGCATTGGCGCGCGCTACAAGTCGCCGGTCGGCCCGTTGAAGCTCGACATCGGTCGCGGCCTCGACAATCCCGATTCGGCGTTCACGATCGGCCTGAGCATCGGCGCGGAGTTCTAGAGATGGCTTTCCGGCGCGACCGTCTGCCCGACGACCTGACCCCCGAAGCGCGCGAGGCGCGCATCGCCGAACTGCGCGAGCGCCGACGCGCACGCAGGCGCAAGCTGGCGATCCGCAGTGCGATCGGTTTCGCCGTGCTGACGGTGCTGGTGGTCGGCCTGGTGTGGTGGCTGCTGACCACATTCGGCGGACGCGACTTCCTGTTGCATCAGATCGCATCGCGCCTGCCGGCTGGCACTGAACTGACCTGGCGGGCGGCCGAGGGCCCCGCGTCGGGGCCGCTGACGATGTACGACGTGCGCTACGTGCAGCGCAGCTGCCCGGACGTCGAGGAACAGCCGGTGCCCTACGGACAGTGCGACGAGCCGCGGGTGCTGACCTTCGCCGCCAAACGCGTGACCATCGACCCTGCACTGATGCCGCTGATCGGCCGGCGCTTGCGCCTGGATGTGCTCGATGTCGACCAGGCCGTGCTGGAACTGCCGGCGCCGGTCGACACGCCGTTCGAGCTGCCGCGCTGGCCAGATTCGCTGCCGCGCATCGACCTGCCGCTGTCGCTGCAGGCCGACACCATCCGCGTCGACGGCTTCCGGGTCACGCGCCTGGGCGAGCCGATGATCGACGTGCGCACGCTGCGCGGCGGGCTCGATGCGCAGCAGGGCGAGTTGCGATTGACCGGGATCGTCGTCGACAGCGATCGCGGCCGGTTCACCGCCGACGGCGTCTACGCGCCCGACGACGACTACCGCATGGATCTGACCGCCAGTGCGCTGATGCCGGCACCGCCCGGGCGCACGCGGCCGCGCATCGGGCTGGTCGCGCGCGGCGATCTGGCGCATCTGGACATCGCGGCGATCGGTCATGCACCCGCGCCGCTGCGCGCGCTGATCACACTGCGCGGCCGTGACGATCCGGGCTGGGCGCTACGCGCCGACACCACGCGGCTCGACCCGTCGCTACTGGTCGGCAACGGCGAGCCGGGCACGCCGCTGGCGTTCGACCTGCGCGCCGACGGCACCGGTGGCGCAGCGACGCTGCAAGGCAAGCTCGCGATCGGCGAGCCCGACGCCGCACCGCTGGCAGTCGTGCTGCAGCCCTCCAAGCTCCGGCTGGAGGACCAGCGCCTGGACATCGAACGGCTGGTCGTCGACACCTTCGACGGGCAGGTGACCCTGCGCGGCCACGCCGATGTCGCCGAGCCCGGCGACGTGCGGTTCCGCTTCGCGGTCAACGCCCGCGGCGTGCAGTTCGGGGCCGACCCCGACAGCGCCGACCCTGCCCCGCCGATCGTCGCCGATGCGGACCTCGGCATCGCCGGCAGCACCGCGGCGTGGGCGGCGATCGGCAAAGCGGGGATCGAACGCGACGGCCTGCGCGCACGCGTCGACTTCGACGGCCGCGGCGACGCACAGCGCATGCGGCTGCACACCGCGCATGTGGAGATGCCGACCGGCACGCTCGATGCGACCGGCGACGTGGTCTGGGCACCGGCCTTGCGATGGGACATCGCCGCGACCCTGGCCGGCTTCGATCCGGGTTACTTCGCCCGCGACTGGAAGGGCGCGGTCGACGGACGCCTCACCACGACCGGCACTACCCGCGACGACGGCGGCCTGGAAGTCGCGGTCGAGGCCGACCAGCTCGGCGGCACGCTGCGCGCACGACGGCTCGACGGCCGCGCGACGTTTGCGATGCACGGGCCAGCCCGCGACGCCGGCGAAGCCGGACGCAGCGATTTCGACGGTGAGGTCGCGCTGACGCTCGGCGGCAGCCGCGTGGATGCGCGCGCCAAGGTCGCTGACACGCTGGACATCGACGCCAACCTGGCGCCGCTGCAGCTGGCCGATTTCCTGCCGCAGGGCGGTGGCACGCTGCAAGGCACGCTGCGGGTGACCGGTGCACGCACCGCGCCTGACATCACGGCGGACCTGACCGGCACCGCGCTGCGTTTCGGCGACTACGCCGCGGCCAGCGCACGGATCGACGGCCGTCTGCCGTGGCGCAGCGATGCCGGCACGCTGGAGGTCTCCGCCAGTGGCGTGCAGGCCGGCGTCGCCCTGGACACGGTGCAGGTATCGGCACGCGGCGCGATCACTGCGCTGCAGCTGCAGGCCGAGGCGCGCGGCGAGATCGGCACGTTAGCGCTGTCGGGCGAGGCGTCCCAGCGCAACGACGGCTGGCAGGGCACGCTTGCCACGCTGCGGCTGGCGCCGACGACCGGCGCGAGCTGGGCGCTGCAGGGCCCAGCGAACTTCGCCCAGGCCGGTACGCGCATCACGCTGTCGGAGAGTTGCTTTGCCTCCAGCGGCGGCGGCTCGCTGTGCGCCAGCGCGGACTGGCCGCGCCAGGGCGTCAGCGTGCGCGGCGAGCGTCTGCCGCTCGCGCTCGCCACGCCTTATCTGCCCGAACAGGACGGCGGACAGGCGTTCGTGCTGCGCGGCGAGATCGCGCTCGAAGGCCACGCGCGCCCGGCGGGCAACGGCTTTGCGGGCAGCGCCAACGTGCGTTCGGCCAGCGGCGGCGTGCGTACCTCCGAGCGCGCGCGCAACGACGTGATCACCTACAACGATCTCGCGCTCGATGCCGAGTTCGACGCCAACCGGCTCAACGCGCGGCTGTCGACGACGCTCAACGAGGCCGGTCGCGTGCAGGCGCAGGTCACCAACGGCTGGGATGCGTACTCGCCGCTGTCGGGCTCGCTGGTCGCCCATGTCGAGGATCTGACCTTCGTCGAGCTGTTCTCGCCCGACATCGTCGAGCCCAAGGGTCGCCTGACCGCCGACATCCAACTGGGCGGCACCCGCGCGCAGCCGACGATCGGCGGCCAGGCGCGGCTGAGCGACTTCATGACCGAGATCCCTTCGCTGGCGATCGCGCTCGAAGACGGCAACGTCGGCCTGGATGCGCTGCCCGATGGCACCGCCCGCATCAGCGGCAATGTGCGCTCGGGCAAGGGCACACTCGACATCGACGGCCAGCTGGACTGGCGCGGCGAGGCGACACCGCTGGAGCTCAACCTGCGCGGGACCGATGTGCTGGCCGCCGACACCAGCGAGATGCACATCATCGCCTCGCCCGACATCACCGTGCGCTATGCGGCGCAGCAACCGCTCAACGTCACCGGCAAGGTCTTCGTCGATGTCGCGCTGCTCGATCTCGAGCGCCTGAGCGAAGGCGTATCGGCCTCGCCCGACGTGGTCGTGCTCGACCCGATCGATCCTGACGACAGCGGCACCGCCTCGTCGCTGGCGCTGGACCTGACGGTAGGCGTGGGCGAGAACGTCGGCCTGCGCGGCTTCGGCTTCGATGGCCGCATGCGCGGCGAACTGCGCGTGCGCGCAGTCCCGGGGCGCGAGATGACCGGCAATGGTCGCCTGTCGGTCGATGGGCGCTACAAGGCCTACGGGCAGGAACTGAAGGTGACCCGCGGCAATCTGGTCTTCAACAACAGCCCAGTGGCCGACCCGGTACTCGATGTCCGCGCCGAGCGGCGCATCGATGCTGAGGACATCACCGCCGGCATCGACGTCAGCGGCCGCGCCTCCGCGCCGCAGGTCAACGTCTGGACCAACCCGTCCAGCGACGATTCCCAGGCGCTGTCCTACCTGGTGCTGGGCCGTTCGGCGTCCAGCCTGACCAACGCCGAGGGCCAGCAGCTCGATGCCGCCGCCGCCGCGCTCAATGCCGGCGGCGATCTGATCGCCGGCCAACTCGGCAGCAAGATCGGACTCGACAACGCCGGCATCAGCCAGTCGCGTGCGCTCGGCGGCAGCGTGCTGGGCGTGGGCAAGCAACTCTCGCCGCGGCTGTACGTCGGCTTCGGCGTGTCGCTGCTGGGCACCGGCCAGGTGCTGACGCTCAAATACCTGCTCAGCCGCGGCTTCGATGTCGAGATCGAGTCGAGCACGCTGGAAAACCGTGGCTCGGTGAACTGGCGGCACGAGCGCTGATCCGCGCCCGGCCGCCTCCGCGGCGCTGGCCGGCGGTCAGCGCACGAGCCGCGCGCCCTGCAGTTGCGGCGCGCCGTCGATGACGTCGGTCCAGACCACGTAAGCCTGGCCGCCGAGCACCTGCAACTGCGGGAAACCGGTCGCGCGGCCGCGCCCTTGCAGGCGGGCGAGCTCGATGCGCTCGTACTCGGTCGCCAGGTCCGGACTGCGGCGCGAGAGCCACAGCGACTGGCCGCCGGCGTCATCCTCGCGTAGCCACACCGCCCAGGCCTGGACCTGATCGAACGCGACGGCGACGCGCCCCTGCACCGCCGGGCCACTGTCGAGCACCACCGGATCGGCAAACGCATCGCCGGCATCGTCGCTGCGCGCCAACTGCACGCGCGGGGTGTCGCCGGCGGCGGTGTACCAGCCCACCAACACCGCATCGCCCTGCGCCGCGACCGACGGTCCGTTCACCGGACAGGCGGGCATCGTCCAGTCGTCGGCGTGCACCCGCGCCGGCGCGCGCCACGCGCCGTTCTCCAGGCGCGTCAGCATGACGTCGCGGACTTCGGCCTCGGTACGGCCGCGATAGACGACCACCGGACCGCGCCCGGTGACCGCGGCGGCGGTCTGGCAGCAGTCGCAGACGCGGGCATCGATCTCGTGCTCGACCGTGCGTTGCAGATTGGCGTCGAACACGGCCGCGCGCAGGGTCATCGGCGCACCGGCGTGCGCCGCGTGGTCGCCGCCGTCGGCGTCGGCCTGGCCACCGCCGGTGTTGCGGCCGTCGAGCCAGGCCAAGCCCAGGCCGCCGCCCTGCGCCCACATCGACACGAAGCCGTGCTCGGTGGCGGTGCCGTCGTCATGCGCGGGGATCGGCGCGCTCCAGTTGGCGCCACCGTCTCGCGAGCGCGCGAGCACCACGTCGTAGGCGTAGGGCGCATCGCCGCGCGTCTGCAGCCAGTGCGCCCACAGCGCGCCGTCGGGCGTCGGCAGCACGTGCGGGGTGTCGGCCCAGTTGACGAACATGCGGTTGCCGATCGCGATCGTGGTCGGCGCGTTGCGCCAGCGCTGCGCGGCCGGGTCGAAGCGCGAGTACTGAAACGCGTGACGGCGCCCCTGCCGCGAGTTGATCCAACTCAGCACCAGCAGGCCGTCGGGTCCGGCGACGAGGTCGGGCGCGCTCGAACCCGGCCCGGTGGCCGGCAACGGCCAGTCCAGGCGCTGGCTCGGCGCATCGACCGGGGTGTTGTCGGTGGGCGCGGCCGGGGGCGCCTCCTGGCCGCCGCATCCGGCGAACGCGAGCGCGAGCAGGCTGGGAAGGACGATGCGCGGAGCGCGGAGCGGACGGGACATGCGCGGCCTCGGCGTGAGAACGTGTTCAGTGCGCAAGGGTACTCTTTGGCCGTGTTTACCGCCGTCGCCATCCGATGACCGTCATCGTCGCCCGCTACACCGATCCGCTCGAGGCGCAGCTCGTCTGCGGCCGCCTGCAGGCCGAGGGCATCGACGCCTTCGTCGGCGACGCGCACATGGCGCTGGCGAACTGGGAATGGCGGCTGGCGATCGGCGGGGTCAAGGTGCACGTGCCCGATGCCGAGCTTTCGCGTGCCAGCGCAATCGTCGCCGAGCTCGATGCCGGCGCCTACACGCTGTCGGACGAGGTCACACGCGAACCGGGGCCGGTGCCGGTCGATCGCGAGAGCTGGTCGAGCCGTCTGGCCTGGGTGGCGCTGGTGGTGTTGCAGCTGCCGCTGCCTTGGCGCCGTCGGCGCCGGTAGCGGGCGGGACCTGCGCGCGGCGGCCTTGTCAACGGGTTCCGCTGCCGCGACCCGGGGGCCACAATCCGCCCGCGGTGCCGCTGCCGCGACAGCTTTCGGAACCGATGTACCAGCCCGACGCCGCTCTTGCCCGCAGAATCGCCGAGACCATCGCCGCCGAGATCGGCGCCCAGCCCGCCCAGGCGATCAGCGCGATCGCGCTGCTCGACGAAGGCGCGACCGTGCCGTTCATCGCGCGCTACCGCAAGGAAGTCACCGGCGGCCTGGACGACACCCAGCTGCGTAATCTCGAAGTCCGCCTGGGCTACCTGCGCGAGCTCGAAGAGCGGCGCGCCGCGATCCTGGCGAGCATCGACGAGCAGGGCAAGCTCACGCCCGAACTGCGCGGCGACATCGAGGCCGCCGACAGCAAGGCGCGGCTCGAGGACCTGTACCTGCCGTACAAGCCCAAGCGCCGCACGCGCGCACAGATCGCCCGCGAGGCCGGGCTCGAGCCGCTGGCCGACGGCCTGCTGGCCGACCCGACCCAGGTGCCCGAGGACGTCGCCGCCGGCTTCGTCGATGCCGACAAGGGCGTGGCCGACGTCAAGGCCGCGCTCGAGGGCGCACGCGCGATCCTGATCGAGCGCTGGGGCGAGGACGCGGCGCTGATCGGCGAACTGCGCACCTGGCTCGACGCGAACGGCGTGATCCGGGCGAAGGTCGTCGAGGGCAAGGAAGCGGCCGGCGAGAAGTTCCGCGACTATTTCGATCATGCCGAGTCGCTGGCGAAGATTCCCTCGCACCGCCTGCTGGCGCTGCTGCGCGGCCGCCGCGAGGAATTCCTGACCCTCGAACTCGACCCGGGCACCGATGCCGAACAGGGCAACGCCTATGCCGAGGGCCGCATCGCGCTGCATGCCGGCATCGCCGAGCGCGGCCGCCCGGCCGACGCCTGGCTGCGCAACGCCTGCCGGCTGGCCTGGCGCGCGAAGATCCACCTACACCTGATGATCGACCTGCTGGGCAAGGCGCGCGAGAAGGCCGAGGGCGAGGCGATCGAGGTTTTCGGCGACAACCTCAAGGATCTGCTGCTGGCCGCACCGGCCGGCCCCAAGACCGTGCTCGGGCTCGACCCGGGCATCCGCACCGGCTGCAAGATCGCAGTGGTCGATGCGACCGGCAAGCTGGTCGCCACCGAGACCATCTACCCGCACGAGCCGCGCCGGCAGTGGGACCAGTCGCTGCACGTGCTGCAGGCGCTGTGTGCGCGGCACGGCGTGCAGCTGGTCGCGATCGGCAACGGCACCGCCTCGCGCGAGACCGACCGCCTGGTCGCCGATCTGATCAAACGCGCGCCGGAACTGAAACTGCAGAAGATCGTCGTCAGCGAGGCCGGCGCGTCGGTGTACTCGGCCTCCGAGACGGCCGCGCGCGAATTCCCGCAACTCGATGTCTCGCTGCGCGGCGCGGTCTCGATCGCGCGGCGCCTGCAGGACCCGCTGGCCGAACTGGTGAAGATCGAACCCAAGGCGATCGGCGTGGGCCAGTACCAGCACGATGTCGACCAGTACCGGCTGGCGCGCGCGCTCGATGCCAAGGTCGAGGACTGCGTCAACGCGGTCGGCGTGTTCGTCAACACCGCGTCCAGCGCACTGCTGGCGCGCGTGTCCGGGCTGTCGGCCGGGGTGGCGGAGAACATCGTCGTGCATCGCGACGCCAACGGGCCGTTCAAGCGCCGCCGCGACCTGCTCAAGGTGCCGCGCCTGGGCGAGAAGACGTTCGAGCAGTGCGCGGGCTTTCTGCGCATCGCCGACGGCGACGAGCCGCTCGACGCCTCGTCGGTGCATCCCGAGGCCTATCCGGTGGTCGAACGCATCGTCGCGGCCACCGGTCGCCCGATCGCCTCGCTGATCGGCGACGGCGGCTTCGTGCGCGGGCTCAAGCCGGCGCAGTTCACCGACGCGCGCTTCGGCGAGCCCACCGTGCGCGACATCCTCAAGGAGCTGGAGAAGCCCGGCCGCGACCCGCGTCCGGAGTTCAAGGCCGCGCAGTTCGCCGAGGGCGTGGAGGACATCAAGGACCTGCGCGAGGGCATGATCCTCGAGGGCGTGGTCAGCAACGTCGCCGCGTTCGGCGCGTTCGTCGACATCGGCGTGCACCAGGACGGTCTGGTGCACATCTCGGCGCTGTCGGACACCTTCGTCAAGGACCCGCGCGACGTGGTCAAGGCCGGCGACATCGTCAAGGTCAAGGTGCTGGAGGTCGACGTGGCGCGCAAGCGCATCGCGCTGACCCGACGCCTGGACGATACCCCCGCACCGCGCGAGGCGCGCGGCCAGCGCGACGCCGCGCCGCGCGATCCGCGCGGGCCCGGCCGCGGTGGCCGCCCGGGCGGCGGCGCGCCCAAGCCGAGTGCACCGCCGGCCAACAACGCGCTCGCCGACGCCTTCGCACGCGCCCGCCGCAGCTGATTCCACCTGCGTCGCCGCGTGCCGGACAAGCACGCGGCCGGCGCCGCGTCATTGCGTCCGATCAAGGCCGGTCCCCGGATCGCCGCCCAAGATGCTCTGCAACCAGAGGGATGTGGGGCGCGGACGATGTCGGTAGTGGTATGGCGGGACGAGCTGGACACGGGCATCGATGTGATCGATGGCCAGCACCGGCGGATCGTCGAGATGATCAACCAGCTCGAACTCGCGCGGCACGGGCACTCGCGCGAAGCCGTCAGCGAGGTGCTCGACGAACTGGTCGACTACACGCTCTCGCATTTCGCGTTCGAAGAGGCGCTGATGGAGGACGCCGGCTATGCCTTCTGCGCCGCCCATCGCCGTGTGCACGAACTGTTTGCGCGCCGCGTCCAGGAGTATCGGCTGCGCTTCCAGGCCGGCGAGGACATGCTCGATGAGCTGCGCGCGATGCTCGTGCGCTGGTTGTTCAACCACATCCGCAGCGACGACAAAGCCTACTCACCGACCGTCAAGCAGCATCTCAACGGCTTCGCCAGTACCCACGAGAATGGCGGCTGGCTGCGTCGCACCCTGCTGCGCTTCTTCCGCTGAAGCCGGGCTGGCGCGGCGGCGCCGGGCTCAAGCGCCGGTTGCCGCGCGCAGGGCCTCGCGGCAGCGCCGGCTGCACGGCACCACGGTGCCGTCGTCGAGATGGAGCCGCGCATCGCCGCTGTCGAGCGGCTCGATCGAAGCGATGCGCGTGACGTTCACCAGATGGCTGCGATGCACGCGCACGAAGCGCGCCGGGTCGAGCCGGGTCTGCAGGTCGGCCAGCGTGCTGCGCAAGGGATACACCTTGCCGCGCACGTGCAGGTTGGCGTAGTTGCCCGAGGCCTGCACCCATTCGATGTCGCCGGCGGCGACCAGGAACTCGCGGCCGAGCTTGCGCACCAGGAAGCGCTCGGGCCGCTCCACCGGTTCCACGGGGGCGGCGCCGTCGTCGGGCGCGGCGAGCAGCGAAGCCTCGCCCTGCAGGCGCCTGAGCAGCAGCCGGTAGCCGTGCAGCACCACTACGATGCCCAGGAACGTACGCACGTCCTTGAGGTACTCGTAGAGATAGGCATCGTCGAAGCTGTACTGGGCGCCATGCAGCGCATAGACCGCCTTGCGGATGCCGACCATCAGGCCCACGTGCAGCAGCGACCAGACCACGCTCGCCAGCGCGTACAGCGGCAGTCGCCGCCACCAGGTGTCCAGGTGCACCGGCCAGCGCGCGGTGAACCACACCGTGGCCGGGACCAGGGCCAGCAGCGCCAGCGCGCTGCCCGCTTCCCAGCTCACCACCTCCCACTGCGCGCTCCCAAGGCCCGCGCGCTGCACGTCGATCCAGACGGTCGCGCTGTTGCCCACCGCCGACAGCAGGCAAGTGATCAGCCAGTAGCCGACCTCGAGCGGGCGGCGGATGGCCAGATAGCGTTCGGCCGCGGACGGGGGTGAGGACATCGCGGCATTGTAGGCAGCCGGCCCGCGGACGCGTGCCGCGCCGCCCCGCGGGGCCAGCTGTTCGTCCCCGGGGGCTGTCGTCTCGGCCCTTGCCGTGCCGGCGGCGGGCCGCCGAGGCCGACGATGGCGCTCCCTTTCCATGCGCAGCTCCCATGTCCCGACGCCACGACATCGACGCCCTGCGGGTGATCGCCTTCGGCCTGTTGATCCTCTACCACGTGGGCATGGTCTACGTGGTCGACTGGGGCTTCCACATCAAGAGCCCGACCCTGCTGTCCTGGGTCGAGTGGCCGATGATCGCGATCAATCGCTGGCGCATGTCGCTGCTGTTCCTGATCTCGGGCCTGGCGCTCGGCCTGGTGCTGGCCCGGCGCGCGCCCGCTGCGCTGGCAGCGCGCCGCAGCTGGCGTCTGCTGCTGCCGCTGGCCTTCGGCATCGTCGCGATCGTGCCGGTCCAGGCCTACTGCGAGGCGCGCATGCTGGACACGATCGAGCCCGGCTACGGTGCCTTCCTGCTGCGCTATCTGCAGTTCCGGCCCTGGCCGGCCGGCACGTTCACCGGCGCCGAGTACGGCTTCACCTGGAACCACCTGTGGTACCTGCCCTACCTGTGGGCCTACACGCTGCTGACATTGGCAGCACGGCCGCTGCTGCGCCGGCTCGGCGGCGCCCGGGCGCGCGACTGGCTGACCACGCGTGGGCACTGGCTGCTGTGGCTGCTGCCGCCGGCCTGGTACTTGTTCGCGCTGCTCGTACTCGATCCTCGCTTCCCGTCGACGCATGCCCTGGTCGACGACTGGTTCAACCACGCCCGCTACTTCGTGGCCTTCGCCTTCGGTGTGCTAATCGCGGGCAGCGACGTGGTCTGGGCCCGGCTGCGGGCGGTGCGCTGGCCGCTGCTCGCGCTGGCACTGTGCGCCGGCGGGATCAACGCGGGCTTGCGGGTGGTGGGCCATCTGATCGATGCCGGCGCGCTGTCGCGTGCGCCGTTCCTCGCGGTGATGCCCGAGGCCGGATGGCAGGGCGTGTCGATCGTGGCGCTGGCGATCTACTGGTGGACCGCCCTGCTCGGACTGCTGGCCTGGGGCATCCATGCGCTCAACCGGCCATGGCCGGGCCTGACCTACGCCAGCGAGGCGGTGTATCCCTGGTACATCCTGCACCAGAGCCTGATCGTGCTGGCCGCGTACTGGTTGATTCCGTTGGGGCTGGGCCCGGTCTGGGAACCGCTGGGGGTGCTGGCGATCACCGTGGCCGGCTGCGTTCTCATCCACGAACTGCTGATCCGGCGTGTGCGCTGGCTGCGACCGCTGTTCGGACTGGCGGGAGGCCCGGACCGGCGCGCGCCTGCGGCCGCGCCTCCCGCCATGGCTCAGAAGTCCACGCCCAGCCGTGCGTAGACGAAGCGGCCGGGCAGGTCGTAGGTCGAGGCGTCGTAGCCGTTGAGGCTGCAGCTCAGGCACACCGGCGGCGTCTTGCCGGTGACATTGTTGACGCCGACGCTCACCCGCGTGCCTTCGAGCCACGCGGTACTGCGCCAGGACAGCTGGAGGTCGTGATAGGTCGTCGCGCCGAGCGTGTTGCGGTCGTTGGCGCTGTCCTCACAGATCGCAAAGCCGATCGCGCCGCCGCACGACTCGACCAGCCGGTCGATGTAGCGCATGGTCCAGGCCAGCGACCACGGCCCGCGCGTCCAGTCGGTGATCAGGGTGCCGGTCCACTCGGGAATCGCGCTGTTGTTGACCTCGACGCCGGGCCGCCGCGGCTCGGCTTCGCCCGACTCGTTGACCAGTTCGTAGCGGCCGACCCAGGTCGCCTTCGCATCGAAGCGCAGGCGGCCCCAGTTCTGGTCGGGCAGCGTCCAGGCGGCGGTGAAGTCCCAGCCGTCGGTCTTGATCGTGCCGAGGTTGGCGAGGATGTCGTCGAAACGCACGATCTGGCCGCGCTCGCTGCGGTCGTACGAGGCGCAGGCCAGCGGATCGCGGGTGGCGATGCAGCGCTCGAGGATCGCCTGCGCGTCCGGGGCCTGGATCGCGCCGTCGATGTGGTGGCGATAGAACGTCACGCCCAGGTCCAGGCGGTCCGACCACGCCACGCTGTCAGCGAACGACGGGCTCCAGACCGCGCCGACCATCAGGCTGCGGCTGTGCTCGGGCTCGAGCTCGGCATTGCCCGAGGTCACCACCGAGATCTGCGAATTGGTCTGCTCATAGCCCGCCGGCACGCCGTCGGCGGCGCAGGCCGGCGACGACGAGGCGGCGCCCGAGCACGGATCGACGAGCGTCGCGTCGAAGCGGCTGAGCGTGCCGTAGAGCTCGCCGATCGACGGCGCTCGGAAGCCCTCCGCATAGCTCATGCGCAGCAGGAACTCGTCGGCCGGCTGCCAGCGCAAGCCCACCTTGCCGGTGGTCTCGCCGCCGAAGGTCGAGTAGTCCGAATAGCGTCCGGCGATGCTCAGATCGAGGCTGTCGCCGAACCACGAGTCGCGCAACAGCGGCACGTTGAACTCGGCGTAGGCCTCGTTGACGTCGTAGTCGCCCGAGGTCGCGCCCGAGGGCACGCCGTTGTACTCGCCGGCGATCGTGATCGGATCGGGCGTGTAGCTGCCCTCGTAGCGGCGATGCTCCAGGCCGGCCGCGAACGACAGCGCCCCGGCCGGCAACCGCGCGAGATCGCCGGTGACGTTGGCCGAGGCCAGGGTCAGGGTGTTGCGGCTGGCATCGCGCACCACCGGCTGGATGAAGGCGAGCATCTCCTGGGTGATCGTGCCCGGACCACCGAACACGTTCAGCGGCACGCAGCCGGCGATCGCGGCGCACGCATCGGGGTCGCCCAGCGCTTCGTTGATGCGGCGCACGTTGTAGCTGCCGGTGTTGACCTGCTCGGCGCGGCTCTGGCTGCGAACGAGGTTGAGGTCCCAGTTCCAGGTGCGATCGCCGACGCCGAAGAGGCCTTCCAGGCCCGCGGCGACATACCAGGTCTTGACGTCCTGGGTGTAGCGGCGCGGCCCGCCCTCGACCGGGCGACGGCCGAGCAGGAACAGGTTGGCGTCCTCGCCCACCGTGGTCAGGTCGAAGCCGAACGGGTTGTAGGGATTGCGCGCGGAGATCGTCAGCCGCTGCTCGGCCCAGGGGTTGTAGACGCCGGCATCGGTGCCGAGGAAGAACGGCTCGGGCGCGGCCTGGTTGGCCGAAGTGCGCGTGTTGTAGAGCACGCGGGTATAGCCCGACAGCTGCGGGCTGAACTCGAAGCGCACCTGGCCGAACACCGACTTGCGCTCCGACGGCGTCAGCAGCAGGTTGTTGGGGGCGAAGTTGTAACGGTCGGCGGTGCCGAAGCAATGGAAGTCGTCGGTCCGCGTGCAGCCGGTCTGGCTGGGGTCGTAGACCGGTGAGGTCGCGCCATCGTTGGGCGTGAGGTCGAAATCCTCACCGGTGTTGGGATCGCGGAACACGAAGCGACCCGAGGGTGTTGCCGAACTGCCGTTGGCCAACCCCGTGCCCGGCACCGGCACGCTGGCGTTGTCGAACTTGGTCGAGGCGATCTGCCGCTGCTTGTAGTACGACGCGCCGAAGAACCATTGCGCGCGTTCGCTGTGCCCGCCCCAGCCCAGGTCCGCGCCCCAGGTCGCGCCACCCAAGTCGTCGTACTCGCCGTAGTGCAGGTCGAGGCTGCCGCCGTCGGCATCGCGGCGGGTGATGATGTTGACCACACCGGCGATCGCGTCGGAGCCGTAGATCGACGAGGCGCCGTCCTCAAGCACCTCGATACGCTCGATCAGCGACAGCGGGATGGTGTTGAGGTCGACCGCCGAGCCGACGCCCGACGCCGAGGATTCGTTGACCCAGCGGATGCCGTCGACCAGCACCAGCACGCGCTTGGCGCCCAGGTGCCGCAGGTCGACCGTCGCGGCGCCGGCGCCGACGCCGCCGCCATCGGGCGGAAAGCCGAAGTTGCCGCTGGAATTGAACTTGGTATTGAGCGCGGCGCCGCTGGCGGTGAGGTTCTGCACGATGTCGGCGACGGAGGTGAACCCGCTGCGCTGGATGTCCTCACGTGTGAGCACCTGGACCGGGACCGCGGTCTCCATCTCTGCCTTGCGGATGCGCGTGCCGGTGACCTGCACGGTGTCGAGCGTGCGCGCCTGCGGCGCGGGGGCCGGCGGCTGCTGGGCGGCGGCAGCGAGCGGAAGCACGGCGAGCAGGGACGACGAGAGGGCTGCGGCCAGTCGGTGGCGGCGGATCGGCATCATGCGGGCTCCTGTGGCGAGGGTCGCCGACCTCCTGCCGGCACTTTGGTTGTAACGAATATTTAACCTGACCGCACCTGGGGTTTGCCCCAGGTTGACGTTCCGTTCACCCTCTGATTTCACAGCCGCCCAGGTCGCGCTGTGCTGCGCAATGCCCTACCAAGCGTCGACACGCGCAAGGGTATGGCCGCAGGCTCGATGGCGGGGCAAGTCACGCGAGGATGCGGCGGTGCCCGCTAGGCTGGTACCCAGTCCTCCTCGGGAGTTGTCCCATGCGTCTGCCCTCGATCCTGCTTTGCACTGCCCTGCTGGCGGCTTGTTCGCAGCCGGCCCCGCCGCCGGCCGCTGCGACCTCCGACGCCCGCCCCTCGCCGGAGGCCGCCGCAGCCCCCGCGGCTGTCGATACCGTCCCTGGAGACGAATCGGCGCACGATGTCCGCCAGCGCATCGGCCAATTGCTGGGCGAGGTCGCGCCTTACGAAACGGTGTTCGCGGCGCTGCAGAAAGGCGTGGCCGCCCACGATGCGAAGGCCGTGGCCACGCTGCCGATCTATCCGCTGCACATCAACGTAGCGGGCCAGAAACGCGAGATCGCCGATGCAGCCACGTTCGAGCGCGAGTACGACCGCATCATCACGGCCGATATCGCCCAGGCCGTCACCGCGCAGACGTTCGACACCCTGTTCGTGAACGCGCAGGGCGTGATGCTGGGCAATGGCCAGGTGTGGATCGGCAGCGTCTGCGCCGACGCCACCTGCGCCGACCCGCAGGTGGGCATCACCGCCATCCAGAACTGACGACGCGGGCACCGGTCGCCGTCCGCCCACCGCGCACGCCCAGCGGGCTGGGCGTGCGTTGGCCCTAGCCGCCCGCCTGATCGCGGACCGCGTCGGCCAACGGCGGCAGTTCGGCGCCGGTGTCGGCGCTGCCGCGGATCGCGGCATCGGCCGCGTCCATATCGAAGCCCTGCGCGGCGATCCAGTCGGGGCTGTAGTAGCTGTGCGCGTAGCGCTCGCCGCCATCGCACAGGATAGTGACGATCGCGCCGCTACGGCCGGCCGCGCGCATGATCTCGGCAACCCGCAGTACGCCGACAAAGTTGGTGCCGGTCGAGCCGCCGACGCGCCGACCCAGGCGCGCATTGACGTAGCGCATGCCCGCCAGGCTCAGCGCATCGGGGACGCGCACCATCGCATCGACGCAGCCGGGAATGAAGCTGGGCTCGGCACGCGGCCGGCCGATGCCCTCGATGCGCGAGGCCGGCGTCGGCGCGAGGTCCTCGGGCGCAGGCTCGCGGCGCAGGCTGCGCGCGTAGTGGTCGAAGAACGCCGAGTGCTCGGGATCGGCGCACAGCACCCGGGTATCGAAACCACGGTAGCGGGCATAACGCCCGATCGTCGCGCTGGTGCCACCGGTGCCGGCGCTGCAGACGATCCACGTCGGCACCGGATGCACTTCCTGCGCCATCTGCTTGAAGATCGACTCGGCGATGTTGTTGTTGGCCCGCCAATCGGTCGCGCGCTCGGCGTAGGTGAACTGGTCCATGAAATGGCCGCCGCACTCGCGCGCCAGCTGCGTAGAAGCCCCGGCGATGTCGCAGGCGTTCTGCACCAGGTGGCAGCGCCCGCCCTGGAACTCGATCGCGGCGATCTTCTCCGGCGACGTCGAGGCCGGCATCACTGCGACGAACGGCAGGCCGAGCAATCGCGCGAAATAGGCCTCCGATACCGCGGTCGAGCCGCTGGAGGCCTCGACCACCGTGCTGCCCGCGCGCAGCCAGCCGTTGGCCAGCGCGTACAGGAACAGCGAACGCGCCAGCCGGTGCTTCAGGCTGCCGGTCGGATGGCTGGACTCGTCCTTGAAATAGACGTCGATGCCGGGAAAGCCCGGCAGCGCGAGCGGGATCAGATGGGTGTCGGCCGAGCGGTTGAAATCGGCCTCGATCTTGCGGATGGCCTGCGCCACCCAGTCGCGGTTGGGCATGGGGCACTCGAGGGGACGCCGCGTACTGCGGCGACGCGCCGACAGCTTAAGCCCTGGCCGCGCCGGCGGCGAATGCGGCCGGCGCGGGGCGCCGCAGGCTCAACCCAGGCGCCGGCGCACGATGCGGTCGAACACCGCGACGGCGACCGGCAACAGCGCGTCGTCGAAGCGGAACGTCGGGTGGTGGCACATCGCGCTGTCGATGCCCAGAAACAGGTAGGCGCCCGGCCACTGTTCGAGCATGTAGGAGAAATCGTCGGAAAACGGATAGGCGCGCGCGTCGGTGTCGACGTGCTCCGGGCCGAGCACGTCGGCGAGCGCCGACGCCGCCAGCGCGGCCTGCTCGGGCGCGTTGACGCACGGCGGGCAGGCATGCGGCAGATGCAGCTGCACGCGGCAGCCGGAGATCGCGGCATGGCCGTCGCACAACGCGCGCAAGCGTTGCAGCAGCGCCTCGTGCACGTCCTTGGATAACGCCCGCAGCGTGCCGCTGAGCGTGGCGGTCGCCGGAATGATGTTGTGCGTGGTGCCGGCCTGCAGCGAGCCGACATTGATCAGCGCGGTTTCCATCGGATCGATATGGCGACCGACGATCGCCGGGATCTCGACCGCCAACCGCGCGGCGACCTGCAGCGGGTCGTTGGCCTTGTGCGGCGCGGCGGCGTGGCCGCCGACACCCTCGACCGTGATTTCGAACACCGCCAGCGACTGCAGCGTCGCGCCGATGCGCACGCTGGCCCGGCCCATGCCCAGCAGCGGCATGTTGTGGAAGGCGTAGACCTCGTCGCAGGCGAACCGCGTGAACAGCCCGTCCTCGATCATCCGGATCGCGCCGCGCCCGCCCTCCTCGGCCGGCTGGAAGATCAGCACCACGCGCCCGCTGGCCGGCGGGTGCGCGACCAGATGGCGGGCCACGCCCAGCAGCGCCGCGGTGTGGCCGTCGTGGCCGCAGGTGTGGGCCACGCCCGGACGCTGCGAGCGGAACGGCAGGTCGCTGTCCTCGTCCATCGGCAGCGCGTCCATGTCCGCACGCAGGCCGATCGACAGGCCCGGCTTGCCGCTGTCGACGACCGCGACCACACCGGTGCCGCCCAGGCCGGTATGCGCCTGAAGGCCGAGCGCGCGCAGGGTGTCGGCGACCAGCGCCGAGGTCCGCTGCTCCTCGAAACCCAGTTCGGGCCAGGCATGGATCGCCCGGCGCCAGTCGGTCATGGTCGGCGCCAGCGCGTGGATCGCCTCGGGCACGACAGGGGAAGACACGGTCATCGCAACACTCCATCGGCGGCGCGGCGCGCCGGTTCGTAATCCAGGGAAACGCGGGCGCCGATGGCGCGGCGGCTCACCACAACAACAGGCTGGCGCCGATGCAGTACATGAAGATCGCGAACACCTGCTTGAGCGCAGGCCCGCTGATCGCATGGGCGAGCCGTGTACCCAGCGGCGCGACCAGCACCGAGGCCAGCGCGATGCCGATCGCGGCCGGCAGATAGACATAGCCCCAGGCCATCGACGGCAGCACATCGCCAGGCGCCTGCAGCGCGTAGCCTGACGCGCTCGCCAGGGCGATGAACACACCGCAGGCCGCCGAGGTGCCGACCGCGCGCACCGGCTGCACGCCGCGCCAGACCAGCAGGGGCACGGTCATGCTGCCGCCGCCGATGCCCACCAGCGACGAGGCGATGCCGATACCGACACCGGCGCCGGTCATGCCTGCGCCGGTCGGTACGACCGCCATTCCGGTGTCGGGCGGCGAGCGCGACAGCAGCATCTGAGTGCCGGCGATCGCGCAGTAGGCGATCACGCCGTACTTGAGCACTTCGCCGTCGAGCCCGATCGCCAGCCGCGCGCCCACCCAGCCGCCCAGCAGCATGCCCGGCACCAGCCAGGCGACCGACGGCCACAGCACGCTGCCGCGGCGATGGTGCGCACGGGCCGACGACACGCCGGTCAGCACGATGCTCGCCAGCGAGGTCGCAAGCGCGGCATGCATCGCGGCGTCCTTCGGGATGCCGTAAACCGGCAGCAGCCAGACCAGCGCGGTCACCAGCACCAGGCCGCCGCCAATCCCCAGCAGGCCGGCCAGGATCCCTGCGACTGCGCCCAGGACCGGGAACAGCAGCATCGACAGGCTCAGCACGACCGGCGGCCTGCGACAGCGGGCAGCGGCAGCACGGCGCTCACTTGAGCTCGATCGTAATCGCCGCCGCCGCATCGCGCGCGGTGGCCCGCGCGGCCTCGACATCCTCGCCGCGCGCCAGGGTCACGCCGACCCGGCGCTGACCCGCCACCGACGGCTTGCCAAACAGGCGCAGCGCGCTGTGCGGCGCCTGCAATGCGGCGGCGATGCCCGAGAACGCGGGCACGCCGTGGCCCTGCGCCAGCAATGCACAGGATGCGCCCGGCCCGGCGAGCAGCACCGTGTCGTCGGCGTCGACCGGGATCGGCAGGCCGAGGATCGCGCGCGCATGCAATGCGAACTCGCTCAGGTCCTGCGAGGCCAGGGTGACCAGGCCGGTGTCGTGTGGACGCGGCGAGACCTCGCTGAACCAGACCTCGTCGCCGCGCACGAACAGTTCGACGCCGAACACCCCGCGCCCGCCCAGATCGTCGGTCACCGCCCGGGCGATCTCGCGGGCCCGCGCCAGCGCGCGCGGCGACATCGCCTGCGGCTGCCAGCTCTCGCGATAGTCGCCGGCGATCTGCACATGGCCGATCGGCGCACAGAACGCGGTACCGTCGGCATGACGCACGGTCAGCAGCGTGATCTCGTATTCGAAATCGACGAAGCCCTCGACGATGCAGCGCCCGGCGCCGGCGCGGCCGCCGGTCTGCGCGTAATCCCAGGCCGCATCGATATCGGCCTCCGTGCGCACCGTGCTCTGGCCCTTGCCCGACGAGGACATCACCGGCTTGACCACGCAGGGCAGGCCGATCGCCGCGATCGCCTCGCGGTACTGCGCATGGGTGTCGACGAAGCGGTACGGCGAGGTCGGCAGGCCGAGCGTCTCGGCCGCGAGCCGGCGGATGCCCTCGCGGTCCATCGTCAGCCGGGTCGCGCGCGCGGTCGGCACGACCTGCAGCCCGGCCTCGCGCTCGAGCGCGACCAGCGTGTCGGTGTGGATCGCCTCGATCTCGGGCACCACCAGATGCGGGCGCTCGGCCGCGATCAGCGCGCGCAGCGCGGACGGATCGAGCATGTCGAGTACGTGGCTGCGATGCGCGACCTGCATCGCCGGTGCATCGGCGTAGCGATCGGCGGCGATCACTTCGACGCCGAACCGCTGCAGCTCGATCGCGACCTCCTTGCCGAGTTCCCCCGAGCCGAGCAGCAGCACGCGGATGGCGGACGGGGACAGCGGCGTGCCGAAGGTGGTCATGGGGGGCGGTTTCCGGGAAAGGCGGCGGGAAGACCGGGAATTCTAATCGCCCGGCGCCGGCCGCCCCAGCCGGGCCACGCGCAGCGGCATCCGCAGGCCGCAGCGGCATGTAAGGGTTTCAAGTGCGGGGATGGAAGTTCCACTCCGGATGCGCAGCCGCCTGCCAGCCGGAAGCCCCTCTCCCCTCGGTCAAGGCCGCTTCGCGGTCCGGCCACGCGAAGCACGCGCGGCGTTCGCATGGATGCGCGGCAATGCCGCGCACGCCATCCATGCTCACCCTGCCTTGACTCGGGCGCGCACCATCCATGGCGCGCTCGACGCGGCCTCCGGCCGTCAGTCCGCTGCCGTGTGATTTGCCACCCTGACCTCGGCACATGCGAAGTCGCACGATTGGAAGAAGGCGCGCACTGTCGGCCTCAGTGCGTCGTGCCGGTCGGGGATTGCGATAGCGGGCCAAGGATGGCCCCGCGGCGGCGAGTCAGCCATGGGTGAGTGCGGGCTGCTCGCGCGGCATGCCGCGCAGCCCACACGAACGCCCGGCGTGTTTCGCCGGGCCGGACCGCGGAGCGGGCTGACCGAGCCGGGGAGCAGTCCCCGGCCGGCGCGACGCGCGTTCCGGAGAAGAACGCCCTGCTCGATCGAGCAGAAGCAGAATTCCCCTGATTTCGACGAAGAGCCAAGAAAAAAACCCCGCCGAAGCGGGGTTTTCCGGGTCACGCCCGATGCGGGATCAGAAGCGGTACTGCGCCGACACGCCGAACAGGTTGGCGTCGCCGTCGAAGTCGCCGTAGACGCGCGCGCCGCCGCTCGTGGTGTCGATTCGCGGATTGCGCGGCTCGATCCGGGTGTAGGCCAGGTTGACGTCGAACGCGTCGTTGAGCTTCCAGGTCGCACCGATCGAATAGAACATGCGATTGGCATCGGGCAGGCGCGGGGTGCGGTGCTCGAGGCTGGTCGGCGTCTCGTCGTAGGCCACGCCGCCGCGCAGCGTCCAGGCGTCGTTGAGCTGGAACTCGGCGCCCAGCGAGTAGAAGTCGCTGTCCTTCCACTCGAACGGCTCGACCGAATCCGGATCCGGATTCTCGAACTGGATGCGGACCTCACGCAGCGATTCCCAGCCCGTGCGGGCATAGGTCGCGGCCAGCATGAACCGATCGGAGACCTGCCAGGTCGCGCCGACGTTGAGGATCGACGGCGTGGTCAGCTCGGCGTAGGCATTGCCGTCGACGAACAGCGGACGGGTCGTCGGGCTGCTGTCGAACACCGCACGTGCGCTCTGCGGCACAGTCCAGTCGACGGTGCCGGTCAGCTCGTAGTCGATTTCCGAACGGTAGCTCACGCCGATCGACACCGTATCGGTCGGACGGAAATGCGCGCCGATCAGCCAGCCGAAGCCGTTGTCGTCGCCCTTCACCTCGGCCGTGCCGTCGGCGCCCTGCGGGCGGGCGAACGGCAGCGGGCGGGTCGCGGGATTGGAGAACAGCAGCGCGCCGAAATCGACGCCCTTCGACAGGGTGACATCGGCGCGCGAGGCGATGATGCCCAGGCCGACCGAGAAGCGGTCGCCCAGGTCCACCGCGCCCGCCAGCGTCAGGTCGATGATCTCCACTTCCGAGGTCAGCGCGGCGTAGCGGCCGACCCAACCCGGGTCGTATTCGGTCTTCAGGCCGAACGGCGCGCTGACCATCGCGCCCAGCGCGGTGCCGTTGTCGAACTTGTGCACGACCGACAGCGCCGGGACCGGCGTCACGTCGCCGGCGTTGCCGCCCTTGCTGCCGGACATCGGACGGCCGAGCGCGTCGGTGCCGGTGCCCTGGAACTCGTAGTTGAGGTCGACGGCGGTGACATCGACCTGCATGGTCGTGCCCTCGAACTGGGTCATCACCGCCGGGTTGTTGGTGACCACCGAGCTGTCGCCAGTCTTGGCGGCGGTGCCAGCGAACGCGGCGCCCAGCGACTTGACACTGTTTTCCTTGAGCTGGAAGCCGGCGGCGTGCGCCTGGCCTGCGAATGCCAGGACGCCGGCAATGCCGAGCGCCAACGCGGTGCATTGAATGATGCGGGGGTGGGTCGCCATGATCGCCTCTCTCTCGAAGGTACTTGATGGTCCGGGCCCGGTTCGCAGAAGCGCGAACTTGGAAGGCCTCGTCTTGGCTGTCCGTTCGCCTTCGGAAAACCCCTCCCGACGCGCTCGGCGGGCGCACTATACCGTACCTAACCGTCTGGAGCCGTGCTGCATTGCGGCATGGCGGACACCGCCGCGGCGCGCTTTACCCGGGCCTGCCGCCCCTCGACAATGCGTGCGCCCATGTTCGTCTCGATCCCCAACCGTCGCGCCAAGGCCCCGCTGCGCTGGGCCGTGCCGATGCTGTTCGTGCTGCTGTGGGTGACGTTCCTGTGGGCGAGCACGCGTTCGGCCAACGAGTACTACGCCCTGCTGCTGGACTGGGGCGCGCTGTACGGCGAGCCGGTCGGCACCGATGGCGTATTGGTCAACTGGCTCGACCCCGGCCCGTGGCTGCGCTTGGTGACGGCTCTGTTCCTGCATGCCGACTGGGCGCACCTGCTGGGCAACCTGGTGTTCCTGCTGATCTTCGGCCTGCCGGCCGAACGGCTGATGGGCGCCTGGCGGCTACTGGTGCTGTTCGTGCTGGGCGGGGCAGTGGCAAACCTGGCTGCGGTGCTGGCGATCGGCGCGCCGGACCGGTTGATCATCGGCGCCAGCGGCGCTGTGTCCTCGCTGATCGGCGCGTACCTGGCGCTGTTCCCACGCGCCCGGCTGGGCGTGGTCGTGCCGCTGGGCCTGTTTCTGGAGTTCGTCCGCGCGCCTGCCTCACTGTTGATCGGGGTGTGGGCCCTGCTACAGGTGTTCTTCGCCTACATCGGCCCGGCGTTCGGCGCCGTCGCCTGGGCCGCGCATCTGGCCGGCTTTCTGGTCGGCGTCGTCTTCGCGCTGGTCTCGCGCCGCGCGATCGGCCAGCGGCTGCGGCGGCTCAAGGGCTATTGAAGTCCGGAATCGGCACGTCGGCCCGGGATCGGACGCGCGGGCCGGCCACGGCGTCGCCCTCCCCGACGCCGGCTCTTATACTTTCGCGATGACCGCCAAGACGCTCTACAAGATCACCTTTCTTACCCACGGCAAGGTCTACGAGCTGTACGCGCAGCGCGTGGAGAGTGGGCGGCTGTGGGGCTTTGTCGAGGTCTCGGACCTGGTGTTCGATGTGCACGAGGGCCTGGTCGTCGATCCGACCGAAGAACGCCTGCAGGCCGAATTCGGCCACACCCGCACGCTGCATCTACCGATGCAGAGCGTGCTGCGGGTCGAGGAAGTGGAGAAGAAGGGGCAGTCGGCGATCCGCGATGCGACCTCCGGCGAGAAGGTCGTCACGCCGTTCCCGCTGCCTGCCAAGCCGCGCTGAGCAGCCCGCGCAAGACGGCGCGCTACACTTGCGCGCTGCGGCCACGCCGCCATCGCATGCAGGTTGCGATGCTGTCCGACGGACGCTTCCATCACCCAGGCACCCGCCCAAGGCAACGATGACGACACCTCAGGAATTGCTGCAGACCCACGGCCCGCGCGAATCGATGGAGTACGACGTGGTCGTCGTCGGGGCCGGTCCCGGTGGACTGTCGACCGCGATCCGGCTCAAGCAGTTGGCCGCCGAGGCCGGGCGCGAGGTGTCGGTCTGCGTGCTGGAGAAAGGCTCCGAACCCGGCGCACACATTCTTTCGGGCGCGATCGTCGACCCGCGTGCACTGACCGAACTGATTCCCGACTGGCAGGCCAAGGGCGCGCCGCTGACACAGGCGGTCACGCGCGATGCGTTCCTGTTCCTGGACGAGACCGGCGCGAAGGCCACGCCGGATTTTCTGCTGCCCGACTGCTTCAAGAATCACGGTAATTACATCATCAGCCTCGGCGCGGTCACGCGCTGGTTGGCGACGCAGGCCGAAGGCCTGGGCGTGGAGATCTTCCCCGGCTTCGCTGCGGCCGAAGTGCTCTACACCGAAGACGGCGCAGTGCGCGGGGTGGCGACCGGCAACCTGGGCGTCGGCAAGGACGGTCAGCCGACCGCCGAGTTCCAGTTGGGCATGGAACTGCATGCCAAGTACACGATCTTCGCCGAAGGCTCGCGCGGGCAACTGGGTCGCGAGCTGATCGCGCGCTTCGCGCTCGACGACGGCCGCGACCCGCAGAGCTATGGCCTGGGCATCAAGGAGCTGTGGCAGGTCGACCCGGCCAAGCACGAGCCGGGCCTGGTGGTGCACACCGCCGGCTGGCCGTTGAGCGACGACACCTACGGCGGCTCGTTCGTCTATCACGCCGAGGACGGCAAGGTCGCGATCGGCTTGGTCGTCGGTCTGGACTACCGCAACCCGTGGCTGAGTCCATTCGAGGAATTCCAGCGCTTCAAGACGCACCCGGAGATCCGCAAGTACCTGGAGGGCGGCAAGCGCATCGGCTACGGCGCCCGCTCGATCACCGCCGGCGGCCTGCTGTCGATTCCGAAGCTGGTGTTCCCGGGCGGCGCATTCGTCGGCTGCGAGGCCGGCACGCTCAACGCCAGCCGGATCAAGGGCAGCCATGCGGCGATCAAGACCGGCATGCTGGCCGCCGAGGCTGCCTTCGCGGCGCTGGGCGAGGGCCGCGGCGGCGACGAACTGGCCGCCTACCCGGCCGCGTTCGAATCGAGCTGGCTGCATGCCGAACTTTCCCAGGCCAAGAACTTCAAGCAATGGTTCAAGAAGGGCCGCACGACCGCGACGCTGATGACCGGCGTCGAGCAGTGGTTGCTGCCCAAGCTCGGCATCCGTACGCCGCCTTGGACACTGCACCGCGACCGCCCAGACCATGCCTGCCTGGAACCGGCCGCGCAGCACACCAGAATCGCGTATCCCAAGCCCGACGGGGTGTTGACCTTCGACCGTCTGAGCTCGGTGTACCTGTCGAGCACCAACCATGACGAGGATCAGCCCGCGCATCTGACGCTCAAGGATCCGCGCGTGCCGGTGGACGTGAACCTGGCGACTTACGGCGGGCCGGAAGCGCGCTATTGCCCGGCGGCGGTCTACGAGTTCGTCGAAGGACCCGACGGCCCGCGCTTGCAGATCAACGCGCAGAACTGCGTGCACTGCAAGACCTGCGACATCAAGGACCCGACGCAGAACATCGTCTGGGTCGCCCCGCAAGGGGGCGGCGGTCCGAACTACGCGGGGATGTGAGGACACGGACGCGGCGCGCGTCGATGCTGCGCCGCCGCGACGGAACGCCGCAGGCATTTTCGCCGACCTGGCCGTATACTCGCCGACAGCTGTGGTCCGCGGACCATGTCGCCAAAGCCAAGGGTGCTTCGTGCGCAACTACGATCTCGAATTCCTCAAGCGCTTCTCGATGGTGCTGGTGTTTCTGACCATCGTCACACTGGGCCTGATCGCCGGCGCCTGGTTCCTGCAGCGTTCGGTGCCGACCGAAGTTCCGCCCAATGTCGCCCAGCGCACCGAGGCGCGCATCGCGCCGGTGGGCGCGGTCTACGCCGGCGCCACCGGTGCCGCCGCGCAGGCGGCCGCATCGGCTGCTGCGGCAGCAGCGGCGACTTCGCAGGCCGCCTACGGCGGCACGCTCGAAGGCTCGGTGATCTTCGAGAACCTGTGCGCGGGCTGCCACACCTCCGGCGCCGGCGGCGCGCCGACGCTCGACCACGCGCACTGGGATGCGCGCCTGGCCCAGGGCAAGGACACGCTGTACAAGCATTCGATTGAAGGCTTCACCGGCGCGGCCGGTGTGATGCCCGCGCGCGGCGGCAACCCGGCGCTGACCGACGAGCAGATGCATGCCGTCGTCGACTGGATGGTCGACAACCTGAAGTAAGCTGCGGCGCGCCGGCATGCCCGGTGCTGCCCGACGCTCGCGACGCCGCCTCCGGGCGGCGTCGTTGTTTTGGCCCCGCCCGCCTGGAGTCCCCGTGATGCGCTTGCGCTTCGCCCTGCCGCTCTGCCTGTTGCTCGCCGCCTGCCAGGCGGGCGGCCCTGTCCACGAGACCGTGCCCGGCCGCGCCGATGCGGCGACGCCCGCGCCGGTGACCCTGTCCGCCGCGCCGGCCGACTGGACGCCACTGGTGGGCCAGCGGGTCCGCATCGACGCACCGCTGACGGTCAGCGGCCAGCACCGACTGGCCCGCGACGGCACGCTGGTGGCGAGTTTCGACGGGCGTCTGTTCGCCCCGACCGAGATCGCCCGGCCCGGGCCCGACGCCGCGACCGTCGCCGCAGACAACCGCGCACGGCGCATCGTGCTCGACGACGGCCGCGACGATCTGCCCGAAGGCGGCATGCCGTGGTATCTGCCCGAACACGCGCGGGCATTGCGCACCGGCAGCGTGCTGACCGGCGTGGAAGGCATCGTGGAACGCAGCGACGAGGGCTGGCGGCTACGCGCGACCGCCAGGCCCACGGTGGCGCTGGCGCCACGCCCGGCAGCGCCGCAGGTGGGTGGCGACGTGCGCATCGCCGCCTTCAACCTGCAGAACCTGTTCAACGGCGACGGTCGCGGCGGCGGCTTTCCGACCGCGCGCGGCGCGAAGTCGCCCGAGGCGCTGGCGCGTCAGGTCGCCGGGCTGGTCGCGACGATCGCCGCGCTCGACGCCGACATCGCCGCGGTCATGGAACTGGAGAACGACGGCTACGACGCCGACGCGAGCATCGCCCAGCTGGTGGCCGCGCTCAATGCCGCCGGCCCCGCACGCGACTGGCGCTTCGTCGACGCCGGCCAGGGACCGGGCGACAACGCGATCCGGGTCGGCCTGCTCTATCGCGGCACGCGCGTGCGGCCGCAAGGGGCGCCGGCGATGCTCGAAGGCGGCCCGTTCGTCGCCCATAGCCGTGTCCCGCTCGCGCAAGCGTTCGTGCCGCTGCGCGACGGCCGCGATGCAGGGGCGACGTTCTCGGTCGTCGCGGTGCATCTGAAGTCGAAAGGCTGTCGCGACGCCGAGGGCGCGGATCGCGACCAGGGCGACGGCCAGGCGTGCTGGAACGCCACCCGGACCGAGTCCGCGCGCCGGCTGCTGGCATGGCTGGCGAGCGATCCCACCGGCAGCAGTGACCGGGTCGCTGTGGTCGGCGATTTCAACGCCTATGCGATGGAGGATCCGGTCCGCGCATTCGTCGACGCCGGCTGGCGCGACCCCTTCGATGCCGAGCCGGCGCAGACGCGCTACAGCTTCGTCTTCGATGCACAGTCCGGTCGTCTCGACCATCTGCTGCTGAGCCCGGCGCTGTCGACGCGCGTGCACGGCGCGGCGAAGTGGCACAACAATGCCGACGAGCCGGCACTGGACACGCCCGACGGCACGCCGTGGCGCAGTTCCGATCACGATCCCCTGGTCGTGGGCCTGCGCCTGCGCGGCGAGTGAACGCGCGGGCGTTTATCATCGCGGCATGATGTCCCCCACCTTTCCCACGCAATCGGGCCCGCTGACGCTGGCCGGTCCAGTCGGCGCGCTCGAGGCCGCCATTGATCTGCCCGAGGCCGACGTCCCCGCGCTGCCGCTGGTGGCGGTGGTCTGCCATCCGCTGCCCACCGAGGGCGGCACGATGCACAACAAGGTCGTGACGATGGTCGCGCGCTCGCTGCGCGAACTCGGCGCGACGACCCTGCGCTTCAATTTCCGCGGTACCGGTGCCTCCGAGGGTCAGTTCGACCGCGGCGACGGCGAGACCGACGACCTGACCGCCGTGGTCGAATGGGTGCGCCGGGAACGGCCCGGCGATGCCCTGTGGCTGGCCGGTTTCAGCTTCGGCGCCTACGTGTCGCTGCGTGCCAGCGCTGCCTTGAAGCCCGATCTGCTGATCTCGGTCGCTCCGCCCGCCGGCCGCTGGGATTTCGACCGCATCGTGCTGCCCGATTGCCCGTGGCTGGTGATCCAGGGCGAGTCCGATGAAATCGTCGATCCCGAGGCGGTCTACCGCTGGCTCGAAGAACGCGACGCCCAGGCCGAACTGGTGCGCATGCCCGACACCGGCCATTTTTTCCACCGCCGGATGATCGACTTGCGCGGCGTGGTCAAGAACGGCGTGCGCAGCTACCTGCCCCCAGCGCGATGAGCCCGGCCCGCCATGCCCGGCCCGGCGACGCACTGATGCGGGGCCGGCGATGAGCCTGCCGCCGCTGCCCTCCGAGCGTTACGCCGCGGGCGTCGCGCGCGGCGACTGGCAGCACGACCCGGCGCAGCAACCGGCGCTGGTCGAGCTCGACCGCTTGCATCGCGCGTTGCACACACCGCCACCGCGCCGAGGCCTGCTCGGCCGGCTGTTCGGCGGTGAGGGCCACAGCGACGACATCCCCGGGCTGTACCTGTGGGGCGGCGTGGGGCGCGGCAAGACCTTCATGATCGATCTGTTCCACGACGGCCTGGCGCTGCGGACGCTCAAGGGCGAGGCGCGCGCCGATGCGCCAGCGCCTGCCGCGCCGCGCGACCCCGAGCGCAGCCCCGAGCCCGATCCGCGGCTGGGCGGCAAGCGGCGCACGCACTTCCACCGCTTCATGCGCGAGGTGCATACCGCGCTGCGCGCGCATGCCGGCGAGCGCGATCCGCTGGCCGCGATCGTGCGCGGCTGGCGCGACGCCGGCCTGCGCGTGCTCGTGCTCGACGAGTTCTTCGTCAGCGACATCGGCGATGCGATGCTGCTGGCCCGGCTGCTCGAACGCATGGTCGCCGACGGCATTGTGCTGGTGACCAGTTCCAATGCCGCGCCCGGCGACCTGTACAAGGACGGCCTGCAGCGCGCGCGCTTCCTGCCGGCGATCGCCCTGATCGAGCGCCACTGCCACGTGGTCTACCTGGAGAGCGACACCGACTACCGCATGCGCGCGCTGACCCGCTCGCCGGTCTACCGCGCGCCGCTCGATGCAGGCGCCGATGCCTGGCTGGAGACGCGCTGGCGCGAGTTGGGCGGCGACGATGCGCATCGCGACGCCGGCATCGAGCTCGACGGCCGCCGCATCCCCGTGCGTGCGCGCTGCACCGGCATGGCCTGGTTCGACTTCGACGCGCTGTGCGACGGCCCGCGCGGCGCCAGCGACTACATCCAGATCGCGACCGAGTTCCACACCGTGCTGCTCGGCGGCATCCCGACGATGGACGGCCGCCGCGACGACGCCGCGCGCCGGTTCGTCACGCTGATCGACGAGCTCTACGACCGCAACGTCAATCTGGTGTGCACCGCCGATGCCGAACCGCCCCAGCTCTACGCCGGCGAGCGGCTGTCGGCGGCCTTCGAGCGCACCGCCTCGCGTCTGATCGAGATGCGCAGCGCCGAATACCTGCTGCGGGCGCATCGGGCGTAGTCGACGCAGCCGCGCGACGTCCGGCATCCCGCGCCGGAAACCTGCTCTCGCGTTGCCTGCGATCTGCAGGCCGGCATCGCGACGTCTGGATAGTCCAAAACGCCATATCGCCAGTCCGGATCACCATTTCTGTCCGTTTCGCGCGCATGGCCCACTGCCTGCCCCTCCATATTGCAGTGCAGCAGATGTCCAGTCCCGCGCGCCTCGCGTCCGCCCTCTTGGCGGCGCTGTCCCTCCCCACCCTCGCCGCCGCACGGGATACGGATGGTCATGCAGACGCAGGCGCGCGCACGCTGGGCACGGTGACCGTGACCGGCTCCCACATCCGCCGTGCGGACGCCGAAACGGCGAACCCGGTGCAGGTCATCGACCGGCAGGCGCTCGAGACCTCGGGCAAGGTCACCGTCGCCGACGTGCTGCGCTCGATCTCGGCCAACACCGGCAATGCCGCCAACGAGACCAGCAACAGTGGTTGGGCGTCGGGCTCGGCCGGCATCGGCCTGCGCGGCCTGTCGCAGAAGAACACGCTGGTGCTGCTCAACGGCCGCCGGCTGGCCAATTACGGCTTCCCGGCCGGCGGGCTGTCGGACACCTTCGTCAACCTCAATGCGCTGCCGCTGGTCGCGGTCGAACGCATCGAGGTGCTCAAGGACGGCGCCTCGGCCGTCTACGGATCAGACGCGGTCGCCGGCGTGGTCAACATCATCACCCGCCAGAACTTCCAGGGCCTGGAAGTGGGCGGCAGCCTGGGCACCTCCGATCAAGGCGGGCTGGACACGCAGCGTGCGCGGCTGGTCGGCGGCGTCGGCGACCTCGACACCGACGGCTACAACCTGCTCTTCAGCCTGGAGGCCTATGATCGCGACCGGCTCGACCAGGACCAGCGCGCGCTCACGCGCTCTGGCATCTACACCGACAAGCCCGGCGGCCGCTGGAACGGCTGGTCGGCCAAGGGCGCACGCTTCCTGGTCAACGGCGCGTCGGTGCCACTGCTCGATGCCGCGGGCCACTGCCCGCAGGGCATGGTGCTGACCGCGAGCGCGCCGATCGACGGGCTCGCCGGCGACACCTGCGCGATCAACCTCGCGCCCTACACGACGCTGATTCCCGCGACCGAGCGCTACCAGGGCTATGTCAACGGCACCGTTCGCCTGGGCGAGACCACCGAGGCGTTCGGCGAACTGGTGGTGAGCCGCATCCGCGGCGCGTCGCTGTTCGGCTCCAGCCCGTACTTCACGCTCGAGGGCGGGCGCTTCGCACTCAACGCGCAGACCGGGTTGGCCGAGCCGGTGTCCAACCTGCTGCCGGCCGGCAACCCCTACAACCCCTACGGCGTCGCCACGCCGATCGAGTACACGTTCTTCGACCTGGGCCAGTCGCTCAAGACCAACCGCTCGACCGCCTACCGGGTGCTGGGCGGCGTGCGCGGCCGGTTCTCCGACACCTGGGACTGGGAGGCCGCGGCGTTCGCGGCGCGCAGCAACGAGGAAGAAACCGTTGCCGGCGGCTTCGCCAACCGCTGGACGCTGGCGCAGGCCCTCGCCGACGGCAGCCTGAACCTGCATGCGCCGTCGACGACGCCGCAGGCCGTGCTCGACGCGATCGCGCTGAGCACGCTGCGGCCGGCCGACTCTCGGCTGACCGGCGTCGACTTCAAGGTCTCGGGCAGCCTGTTCGAGCTGCCGGCCGGCACCGTGGGCTTCGCGGCCGGCGCCGAGTGGCGCCACGAGTCGCTGGTCTCGCGCAACCCGTGGCAGATCGACGCCGGCCTGCAGGTGCGCCCGGCGATCGCCGCGGTCGACGGCGACCGTGATGTCGCCGCGGTCTACGCCGAGGTCAATGTGCCGGTGACCCCAACGCTGGAACTGCAACTGGCTGGACGCGGCGATCACTACAGCGACTTCGGCAGCGCGTTCTCGCCCAAGGCCGGACTGCGCTGGCAGCCGCTCGATGCGCTGCTGGTGCGGGCCTCGGCCTCGCGCGGCTTCCGCGCGCCATCGCTGTCGGAGAACTCGGCCTCAACCAGCATCGCCTACGGCTCGGTCGTCGATCCCTTCGATCCCGATGTCCCCGATTCGCGCCAGACCCCGACGTTCTTCACTGTCGGCAACACCGACCTCGATCCCGAACGCACGCGCAGCTACAACCTGGGCGTTGTCGTCTCGCCGTGGGCCGACACCAGCCTGAGCCTGGACTGGTACCGGGTGGAGCTCGACAACCTGGTGGGCACCGGCAACACCGCCACGATCGTGCAGACCAACGACCCGGCCGATGTCGTACGCGACGCACGCGGCAAGCTGGTGGCCGTCTACAACCGCTACCAGAACTTGAGCGAACTGCAGACTTCGGGCCTGGATGCCGAACTGCGCCAGCGCTGGCACACCGGCAATGCGGGCAGCTTCGGGCTGTCGAGTGTGTTCACCCACGTGCTCGCCTACAAGCGCCCGCAAACGATCGGCGGTCCGCTGGTCGACTACGCCGGCAGCAACCTCGGCCCGTCGCTGCCGCGCAATAAGGCGACGACGACGCTGGACTGGAAGATCGGCGATTTCGACACCGGCCTGACCTGGTACCGCATCGGCGGTTACGACCAGAAGGCCAGTGCCGCGGCAAGCGCCGCGCAGTCGCGGGTGGACGCCTATGACCAGTTCGATCTCTACCTCGCCTGGTCGGGCATCGAGAAGCTGACGCTCTACGCCAAGGTCGAGAACATCGCCGACGAAACGCCGCCGCACGACGCGTCCTTCCCCGGCATCCGCGCGCCCTACGATTTCAGCCAGTACGACTTGCGCGGGCGCTACTTCCAGGTGGGCTTCGACTACCGGTTCTGACCGGCCCGTCCGCCGCCGTCTCCTCGCACCCGATCCCCGCGCCCTCAGCGGCGCTTCTGCAACGACGCGCATCCGCGCGTTTGCGCAGGCGCCGCCTCTCACCGGATACGCCGATGCCCGACGCTCCTCTCTACCGCGCCTCCGGGCGCGGCCACCTGTTCCGCAGCGCGCCGATGCGGCTGCTGCTGGCCTTGCTCGCGCTGCTGCCGCTGGTCGCGATCGCGCAGAACGCTTATTACTTTCCCCAGGCCCAGGCCGCGGACTTCGACCCCGACGTGCCCACGCCCGAGCAGTTCCTTGGCTATCCGCTGGGGACCCACTACACGCGGCACGACCGCATCGTCGACTATTTCCGCGAACTGGCGCGCGTGTCCGACCGGATCACGCTGCAGCAGACCGGGCGCAGCTACGAGGAGCGCCCGCTGGTCACGGCCATCGTCACCTCGGCCGCCAACCACGGCCGGCTCGAGGCGCTGCGCGCCGCGCACGCCACCCAGCGCGATCCCGCGGCGGCCGTGCCCCCGCAATTGCCGGTCGTCGTCGGCCTGTACTACAGCGTGCACGGCAACGAGACCTCGAGCGGCGAGGCCGCGCTGCTGACCGCCTACTACCTGGCCGCGCACCGCGGCGCACAGACCACGCGCTGGCTCGACGAGGCGATCGTGCTGATCGACCCGGCACAGAACCCCGACGGCCGCGACCGCGCGGCGAACTGGCACAACGCGTGGAAGTCGAACCCGCCGGTCGCCGACCCGCTGGACAAGGAGCACGTCGAGCCGTTCCCGATGGGGCGCACCAACCACTACTTCACCGACCTCAACCGCGACTGGCTCGCGGTCACCCAGCGCGAGACCCGGCCCAAGATCGACCTGTTCCACCAGTGGACGCCGAACGTGCAGATCGACTTCCACGAAATGGGCGCCGGCAGCACGTACTACTTCGAGCCGTCGCCGTCGAGCATGCACAGCCCGCTGCTGCCGCAGGCCTCCTACGATTTCAACGTCACGCTGGCGCGCTACCATGCCCAGGGCCTCGATGCGCTCGGCTCGCTGTACTACACGAAGGAGAACTTCGACAACTTCTCGCCGGTCTACGGCTCGACCTATCCCGACTTCCACGGCGGGGTCGGCGTCACTGTCGAGCAGGGCAGTTCGCGCGGCCTGGTGCAGGACACCGCCGGCGGCCCGCTGGAATTCCGCTTCACGATTCGCAACCAGGTCGCGACCGGGCTGGCGACGGTGCGCGGCGCGGTCGCCGAGAAGCCTGGATTGCTGGCGCTGCAGAAAGACTTCTTCCGCTCGGCGCTCAGCCAGGGCCGGCGCCACGACGCGGCCGCGTTCGTATTCGGCGACGCGCACGACCCGTCGCTGACCCGGCGCCTGCTCGACCTGCTGCTGCTCCACCGCATCGAGGTCCATGCGCTGGCGCGCGAGACGACGATCGACGGCACCACGTTCTCGCCCGGAAGCGCCTACGTCGTGCCGTCGGCGCAGCCGCAGTTCCGGCTGGTGCATTCGATCTTCGAGACCACGCCCGAGGTGAAGGAGAGCGTCTACGGCAGCACCTCGTACGCGATCGCGCACGCCTATGGCATCGCATTCGCACGCGCGCGCCGCGCACCGGCATTGGGCGAGCGGGTGCAGGCGTTGCCGCCGGCCGAGGCCGGCATCGTCGGTGGCCAGGCGCGCTACGCCTACGCGATCGACTGGCGCGACCAGGCCGCACCGCGCGTGCTCGCCGCGCTGCTGGCACAGGACATCCGCGTGCGCAGCGCATTCCAGCCGTTCACCGCGCGCACCGCGGACGGCGAAATCGCGTTCTCCTACGGCACGCTGGTGGTGCCGGTCGCCGGCCAGACGCTGGCGGCCGAGGCGCTGCATGCGGCGGTCGATGCCGCCACGCGCGAGGCCGGGGTGCGCGCGCATGCGTTGTCGACCGGGCAGAGCGTGGCCGGCATCGACCTGGGCAGCGACAGCGTGCGTCCGCTGCGCAAGCCCAGGGTCGCGCTGGTCATGGGCCAGGGCGTCAACGCGACCGAGATCGGCTCGACCTGGTTCGCGCTGAGCGAGCAGTTGCGCTGGCCGGCGACCCGGCTCGACCCGACCCAGCTCGCGCGCGCGCCGCTGGGCAACTACACCAGCCTCGTGCTGGCCGGCGGCAACTACGAGGACTGGAGCGAGGCGACGGTCGAGGCGCTGCGCGGCTGGGTCCGTGCCGGCGGTTCGCTGGTGACCTTCGGCAGCGCCTCGCAGTGGGCGATCGATCACAAGCTCGCCGACGGCCTGGGCCAGGCCCCGGCCCGCGACGAGGACGACACCGCGCGCGCGGACTTCGGCGACCGCCGCGACCTGCTGGCCGAGGACCGCATCTCCGGCAACCTGGTCTCGGCCGATGCCGACATCAGCCATCCGCTGGCCTTCGGCGTGCCGCGCCGCGCGCTCTTCGTCAACAAGGAGAGCGCGGTGGTCCTGCCACCGGCGCGCGACCGCTTCTCCACGGTCGTGCGCATCGACGACGCGCCGTTGGTCAACGGCTATGTCTCGGTGCGCAACCGCGCCCGGCTCGGCGGCGCGCCGTGGGCGGTCGTCGCCGCGACCGGGCGCGGGAACGTCGTGCTGTTCGCCGACGACCCGGCGCACCGCAAGTACTGGCACGGCACCGAACGGCTGTTGCTCAACGCGTTGCTGCTGTCCGACCAGTTGGTGCCGGCCGGGCGTCGCTAGCCGCCGACGATGGCCGCGACCTGGCTGCGTCGCCGGATCGCGGCACACAGTGTTGTCGCCCGCGGGACATGCCGGTCGCGTCCGTGGGCGACCATGCGCTGCCACGACATTCCCGCCGTCGGCACGGGCCTGGCCATGACCCTCACCCAACTGCGCAGCTTCGTCGCCATCGTCGAATGCGGCCACAACATCACCCTGGCCGCCCGCCGCCTGCACGCGACGCAGTCGGGCCTGTCCAAACAGCTCGCGCAATTGGAGAACTCGCTCGGCTTCCTGCTGTTCACCCGCCGCCAGCGCGCGCTCGCCGCGCTGACCGACGAGGGCCGGCAGGTGCTCGCGCACGCCCGCCGCCTGCTGGCCGAGGCCGGCAACATCCAGGCGCTGGCCGACAACCTGCGCCGCGAGGCGCAGGGCCTGCTGCGCATCGCCACCACCCACACCCAGGCCCGCCACGCGCTGCCGCCGGCGCTGCAGGCGCTCAAAAACGACTGGCCCGAGGTCGCGGTGCACGTGGTGCCTGGGGGCGATGCCGAGTCGCTGCGGCTGCTGGCCGAACACCATGCCGACCTGGCGATCCTCAGCGGCACCGGCGCCCCACCGCCGGGCCTGGTGGCGATTCCGCTGTACCGGTGGGGCCGGCGGGTGCTGGTGCCGGCCGGCCACCCGCTGACGGCATTGCCGCGCCCGATCGGCCTGCGCGACCTGGCCGGCGTGCCGCTGGTGAGCTACGAATCGAGCCGGCAGCCCGCCTCGTCGCTGCAACGCGCGTTCGCCGCTGCCGACCTGCGCGCCGACCTCGCGGTGACCGCGCGCGACGGCGCGCTGATCCGGACCTACGTCCACGCCGGCCTGGGGGTCGGGATCGTCGACGAGATGGGCGCCGACCTCGACGACGGCCTGGTCGCGCCGCCGGTCGAGGACGGCCTGCTGCCCGAATGCATCACCTGGGTGCTGCTGCGCCGCGACCGGGTCCTGCGCGACTTCGGCTTCGCGTTGGTCCAGGCGCTGGCGCCGCATTACGCTGCGGTCGATCTGCGCCGACTGCTCGACCACGACCAGCCGCTGCCGATTCCGGCCCCCGACTGGCGCCGCTGGTCGCGTGCGACCGCCGCTGTCCAGCGCGCGCGGACGGCGGTCGCCGTAGCTGAATAGGCGTCTGGCGGGGTTGCCTGGCGCAGCCGGATCTGCATCGCCCCGCACCCGGCGGCCGCCCGAGGCCGCACGATTCCCGGCCTGACGCGGCTCCGGGTGCCCGCCCCACATTTAGCGTTGACGCTGCCCGACCACCCCACTATCTTGGGCCCGTCGGTTCCGCAGCCACAACGTCTGTGGATGAAAAACGGGACACCGGTGACGCCCCACGCCAGTCCGGTGCTGCCCCGCAGCGGTAATTGGGAACGTCCCACCCGCCACCGGAGCGATTCGGTACGCGGCGGGACGAAGGCGCCGCCTTCGCCCATGAGTCCGTACCCTGCCGACAGCCGCGCGAAAGCACGACGCGCGGTTTGCGGCTGTGGACGCTCCGTACAGGGGCGGGTCGTCCGCAGCCACCGGACCCGACGCGGGCGGGCCGGGGCGTGCGCGAATGCACTGGACACCAAAAGAAGAGAGAGGACGCATGACCAGCCACGACACCATCTCGACCGCCCCTTCGACGCCCGCAGACGCGCCCCCGACCCCGATCGCCTCCCCCACCCCTGTGGCGCCGTCCGCCGTCGACGCCGACGACGTGGTGCCGCCGCCCCCGAGCGCTGCCATGCATACCGCAACTGCTGAAACCCCTGACGTCGACACCGACGTCTCCACCTGGATCACCAAGGAAGCCGGCAACCGCCGGATCCCGTACGACCGCGCGCGCCTGGAGCGCAGCATCGACCGCGTCCACGGCGAGTTCCCGCAACTCGATATCGTCGACTACAAGCGCAGCGTGTTCGGTTTCGTCGAACGCAAGGACGCGGTCAACGCCGACGACCTGGTTGACCACCTGATCCGCGAGGCCGAGGCCCGCGTCGACGTCACCGCACCGGAGTGGGAGTTCTTCGCCGCTCGCCTGTACCTCCACCGCCTGTACAAGCGCGCCAGCCGCAACCGCTTCTACGACGCCGAGCAGAAGTACGGCTCCTATGTCGGCCTGCAGGAGTCGCTGGCCGACCGCAATATCTATTCCAACGACATCCTGCGCGCCTACTCCAAGGAGGAACTGCAGGAAGCCGGACGCATGATCGAGCCCGAGCGCGACAAGCTGTTCGCCTACAACGGCCTGTATCTGCTGGCCACGCGCTATCTGGCCACCGACACCTCGCGCGCCGTGTTCGAACTGCCGCAGGAGCGCTGGCTCACCATCGCGCTGTATCTGATGCAGAACGAGACCCGCGGCGGCCGCGAGCGCCGCATGCAGCTCGTCGGCGAGGCCTACTGGGCGCTGTCGAATCTGTACATGACCGTGGCGACGCCGACGCTGCAGAACGCCGGCAAGGTCGGCGGCCAGCTGTCGTCGTGCTTCATCGACACCGTCGACGACTCGCTGCAGGGCATCTATGACTCCAACACCGACATCGCCCGCGTCTCCAAGGGCGGCGGCGGCGTCGGTGCGTACCTGGGCTATGTGCGCTCGTCGGGCTCGGCCATCCGCGGCGTGCCCAATTCTTCGGGCGGCGTGGTGCCGTGGATCAAGCAGCTCAACAACACCGCCGTGTCGGTCGACCAGCTGGGCCAGCGCAAGGGCGCGGTCGCGGTGTACCTGGACGTGTGGCACCGCGACATCGAGGCGTTCCTGGATCTGCGCCTGAACAACGGCGATCAGCGCCTGCGCGCCCATGACGTGTTCACCTCGGTGTGCATCCCCGACGTGTTCATGGAGGCGGTCGAGCGCCGCGGCGACTGGTACCTGTTCGATCCGCACGAGGTCCATCGCGTCAAGGGCTGGTACCTGCAGGACTTCTTCGACGAAAAGAAGGGCGAGGGCACGTTCCGTAAGAAGTACGAGGAAGTCGTCCGTGACGAGCGCATCTCGCGCAAGACCGTCAAGGCGATCGAGATCTTCAAGCGGATCATGGTGTCGCAGCTCGAGACCGGCAACCCGTTCATGTTCTACCGCGATGAAGTGAACCGGAAGAACCCGAACAAGCACGTCGGCCGTGTCTATTCGTCGAACCTGTGCACCGAGATCCTGCAGAACATGAGCCCGACGAAGATGATGCAGGAGATCATCTCCGGCAATCAGATCGTTACCACCAAGCAGGCCGGCGACTTCGTCGTGTGCAACCTGTCGTCGGTGAACCTGGGTCGGGCGATCGTGCCGCAGGAAGGCCAGGGCGACTTGATCACCGACGTGCTCGAGCGGCTGATCCCGATCCAGGTGCGGATGCTCGACAACGTCATCGACCTCAACCAGCTGCCCGTCCCGCAGGCCACGATCACCAACCAGAAGTACCGCGCGATCGGCCTGGGCACGTTCGGCTGGCATCACCTGCTGGCGCAGAAGGGCATCCACTGGAACACGCCCGAGGCCGAGGACTTCAGCGACACGCTGTATGAGCGCATCAACTTCCTGACCGTACAGGCGAGCATGGAACTGGCCAAGGAAAAGGGCGCCTACTCGGTGTTCGCCGGCAGCGACTGGCACACTGGTGCCTACTTCCGCGACCGCGACTACAACTCGCCCGCGTGGCTGGAACTGGCCGCCAAGGTCGGCGTCAACGGCATGCGCAACGGTTGGCTGATGGCGGTCGCGCCGAACATGTCGACCGCGCAGATCGCGGGCTCCACCGCGTCGATCGACCCGATCTACTCGGCGTTCTACTACGAGGAGAAGAAGGATTACCGGCGTCCGGTTGCCGCCCCCGGCCTGTCGCTCGAGACCTGGCCGTTCTACGAGAAGGGCGCCTACAAGGTCGACCAGTTCGCGTCCGTGCGCCAGAACGCGCGTCGCCAGCGCCACGTCGACCAGGCGATCAGCTTCAACCTGTACGTGCCCAGCACCATCCGCGCCAGCACCCTGCTCGAGCTGCACATGACCGCCTGGCGCGAAGGCATCAAGACCACGTACTACGTGCGCTCCAACGACATCGACATCGCCGAATGCGAGTGGTGCAGTAGCTAAAGGGAACGCGATAGCGCATTCGCGCTGTCGCTCCCCACGGTTCGCCTCGCGAACCGCGGGCCCCGTTTCATTGGCTTCCACACCTCCGCGCCTTCGGCGCGCCTCCTGACTTAAACCGGGGTCAGAGTGCATTTATCCACTGACCCCGGTTCGAGAGTGCAACGAAAAAATGCACTCTGACCCCGGTTCTGCTGATCGCACGCGACACGAAACACGAGAAACGCAATCATGGCCACGACTTCTACGCCGCTCGATCGCATCAAGATCCTCGAGCCACGCCATCCCAACCGCTCGACCGGCATCATCAACGGGCGCACGTCCGGCATCCTCAACTGGAACGACATCCCGTACCCGTCGTTCTATCGCGCCTACAAGGAGCTCTCGACCAACTTCTGGATTCCAGACGAGGTCGACATGAAGAGCGACGCCAAACAGTACGGTGAGCTCTCGGCGCGCGAGAAGAACGCCTACGATTCGATCATCGGCCTGCTGGCCACGCTCGACTCGCCGCAGACGCGCTTCATCTACAACGTCGCCGAGTACATCACCGACCCGGCCGCGCACGCCAACGCCGCGATCATCGGCCAGCAGGAAGTGATCCACAACGAGAGCTACAGCTACGTCCTGGCCTCGATCACCGACCTGTCGAACCAGAACCGCGTCTTCGAAATCGCGCGCACGCATCCCACGATCCAGAAGCGCAACGCGCCGATCATGGAGTCGTACGACGACTTCATGCGCGAGAAGACCGCCGAGACGCTGCTGCGCTCGCTGATCCAGTCCTCGATCCTCGAAGGCATCAACTTCTATTCGGGCTTCGCGTACTTCTACAACCTGGTCCGCCAGAACCGGATGACCGGCACCGGCAAGATCATCAGCTTCATCAACCGAGACGAACTGGCCCATACCAAGTTCATCAGCGAGGTGATCCGCGCCATCGTCGGCGAGAACCCGGAGCTGCAGACCAACGAGCTCACCGACTACGTGCACAAGGCCTTCGCCCACGCGATCGACCTGGAAGTGCAGTGGACAGGCGAAGTGCTCGACGGCATCGACGGCATCGACGTCGACGAGATGATCCGCTACGTGAAGTACCGCGCCAACAAGATGTCCGGCATGCTCGGCATCGAGAAGCTCTACACCGAGACCACCGACAACGTCATGCCGTGGATCAAGGCCTACGCCGACAACTTCACCGAAACCAAGACCGACTTCTTCGAGATGCGCAACGCGTCGTACAAGAAGACGAATTCGGACAACGGCTTCGACGATCTTTGAGGCATCGCAAAACCGGGGTCAGAGTCGATGTTCGTCCGGCGGCCTCGCCGCCACCTGACGATCCGATGATCGGAAATCGACTCTGACCCCGGTTTCTGGAACATCGAGTCTGACCCGTGCGCATCCTCCTCGCCTACTGTTCGCTCAGCGGCAACACCCGCGACGTCGCACGGATGGTGCGGGCGCGCTGTGAGGCGCTGGGGCACGAGGTGACCTGGATTGAGACCGACATCCAGACCCTCGCGTCTGTCTGCCCCGATGGCGCCGCGCACGATCTGTATGTGCTCGGCGCCTGGACCGACAACGCCGGCCGTACGCCCAGCGAGATGAAGCGTTTCATCGCCGACCTGGTCGACGCGGTCGGCAAGCCCGAACGCGTCGCGGTGTTCGGCACCGGCGAGACGCAGTGGGGCGCGGAGTACTACTGCGGCGCGGTGCATCGCATCGCGACGTTCTTCGGCACCGACTACCCGACGCTGGAGATCGAACAGATGCCGCACGGCGAACGCGACGCGCTGAAGATCGAACGCTGGACCGATACCATAGTCGCCCGTACCGAGACCCCGTCCCATGCAGACCCTGCACGCCTCCACGCCTGACGACTACGCTGCCGCCCTGGCCGCGCATCCGCGCCTGCTCGTGGACTACTACAAGGACGACTGCCCGGGCTGCAAGATGCTCGACATGTCGCTGGCCAAGTTCGCCGCGACCGACGCTGCGAACGGCCTGGTCCTGCTGAAAGTGAAGCTGGAGATCGTCGGCGAGGACTTCTTCCGCGGCCTGGGCCTGCGGCAGACGCCGACGCTGGCGCTGTTTCGCGACGGCGAGGAAGCCGCGCGTCTGGCCGGGTTCCAGAGCCCGCCGCAGATCATCCAGGCTGTCGCACGCCATCTCGCGCCGATCGACGCCTGAGTCACCGGGCGTCGCGCCCTCTCCCCCGCACGAGTTCCGCATGCCCCCCATTCCCGATGCACCAGCCACCGAAGCCCGGATGCTGGAGATCGTCTTCCCCGATCACACCAACCACCTGGGCACGCTATTCGGCGGCCAGGCGTTGGCGTGGATGGACAAGGCCGCGTTCATCGCCGCCTCGCGCTATGCGCGGCTGACCGTGGTCACCGCGCGTTCGGAGCAGGTGGATTTCAAGCTGCCGATCCGCCAAGGGCAGCTGGTGGAGACGATCGCGCGCGTGGTCGAGGTCGGGCGCACCTCGATGCAGGTGGAGGTCGAGGTGATCGCCGAGGACCTGATCAGCGGCGAGCGCGAGCTGTGCACGCGCGGGCGCTTTGTGATGATCGCGCTCGACTCGCGCGGCCGGCCGGCGCAGGTCCGCGCCTTGCCCAAGGACGCCTGAGGCTGCGAAATGCGCGGCCCAGGCCTGCAGCACTGGCTGCAAGCCGAGGTAGCGCCGCCCGTCCCAGCCGCTGGCGAGCACGCGTCCCTCGCGGTCGACCAGCACCAGATTCGGCGGCGCGATCCCGCCCAGCGCGCGCACCGGGTCGAGCATGCGCAACCGCCGCGGTTCGATCGCCGGCCACGGCATCGCCCGCAGGCGCATCGTGCGACGCATCTGCGCTGCCGATTCGTCGAGGCTGGCGTAGACCACCTCGGTGTCGGCGCCGGCCGCGCGCAGCGCGTCGCGCACCTCGCGCAGCGTCGGCGAGAACGCGTGGCACGGCGCGCACCAGTCGGCGCCGAAGTACAGCGCGACGATTTCCGGCGGCCGGTCCCAGCGATACGCCGGCAGGTCCACGCCGTCGGGACGCACGAGCGCGGCGTCGATCGCCGCGCGCAGCGCGGGATCGGCACGGCTGGCATCGTCGCCCGATGCCGGCGCCGACAGCGGCGCGATGAGCGACAGCAACGCGGCGAGCGCCGACACCCGCACAGCGCGCCACTCAGAAGTTGAAGCGGGCGCTCGCATACGCCGACCGCGCGAAGCGGGGTCCGTAGACGTAGTCGCTGTCGCGGCCGGCACCGGTCTCCAGGTCTCGCTGCCGCTGGTCGAGCAAGTTGCGCAGCCCCAGCGCCAGGTCCCAGTGACGCGCGCCCCGTCCCAGGTGCCAGGTCGTACCGACGTCGACGACCCAGAAGTCGCGCGTGCGTACCAGCGCGGCGGCGTTGTGGTGCAAGGCCTGCATCCGTCCGGTGTACTTCACGCCGACGAAGGCGTCGATCAGCGGCGATGGCGACCACACCAGTTGCGCCTGCCCGCCCCAGCGCGGCGACTTGAGCGCCTCGCGCGTCGCCAACACGGTGCTGCCGCCCGCGTCGCGGTCGTCGAACACCACCTGCGCGTCGTCGTAGCGATTGCGGTACCACGCCACCCCCGCGCTCAGGCTCAGGTCGTCCGAGGCCTGCCAGCCCAGGTTGCTCTCGAAGCCGGCGACCCGCGAGCCGCTGGCGTTGCTGCGCAGCTGGTACAGGCCGTCGGCGTCCTCGCGGATCTCGCCGAGCACGAAGGTGTCGCGCAGCCGCGTTGCCGAGACCGTCGCGTCCCAGCTCAAACGCCCGTTGGCCGCGACCGGCCGCCAGTCGATGCCCAGCATCGCGGTCGTCGCGCGTTCCTCGTCGAGGCCTTCGGCATTGCGGATACGGACCGGCTCGGCGCCGAGCGTGTCGACGTGCAGGTCCTCACTGAACACTTCCGGCGCGCGAAAACCGGTCGAGACGCCGGCGCGTAGTTTCACCGCATCGCGCGCCTGCCAGGCCAACGCGATGCGCGGCGAGAGGATCGGGTCGTCGAGCGCCGAATGCCGGTCCAGGCGCGCGCCCAGCACCAGGTCCACGTCCTCGGCGATCGTCCACTCGTCCTGCACGAACGCGCCGAGGTTGGAAAACGTCTCGCGCTCGCCGCGGCGCAACGTGGTGCCGGTCGCATCGCGCTGGTCGTCGCGCACCGATTCGCGCCGGTACTGCAGCCCGAACGCGAGCGCGTGCGCGCCGTGGCGCAGCGTGTACTGACCATCGAGGTAGTGCAGTGGGTTGACGGTGTAGCCGTACTGGTCGAAGGCGGTCGCGGCCGGGCTGCCGGGCACGTCCGGATCGAGCGCACCGGCCTCGAAGCCGGGCGCCGCGGGATCGGTCTCCACATCCCCCAGGCCACCGTAGAAGCTGTGGCGCCGGATAAAGGCGAACGCGTAGCCGAGCGTGAGATCCGCGGTCTCGTCGACGATCCGTTCCCAGTGCACGCCGCCGCGGTGGTACTCGGTCTCGAGCGACTCGGCGATGTTGGCCTGCCACTCGGGCCTGTCGAAGCGATTGCCGCCGCGGCGGTCCTCGCGGGTGAGCAGGTAGTGCGCGCGCAGCGTGTCGGCCTCTCCCAGCGCGCGCCAGGCCTGCACGCCGGCGACGCGCTGGTCCTTGCCGGCGATCTCGCTGTAACCGTCGTCGTTGAAGTCGATCGGGTCGTGCTTGGCCCACTGGCCCACGACAGACAGTCCGCCTCGGCCGTCGGCCGCCACCCGGTCCACACGGCCATCCACGGTGCGCATCGGCTCGCCCTGCTGCAGCTCGATGCCGGCCTGCACGAAGCCGCCGCTGCGAGCAGGGCGGGGCGGGATCAGATTGATGACGCCGGCCACCGCCCCGGGTCCGTAGAGCGCCGATCCACCGCCCTTGACGACCTCGACACGATCGATGAACGCGGCCGGGATCTGCTCAAGCCCGTACACGCTGCCCAGCGTCGACAACAGCGGCGCGCCATCGAACAGCAGCTGGCTGTAGGCGCCGCCCATCCCCAGCAGCTGGACCTCGGAGGTATTGCAGTTCTGACAGTTGCTCTCCACGCGCAGACCGTTGATCAGCTCGGCGACGCGCGAGAAATCGGTCACCCCGCGCAACGCGATGTCCTCGCCGCGCAGCAGTTCGGTGCGCACCGGCACGTCGGAGAGCAAGCGCTCGCTGCGCGTGGCGGTGCTGACCACCGCCTCGACGCGCTGCAACTCGACCGGGCCGCGCTCCTGCGCGGCGATGGTGCCCGGGCCTGCGGCACTGAACGCGAGCAGCAGCGATGCGCAGGCCGGCGATCGCCGGAGGCAGGCGCGCGGCATCAGGGCCGGCGCGAGGCGAGAGGATCGGAACGGGGGAACAGGCGTCATAGTACCGCCTTTATAGCCATTGCTATATTAATTAGCAAACAATCTGTTACTGACTCTACGCTTAAATTTCCGCGTTTCGATGCCGGCGATTGGCGACAATAGCGGTATCGCATCGTTTTTCCGGACCCGCGACCGCATGGTCAGAACGCCGCCAGACCGCCGTACACCGGGCCGTCCCGGGCCCCTGCTCGATGCCGACGTCCAGGTCGAGAGCTTCCGCCAGGTCCGCAACGCGCACCGCTCCGAACTCACCGAGGACTACGTCGAGCTGATCTCCGATCTGCTCGCCGATGCTGGCGAGGCCCGCCAGGTCGACATCGCCGCGCGGCTGGGCGTGGCACAGCCCACGGTCGCGCGCACGCTCAAGCGGTTGGTCCGAGACGGCCTGGTGATCCAGCGGCCCTACCGCGGCGTGTTCCTGACCGACGCCGGCGAGGCGCTGGCGACGGCCAGCCGCGAGCGCCACCACATCGTCGAGGCCTTCCTGATCGCGCTCGGCGTGCCAGAGGACATCGCACGTCGCGATTCGGAGGGCATCGAGCATCACGTCAGCCCGGAAACGCTGGCGATCTTCGCCGAATTCACGCGAAATCACGGGAACTGACGCCTAAGAAATGGGATGTCGAATGTGGGTCAAACCGCATGGACAGGCTCGGGTCCGGCTTCAGTAATGTTATTTTATAACATTAGTATATTGAGGGCCCCAATGTCCGCTTCTCCCGTGTCTGCCGTTCACCGCTACTGGGCGACCGGCGGCAGGAACTGGCGATCATCGGTCTCGACCTTGACCTGGCCGTGGTGCGCGCACGACTCGACGCCTACCTGGTCGACGACATCGCGGCGGGCGCCTGGTCCGAGGCCTGGACCGACCTGGAGGATCCGTTTCCGGCATGGCGGCTGGGCTTGAGCGGCCGCGCCATCGCCGCGGCGCCCGCGGCCTGCTAGCCTGCACGCCGGTTCTTGCGCAGCGCAGCACGTGATCCGTTTCGAAGGCATCCACAAGTCCTACCCGGTGCACGGGCGCGAGGTCATCGCGCTGCATCCGCTCGACCTCACGATCCAGGCCGGCGAGGTGTTCGGCATCGTCGGGCATTCGGGCGCCGGCAAGTCGACACTCTTGCGGCTGATCAACGGCCTGGAGACACCCAGCGGCGGCTCGCTGACGGTCGACGGCCAGGCGCTTGGCACGCTCGACGGCGACGGCCTGCGGCACTTGCGCCGGCGCGTGGGCATGATCTTCCAGCACTTCAACCTGCTCTCTGCCCGGACCGTGCTGGACAACATCGCCTTCCCGCTGCGCCTGGCCGGCGTGCCGAAGGCGCAGGCGCGCGCCCGAGCGCAGGACCTGCTGGTGCGCGTCGGCCTGGAGGCGCACCGCGACAAGTACCCCGCGCAGCTGTCGGGCGGGCAGAAGCAGCGCGTCGGCGTGGCGCGCGCGCTGGCGACCGAGCCCAAGATCCTGCTGTGCGACGAGGCGACCAGCGCCCTCGACCCGCAGACCACCGCCTCGGTGCTGCAGCTGCTCGACGGCATCAACCGCGAGCTGGGCCTGACGATCGTGCTGATCACCCACGAGATGGATGTCGTGCGCCGGGTCTGCGACCGCGTCGCGGTGCTCGACGCCGGGCACCTGGTGGAGAGCGGTCCGGTCGCCGAGGTGTTCCTGCACCCCCAGCACCCGACCACGCGCCGCTTCGTCGCCGAATCCGAGGCGATCGACGAAGGCGCGCTGCAGGAGGACATCGCGCACGTGGACGGGCGCCTGCTCCGACTCACGTTCACCGGCGAGGAGACCTGGCAGCCGCTGCTGGGCCGTGTCGCGCGCGAGACCGGCATCGACTACACGATCCTGGCCGGGCGTATCGACCGCATCAAGCGCCTGCCCTACGGCCAGCTGACGCTGGCGGTGACCGGCGCCCAATCCGACGAGGCGCTGCGCCGGTTCGCGCAGGCCGGCGTGCACGTCGAGGAGCTACCGCGATGAGCACCCCGCTGCTGCCCAATGTCGATGCCGCCAAGTGGGGCGAGATCGGCCAGGCGACGGTCGACACCTTGCTGATGCTCGCCGGCTCGCTGCCGCTGACGCTGCTGATCGGCCTGCCGCTGGGCGTATTGCTGTTCCTCACCGGCCCGCGCCAGCTGCATGCGCGCCCGGCTCTCTATGGCGGCCTGGCGCTGGTGGTGAACCTGCTGCGCTCGGTGCCCTTCATCATCCTGATGATCGTGCTGATCCCGATCACGCTCAAAGCGATGGGCACGTCGCTGGGCGTGCGCGGCGCGATCCTGCCGCTGGTGGTCGGTGCGGCGCCGTTCTATGCGCGGCTGGTGGAGACCGCGCTGCGCGAGGTCGAGCGCGGGGTCATCGAGGCCAGCCTGGCGATGGGCGCCACGACCCGGCAGCTGGTGCTGCGGGTGTTGCTGCCCGAGGCGCTGCCGGGGCTGATCGCCGGCGCGACGGTGACCACGATCGCGCTGATCGGCTTCACCGCGATGGGCGGCGCGATCGGCTCGGGTGGCCTGGGCGATCTGGCCTACCGCGACGGCTACCTGCGCTCGCGCACCGATGTGGCGGTGGTGACCGTGGTCGCGCTGCTGGTCATGGTGCAGCTACTGCAGATGCTTGGCGACCGGCTGGTGGCGCGCTTCAGCCGCCGCTGATCGCGTCGCACACTGATTTCCACGCGTGGACTCGATCCGCACGCGTGCCGCCCGATACTGGGCGACCCACGTCGCGCCGGAATGTCCATGTCCCCTCTGTTGCCCCGCCTCGCTACTGCCGTCCTGCTGCTGGCCGGCCTCGCCGCGTGCGGCAGTGCCGACAACGGCGCCGCCGTGGGCCGCGAGCGGCTGACCGTCGCTGCGACCGCGGTGCCGCACGCCGAGATCCTCGAGGTCGTCAAGCCGCTGCTCGCCGAGCAGGGCGTGGACCTGCAGGTGCGCGTGTTCAACGACTACGTGCAGCCCAACGACCAGGTCGTGCAGGGCCAGATCGACGTCAACTACTTCCAGACCGAGCCCTATCTCGACGCCTACAACCGCGACCGCGGCACGGACCTGGTGACCCTGGCCGGCATCCACATCGAGCCCTTCGGCGCGTATTCGCGGCGCTACGACAGCCTCGATGCGGTGCCCGCGGGGGCCGAGGTGGTGATCCCCAACGACCCGAGCAACAACAGCCGCGCGCTGATCCTGCTGCACCACGCCGGCGTGATCACGCTCGACGACCCGACCAACGCGCTGGCCACGCTGCGCAACATCACCGCCAACCCCCGGCAGCTGAAGTTCCGCGAGCTCGACGCGGCGATGCTGCCGCGTGTGCTCGACCAGGTGGACCTGGCGCTGATCAACACCAACTACGCACTCGATGCCGGCCTCAACCCGGCGCGCGACGCGCTGGCGATCGAGGGCAAGGATTCGCCGTACGTGAACTTCCTGGTCGGGCTGCCGGACAAGCGCGAGGATCCGCGCGTGCGCAAGCTGATCGACGCACTGACCGGCGAGCAGGTCCGCGCGTTCATCGCGCAGCGCTACCAGGAGGCGGTGCTCCCGGCGTTCTGATCCTTGGGCGCAGCCCCTGGGAACGCCCTCATGACGTCGCCTGCGCCACCGATCGCAGGCGGTCGTGAAGGCCGGCAAGGTCGGCCACCGCGCCCAGTGCGCGCCGCGATGCCTGCTGAATAGGCGAAATCGCGTGCACCCTAGGGTGCGCACCAGCTGTCGCGGCGCCGCTGCGTGCCTATGGTCGGGGTATCCGACTGCGAGGTGCGCGTCATGAGCCTGTCCCCGGTATCCGGCAACAGCCACCCGATCGACCCCTGGCGCGACCACGCGCTCGATCCTGCCCTGCGCGCGCAGTGCAGCCCGCCGGCCGATTCACCGCGCAATCACGTCGACACCAGTGCCGGATTCCCGCGCGGAGACGGCAGCTTCGCTACCGAGGTCAAGGGCACCGCGCCGCAACCCGAGCGCGACCTGCAGTTCTCGCTGATGGCCAACGACAGCTACACGCTGAGCGGGCCAGGCGGCGTCACCGGCACTGCGGCCGAAGCCGAGCTGAAGGAGGCCGGCTGGACCCGCCTGGTGCCCAGCAAGGACGGCAGCCATCTCCTCGATGCCCAAGGCAACCAGATCCCGATCCCCGCCGACAAACTGCACGACGCGCAGACCGGCTTCGACGCGGCGATCTATCAGAACGCCGATGGCCAGTACGTCGTCGCCTATCGCGGCACCGACAACTGGGGCCTGGGCGAGGGCGGCGATTCGCGCGCCAATGGCGGCCAGGGTCTGGGCATGGAGACCGCGCAGTACTCGAAGGCCATGGAGCTGGCGAACCTTGCGATGGACACCTTCGACGACGGCAACGTCGCGATCACCGGCCATTCTCTGGGCGGCGGCCTGGCGTCGGCCGCGATGCTCGCCACCGGCGCGCCGGGCGTGACCTTCAACGCCTCGGGCCTGAGCAACAACACGCTCGCTTCGCTGGGCTTCAATCCCAACGGCGCGCGCAGCGAGCTGGCCGACAGCGGCCAGATCCGCCGCTACGTGGTCGACGGCGATCCGTTGACGGCGGCCCAGCAGGATCTCCCCTCGCTGCCGATCCTGGGCGTGTCGCCGCCCAACGCGGTCGGCCACGAATTGCGCATCGATCCGCCGGCCGGCATCGGTCGATTCGACCTGGCCGGCCTGCATGGCGGTGGCGCCGATCATCCGTCCTATGTCGAGGCATTGCGCGAGAACACCGCGCGCCCGCCGGTCGACCGGTCGGGGACCGATCTCGGCCTGGCACTGAGCACGGTCGAGAACATCGGCGAGCACAGCCTGAACCAGCTCGGCGCACTGGCCGATGGGGTCGGCGGCCTGTATCGCGACGGCAGTGCGACGGTGTCCGAAACGATCGACGGCATCAGCGAGACGGTCCGCACCGACTTCAGCGAAGGGCGCTATGTCGCCGGCGGCCTGTCGATCGCCGGCGATGTGGTCGACGGCGTGGTCGGGCTCGGTGGCGACGTGGTCGCCAACACGCTCGATACCGCGGGCGACGTGGTCGAGAACGTCACCAATCTCGGTGGCAGCGTGCTGCGCGATGTCGGCGACCGCGTCGGCTTCGACGCACCGTTCGACGCCGTGGCCACCGGCATCGAATGGACCGGACGCGCGGTCGACGATGTTGCCGACGCCGCCGGTGGCGGCGTGCAGTGGGGCCTGGACAAGGTCGGCGACGGGGCCAACTGGCTGCTGGACAAAGCCGGCGACGGCGCGCAATGGGCGACCGACCGGGCCGTGGACGGCGCGACGTGGCTGGGCGAGCGTGCCGTTGACGGCGCGACCTGGCTGGGCGAGCGCGCCGTCGATGGAGCGCTGGCCGTGCGCGATGCGGCGGTGTGGACCGGCGAGCGTGTGGCCGACGGCGCCCGCGCGGTGGGCGATGCCGCGGCCTGGACCGGCGATCGCCTCGCCGAGGGCGGACGCTGGGTGGCCGAGAAGGCCAACCCGTTCAACTGGTTCCGCTGATCGGCGTGCGCATGGCGGAGATGCGTTGACGATGACGCTGTCACGCACCGTTCGTGTCCGCGGCGCTAGGCTGTGCGCTTGTACCGCCAACGGGGCGCCGTCATGATCGAGCCGCTTTCGCCGTTGACCGCGACCCGAGCGCGCGCCTGCGTGTGCGCGCTGCTGCTGGTCGCCGCCCAGAGTGCCTGCGCCCGACAAGGACCGAATATGTCCCACGATCCGTCCACCGATCCCGGCACCGCCGCGCTGGCGCGCGCCGCCCACAGCGGCGATCTGGCCGATGCGAAGCGGCTGATTGCCGATGGTGCCAACCCCGATGCGACCGATGCAGACGGCACGCCGCTGCTGCAGGCCGCGATCCTGCGCGGCGACCGCCGCGGGTTCGAGACCCTGCTGGAGGCCGGCGCCGATCCTGCCGCCGCGGCCGCCAACGGCAACACCGCATTGCACGTCGCCGCGATGCAGGACGATCCGACGTTTCTCAAGACGCTGCTGGCGCGCGGGCTGTCGCCAGATACGCCCAATGCGCGCAGCGGCGAGACACCGCTGTTCAATGCGCTCGAAGCGCGCAATGACGACGCCATCGGCACGCTGCTCACGGCCGGCGCCAAGGTCGATGCCACCGACCGCTACGGCGCGACGCTGCTGCACAAGGCCGCGCGCATCAATGCGACCGGCTGGGTGGTCCGCTTTCTCGAGGCCGGTGCCGATCCGACCGCGCGCGACCGCGTCGGCGCGACCTTCCAGCCGTCGTTCTTCCGTCCACGCGACGCAGTGTTGACGCCGCAGGCGCGCAGCGACCGCGAGAAGGTCCGCGCCTGGCTGGTGCAGCGCCGCATTCCTGTCGAAGACAAGCACTGACGTCCACTGCCGAGCGCGTCGCGCAGGTGCCGCCAGTGCCGCATCGCGGCTTGGCGGCGCTCCTGTGACTAACGCCGCCAGACCACACAGCGGTTGTGCGCCGGCATCGCGATGTCGTCGACACGGCGCAGGCCGATCCCGGCAGCCAGCGCATCGACCGCTTCGAGATCGCGCAGTCCCGAGGCGGGATCGCGTGCCTTGAGCCAGGCATCGAACGCCGCGTTGCTGTCGCTGGTGAAGCGGCCATCGCTGTTGAACGGGCCGTAGACCACCAGCGTCGCGTTGGAGGCGAGCACGCGGTCGAGCCCGGCGAAGCAGGCCTCCACCGCCGGCCAGGCCATGATGTGCAACGTGTTGGCGGTGAACGCCGCATCGAAGCGGCCGTCGGCCGCCGCCGACACGGGCCACGGCCCGGTGGTCACATCGAGTTGGATCGGCGGTGGCGTATTCGGCAGGTCGGCGTCGTCCAGCCACTGCGCAATCCCCGGCAGTTGCTCGGCGCGGTCGGAGCACTGCCAGCGCAGGCCGGACAGTGCGGCCGCGACGTGCACCGCGTGCTGACCGGTCCCGCTGCCGATCTCGAGCACATGGGTCCGCATCGCGAACGCGTCGCGCAACACCGCGAGGATCGGATCGCGGTTGCGCTCGCAGGCGGACGAGAATGGCTTGTCGGTCGACGGCATGGGCGGCGTGATCGCAGGGCGCCCCATCGTAGGGCGCTCAGCCCGTCGTCGGCCAGCGTGGTCCGCGCCGCACACGCACCGGCCCTGGCGGCGGCGCGTCGGCATCGACGATGGCGCCGTGCTGGGTGACCAAGACCACGCCGTCACGGGCCAATGCGGCGGCCACTTCGCGGATGCCCGACATCAGCACGCGCCAGTCGCCGCCCGGCCGCAACGCACGCGCGACTTCCGACGGGCAGATCGACGCGTCGGCCGCACGTTCGCTCAACAGCGCAAGCATGCGCTCGCGCAGCACCGTGGCCTCTGCGTCGGGCATCGCGTCAGACCGGCTGCAGCAGCCGCAGACCGAACCAGTCCTGGGGATCGTTCCAGCCATGCGTCACGCGAAGACCGGCCGCACGCGCGAGCGCGGCGAACGAGACGTCGGTGTACTTCTGGCTGACCTCCACGTCCATCGCCTCGCCGGCCTCGAATGCGAACGCCTGGCCGCCGACGTGCACCGTCTGCGCACGCGCGCTGACCAGCGCGGTCTCGATGCGCAGGCGCTCGCGCACGTAGACCGCGCGATGGTGGAAAGCGGAGAGGTTGAAGTCGCTGCCGATCTCGCGGTTGAGCCGCGCCAACAGGTTCAGCGTGAACGCCGCAGTGACACCGGCCTGGTCGTTGTACGCCGCCTCGATCACCCTCGGGTCCTTGTCCAGGTCGATGCCGATCAGCGCACGGCCGTCTTCGCCCATCGTGCGGCGCATCGACGCCAGCAGCCGCACCGCCTCGTCGTCGCCGAAGTTGCCGAGCGTGGAGCCGGGGAAGAACACCAACGTGCGGCTGGCGGCGCGCGCGGCAGCCGGCAACGGCACCGGCACGGTGAAGTCGGCGCACACGGGCAGCATCTCGACGTCGGGATGGTGCTGGGACAGCCGCGTAACGCTGTCCATCAGTGCGGTCCGCGAGATCTCGATCGGGGTATAGGCGACCGGATCGTCCAACCCGTCGAGCAGCAGTTCGGTCTTGCGCCCGCTGCCGCTGCCGAACTCGACCACGTGCACGCCCGTGCCGATCGCCTGGGCGATCGTGTCCATACGCGCCTCGAGCAGCGCCAGTTCGGTGCGCGTGAGGTAGTACTCGGGCTGGCGGGTGATCGCCTCGAACAGGCGCGAGCCTTCGGCGTCGTAGAAATACTTGGACGACAACCGCTTGGGCGTACGCGACAGACCGGCGACGGCGTCGGCGGCGATGTCGTCGGGACGCGGACGCAGGTCGGTCAACGCGGCCTGCACGCGGGCGCGTGCGTTGGCGGCGTTCATGGAGAATCCTTGGCCAGGCGCAGACCGGCGAACTGCCAACGCGCGTCGGAGGGGAAAAAATTGCGATAGCTGCCACGCATGTGATCGGCCGGGGTGGCGCAACTTCCGCCGCGCAGCACCCACTGCGCATCCATGAACTTGCCGTTGTACTCACCCAGCGCGCCCGGCCATGGCCGGTAACCGGGATAGGCGGTGTAGGCGCTGTGGGTCCACTCCCAGACATCGCCGAACAGCTGCTGCAGCCCGGTATCGGCGGCATCCGGCGCGCAGGGATGCAGGCGGTCGGCGTCGACGAAATTGCCTTCGACCGGCACGCCGGCGGCCGCCTGCTCCCACTCGAACTCGGTCGGCAAGCGCGCACCGGCCCAACGCGCGAACGCATCGGCCTCGTAGTAGCTCAGGTGACACACCGGCGCACCGGGGTCGAGCGTGCGCCAACCGCCGAGCGTGAACTCGCGCGCCAGCGCCTGATCCCAGTACAGCGGCCGCTGCCAGCCCTCGGCCTGTACGCGCGCCCAGCCGGCGCTCAGCCACAGGCCGACGGTGCGATAGCCGCCGTCCTCGACGAACGCCAGGTACTCGGCGTTGCTGACCGGCCGGCTGGCCAGCGCATGCGCCGGCACCAGCACGCGGTGCCGCGGCGACTCATTGTCGTAGGCAAAGCCGGCCGTGCCCGGCCAGCCAGCGTGGCCGATCTCGACCACGCGCTCCTCGCGCGTCATCCAGCGCAGCGGTGCCGCCGTGCCGCACGCGGCCGGCAGGTCGCTGCGATAGGCCGGTGCGATCGGGTTGGACCAGAACGCGTGCTTGATATCGGTCAGCAACAGCTCCTGGTGTTGCTGCTCGTGCTGCAGGCCCAGTTCGAGGATGTCGAGCCGGGTGTTGTCGAGATCGCCCGAGGCCAGCCGCACACGCAGGCGTGTGTCGACCGTCTCGCGGTAGTCGCGCACCTGCGCGAGCGTCGGCCGCGACAGCAGCCCGCGGTGCGGACGCGCATGCATCGGCCCGACGCTCTGGTAGTAGCTGTTGAACAGGAAGTCCCAGGCCGGGTCGACCTCGCGATAGCCCACGTCGGCGGCCAGCACGAAGCGCTCGAAGAACCAGGTCGTATGCGCCAGATGCCACTTGGTCGGGCTGGCGTCGTCCATGCTCTGGACCATCGCATCCTCCGGCCCGATCGGCGCGGCGAGCACGGCGGTGCGGGCGCGCACCCGGTCGAATCGGACGCGCAAGCGCGCGGCGCGCTCGCCGGCCGGCATGCGGGTGGACAGCGCTTGCGAGAGCGGCGGCGACATCCGCACAGCTTAGGCACCGGCCGTGACGGCGCCGTTGAGCCGTGTGCGGACCGCCGCGTCTCGCATGCTGCGAACCCGCTGCGGCAAGATGGCGCGATGACCGCAGCGCCTGCCGACTTCCGCCTCTACCCGTCCAATGCACTGGAGGTGCTGGCTGGGCTGCTGGCCGCCGAGTTGCGACAGCCGGTGGCAGGCGGGTCGATCCTCACGCCCGAGGTCGTGTTGATCCCGCAGGTCGCCATGCGCCGCTGGCTGCAGGCCACCTTGGCCGCCGAGCACGGTGTGGCCGCGAACCTCGAGTTCCTGACGCCCGGCGAGTTCGTTGCCCGCGCGCTCACGGTCAATCTCGGCCCGGCGCAGGACGAACTCGACGCCGCCAGTCTGCGCTGGCGCCTGTACGCCGCGCTCGTCGATCCCGACGTGCTGGCGCAGCCGGCGCTCGCGCCGCTGGCCGCGTATCTGGCCGGCGACGACGCGCTGCGGCCGTGGGCGCTCGCTGGCGAACTGGCCGGCGTGTTCGAGAAGTACCAGGCCTGGCGCCGCGATTGGCTGCTGCGTTGGGAGGCCGGCGCCGACCCCGGCGACGCGCAGGCCGCGCTGTGGCGGCACGTGGCCACCGGCCATGCCACCCGTGCGCGCCGCATCCAGACCTATCTGGATCGCTTCGCGGGCGAGCACGCGGCGTTGCCGCAGGGCCTGCCGCCCCGGATGTTCGCGTTCGCCACGCTCAACGTGTCACCCGACGTGCTGCGCGTGCTGGCGACTCAGGCGCGCGTGGGCACGCTGCACTTCTATCTGCCCACGCCTGCACGCGGCTATTGGGGCGATCTGCAGGCGCTGGCCCCGCATCGGCGCGCACGCACCGACGAATCCTTCGACGCCGCGCTGCTGGCGGGCAACACCGACGACAACCACCTGCTGCGCGCCTGGGGCGCAGCCGGCCGGGACTTCATGGCGCTGCTGGGCAGCTACGAGGTCGTGCACCCGCGCGCCGAAATCGAGGTCTACGCCGATCCGCTCGAATCGGGCCAGCGCCCGCTCGACGCCGGCGGCCTGGGCGACACCTTGCTGCGACGGATGCAGAGCGACCTGTTCCGCCGCGCCCCGCCGCCGGTGCCCGCGCCGCGCGCCGCGCCCGAGCTGCGCGACCCCAGCCTGCAGGTCCATGCCTGCCATACCCGCCTGCGCGAACTCCAGGTGCTGCACGACCAGGTGCGCGGCCTGCTGGAAGACCCGCGCTTCGACCCACCGCTGCAGCCGCGCGAGATCGCGGTGCTCGCCCCGGACATCGACCCCTACGTCCCGTACCTGGAAGCCGTCTTCGGCGACTCGACACCGGGGTCAGCGTCGGATTCTCACAGGAAATCCGACGCTGACCCCGGTTTTGGGAGGATGCGGATTCCGTATGCGCTCGCCGACACCAGTCCGCTGGCGGGCGAGCCCTTGGCCGAGGTGTTCGTGCGCCTGCTCGGCCTGCCGGTGTCACGCTTCGGGCTCAACGAGGTGCTCGATCTGCTCGCGAGCCCGCCGTTGGCGCAGGCCGCGGGGCTGGACGCGGCGGCCTTCGAACGCCTGCACGGCTGGCTGCAGGCCGCCGGCGCGCGCTGGGGGCTCGACGGCGCGCATCGCGCCGCGCACGGCGCGCCCGACGACGCGGCCTACACCTGGGCGTTCGCGCTCGATCGCCTGCTGCTGGGCCACGCCAGCGGCAGCGACGACACGATCGCAGACGTCGCCCCGTGGTCGGCGCTCGAAGGTAGCGCGCTCGATGCGCTCGACACCCTGATCCGGCTGCTGCACGTACTCGGCAGCGCGCAGCGCGACCTGGGCGAGGCGCTCACCGCCGCGGCCTGGCGCGAACGCCTGCTTGCCCTGCTCGACGCGCTGCTGCCCGGGACGCCGGCCGCGCCGGCCACCCAGCGCGCGCTCGAACGGCTGCGACGGCTGATCGACGCCTTCGCCACCGACGCCGCGCGCGCGGGCGTCGAGACGCCGGTCCCGGCCGAGGTCGTGCGTGCACACTTTTCGCAGTTGCTGGCCGAGGCCGATACCCGCGCGCCACTGCTGACCGGCGGCATCAGCGTCGGCCGCATGGTGCCGATGCGCCTGCTGCCGTTCCGGGTGATCTGCCTGCTGGGCATGAACGATGGCGACTTCCCGCGCCGCGACGCCGCGGCCAGCCTCAACCGGCTCACGGCGGAGCTGGGTACGACGCGGCGTCGCCACGGCGACCGGTCCACGCGCGAGGACGACCGTTTCCTGTTCCTGCAGCTGTTCGCCTCAGCGCAGGACGTGTTCTACGTCAGCTATCTGGGCGCGGACGCACGCGACGGCAGCGTGCGCGAGCCTTCGCCGCTGGTTGCCGAGTTGCTCGCCACCGCCGCGACCTATCACACCGATCCGCAGGCCGCCTCGGCGGCGCTGACGGTGCGCCATGCGCTGCAGCCGTTCGCGCCAACGGCCTTCGGCGCCGATGGCGACCCGCGTCGCTTCAGCTATCGCGCGCAATGGCAGCCGGCGGCAGCACGCATCGGCGGCGCGCGGACGGCGCTGGCGCCGTGGTGCGCGACGCCGCTGCCGCCGCGCGCCGATGCCGCCGCGCGCTCGCCAGCAGATGCCCCGCAGTCGCTCGATGCACTGCGCCGATTCCTGGTGGCCCCGGCCGCGCAATTTCTGCGCGAGCGTCTGGATCTGCGCCTGGCCGACGAGGCCGAGGTCGGCGAGGACGTGGAGCCGCTGCTGGTCGCCGGGGGGGGCCTCGAGCGTGCGGCGCTGCACCAGCAGGTCTTCGAGGCTCTGCTCGCCGGGCGCGAGGCCGGGCTCTACGAACACCTGCGCGCGCGCGCGCTGCTGCCGTCCGGCCCGCTGGGCCGTCGCCAGCTCGATGCGCTGGTGACGTCGCTGCGGCCCTATGCGCAAGGCTTCGCCGATTGGCGCGGCGGCGCCACGCCGGGCACGCGGCAGGTCGACATCGCGCTCGACGGCCTGCGCCTCCAGGGGCGCCTCGACAATGTGTATCCGGCAGGCATCGCGCACGTGCGCCTGGGGGCGCTCAACGGCCCGGCCGCGATCCGGCAGGGCCTGGATTGGCTGCTCGCGAGCGCCGCCGGCCTCGACCTGCCGCTGGTGCGCTTCCACGACACCCAGGATCTGGGCATCGGGCCCTTCGTGCGCGCGCCGCTGCCGCCGGACGCGGCGCGCGATGCGCTGCAGGCGCTGCTCACGTTGCGGACCGACGGCCTGCAGGCGCCGTTGCCGTTCGGCCCTTACAGCGGCTGGGCGTACTTCAGCGCCGCCGATGCCGACAAAGCAGCGAAGGCCGCGACCGCGACATGGCGCGGCGGCGACCGGCAGTGGGGTGAGGGGCGCGGCGATGCCTACCGCCTCGCGCTGCGCGGCCGCGACCCGTTCGCCGATCCCGCCCTGTTCCGGCAGTTCGCGCAGATCGCCTTCACCGTGTTCTCGGCCGTCGAGCATGGCCGTGTGCATGCCGGCTTCGAGGACGGTCGCCGCTTCGAGGTCGAGACCGACGCGGAGATCGAGGCATGAGCGCGCCCGTCCCCCCTGCGGTCGATCCGTTCCTGACGTTGCCGCTGGGTGGCACGCAGCTGATCGAGGCCAGCGCCGGCACCGGCAAGACCTTCACGCTGGCCACGCTGGTCACCCGGCTGGTGGTCGAGTGCGGCCTGCGCATCGGCCAGATTCTCGCCGTGACCTTCACCGAGGCTGCAACGCAGGAACTGCGCAAGCGCATCCGCGAACGCCTGGTGCTGGCCGCGCGGCTGGTCGACGCCCCGCCAGACGACGACACCGCACCCGACGTCGCGCTCAGCCAGGCGGTGATCGCCGCGCATCTGGCGACCGGCGACGAGTCCGCCGCCGCTTTGCAGCGTCGGCTGCAGCAGGCCGCCGACGAGATCGACCTCGCCGCGATCTTCACCATCCACGGCTTCTGCGCCCGCGTGCTGCGCGAGCACGCGCTTGAGAGCGGACAGAGCTTCGCCGCGCCCGAACTGCTGGCCAGCGACCGCGCACTGCGCGAGGAACTGGCCGCCGATCTGTGGCGCAGCACGGCCGCCGATGCAGACGACGCCGCTTTACTGATGGGGCTGTGGAATGGCGGACCCGACGAGATGGCGCGCGACCTGGGCCCGTTGATCCGCGAGCCGGTGCTGCGACCAGCCGCCACCCCGCCGCAACCCGATCCGCGCCCGGCGCGCGATGCCGCAGCGCAAGTCCTGATCGCTGCGATCGATGCCCACATCGAGGATGCGCAGACCGCGATTGCAGCGGCGTTCGACGGCAAGGTCTTCGACGGCCGTCGCGCGCGACGGCCCAGTTTCGACAAGGCCTTCCAGACACTGCGCAACGGTCGCGCCCTTTCGCACTGGGTGCTGGACGACAAGAGCCATCTCGACAAACTGCTGCCGGCGCGGCTGTTGGACTTCTGCAAGGACGACACGCAGTCCAAGGTGCCGTGCTCGCCGTTGTTCGACGCCGTGCACGCGTGGGCGGACGCCGATCGTGCTGCACAGGACTGGCTCGAACAGGCGAGGACGCACCTGCTTCACCGCCTGCGCGACGAGGCCCGCAGGCGCCTTGCCCAGCGCAAACAGCAACTGCGCGTGCAGACCTACGACGATCTGATCGACGGCGTTGCCGATGCGCTGCACGGGCCGCATGCACACGCGCTGGTACAGCGTCTGCGTGCGCAGTACGCGGTCGCGCTGGTCGACGAATTCCAGGACACCGACACGCGTCAGTGGGACATCTTCCGCACCGTATTCGGCGATTCCGAGGCGACGCGCGCGGCCGGACTCGACGCGGCACTGTTCCTGATCGGCGACCCCAAACAGGCCATCTACGGCTTTCGCGGCGGCGATGTGCAGACCTATCTGCTCGCGGCACGTGACGCCGTTGGCGCGCCACCGTTGGATCGCAACTTTCGCTCGCGCCCGTCGCTGCTCGCCGCGATGGACGCGCTGTATGCGCAAGCCGGCGATGCCGCGTTCGTCGATCGGCATATCCGCTTCCATCGCGTGCGGCCAGGCACGACACGCACGGATGCCGATTTCCAGCGCGACGGCGCCAATGCACCCGCCCTGACGCTGTGGCAGGCACCGGCCCCAAAGGCCGACGCCGCGGGCAAACGCAAGCCCCACAGCGCCGGTCGCGCGCGCGAACTCGCCACCCAGGCCTGCGTCGCCGCGATCCACGCGGTGCTGAGTAAAGCGCGCGCCGGCACCGCCACGCTCGACGGCGCCCCGGTGCAGCCGGGCGACATTGCCGTGCTCGTGCGCAAGCACAGCGAGGCCACGCGGATCCAGCAGGCGCTGGCGGCGGTTGGCATTCCCGCGGTCGCCGCCGGCAAGCAGAGCCTGTTCGCCACGCCCGAGGCGCATGAGCTCCTCACACTGCTGCTCGCGCTGCTGCACACCGCCGACGACAGCCGCCTGCGCGCGGCACTGGCAACGGTGCTGCTGGGCGTGGACGCGGCCGGCATCGCTGCGCTCGACGACGATGCGGACACGCACCGCGGCTGGCAGTTGCGTGCGCTGGCCTGGCGCGAGCGCTGGCAGCGTGGTGGCCCGCTGGCGCTGGTCGCCGACCTGTGCGCCGGCAACGGCCCGCGCCTGCTCGGCCTGCTCGATGGCGAACGCCGGCTGACCAACTACCTGCAACTGGGCGAACTGCTGCAGCAGGCCGACGCGCGCGCATTGGGACTGCAAGGCCTGGTCGACTGGCTGGGCCAGCAGATCGCTCGCGCCGATGCGGACGACGAGACCCAGCTGCTGCGCCTGGAATCGGACGCGCGCCGGGTGCAGATCGTCACCCTGCACAAGAGCAAGGGCCTGGAGTATCCGCTGGTGTTCCTGCCATTCGTCGGCATCGGCAGCCGCGCACCCGATCCCGGCCGCGCCTGCGTGGTCGCCGACGCCACGGGTGGCCGTGCGCTGCACTGGAAGCTGCAGGCCGACACATCCGGCTGGGACGCCGCACGCAACGCGTGGATCGAAGCGCAACGCGCCGAGGACGCGCGCTTGCTCTATGTCGGCCTGACCCGCGCCGAGCACGCGTTGTGGATCGCGACCGGCGATTTCTACAATGCGCACCAGACCGCACTGGCACCGATGCTCGACGGTCTGCCCGACACGCCCGGCATCGTGCGCGACGCCACCGTGCCGCCCGCGCTGCCGTGGTTGCCGCCGGTCGAGGCCGGCGACCGCCCCGCCGCGCGGACCGCCGCGCGCGCGATCGCGCCCGACTGGTGGGTCTACAGCTTCACCCAGCTCGCCAATGCCGACAGCGGCGCGCAGGACGCCTCCACGCGCGCGACCGTCGCCGCGGCCGGCGGCCACGACGAGCCCGAGGGCGAGCCCGCGCCCGAGTCCCCACGCGCGGACGACCACGACCCGCGCTTTGCCGGCAACCGTTTCGGCGTGGTGCTGCACGAGGCGCTGGAGCTCGGCGACTTCGCCGCCTGGCGCGATTGGCGTGCGGGCGACCCGGCGCCGGCCGGGCAGCGCGCGGTCATCGAGGCGGCATTGCGCGGCGGCGGCTATGCGGCCGAAGACATCGACGACGGCGTCGCGGTGCTGACTGCGTTGATCGGCCCCACGCTCACCGTCGTGCTGCCCGAGGGCGTGCGGCTGTGCGACGTGCCCGTCGATGCGCGCCGTGCGGAAATCGAGTTCCAGTTCGCCCTGCAGCCCACTGCGGTCGAGGCGATGCTCGCGTTGCTGCATGCCCACGGGGTGTCGACCGGCCGCAGCGGCTTCGGCCTGCGGCGCACACTCGAAGGCCTGATGACCGGCCTGATCGACCTGACCTACACCGTGGACGGCCGCTGGTACGTGCTCGATTACAAGTCCAATCGCCTGCCCGGCTACGACGCGTCCGCGCTGCAGCGCGCGATGGCGCACAGCGAGTACGACCTGCAGGCGCTGATCTACACGCTCGCCCTGCATCGCTGGTTGCGCTTCCGCCTCGGCGACGGCTACGACTACGCCCGCGATTTCGGCGGCGTGCGCTACCTGTTCTGCCGGGGTCTGGACCCCGAGCGCGATGCGTCGGCCGGCGTGCACGCGCAGCGGTTTTCCCCGGCGCTGGTGGATGCGCTCGACGCGCTGTTCTCCGGCACGCCGCCCGTCGGCACCGCGCGCCACCCGGTCGCCCACTCGGGTGCGTCCAGATGACCGCCAGCACCGAGTCCACCGCATCCGCGCCCGCAAGAGCGCGCACGCCCGATCTGCTCGTCGCGTTGCAGCGCAGTGGCGCCTTGCGCACGCTGGATTTCGAGCTGGCGCAGCGCCTGCGGCGGCTCGCCCCCGAGACACCCGACGCGGTGCTCGCGGCCGCGGCGCTGGCCTCGCTGGCGGTCGCCAACGGCCATGCCGGCTTCGATCCCGCGCGCCCGCAGTTGCTGGTCGATGCCAACCTGGACTGGCCCGCGCCCGCTGCCTGGCACGCGCTGCTGCGCGACTCGCGGTGGGTGGGACGTCCCACCGATCCGCTCGCGCCGTCGACAACCGATGTTCCGCTGGTGCTCGAGCCGGCCGATACCGCGGGCGGCCTGCTGTACCTGCGTCGCTATCGCGAGTATGAGGCGGGCCTGGCGGCCGGGCTGCGGCGCATCGCAGCGCACCCGCTCGATGCCGTCGGCCCCGAGACCGTCGCCGACACGTTCGCCGCGCTGTTTCCTGACGCGCAGGCCGGCGAGGACCGCCAGGCGCGCGCTGCCGCGCTGGCGCTGCGCCGTGCCCTGCTGCTGGTCACCGGCGGGCCCGGCACCGGCAAGACCACCACCATCGCCCGGCTATTGGTGCTGCGCATCGCCCACGCCTTGCGCAGCGGACGGCCACCGCCGCGCATCGCGCTGGCGGCGCCCACCGGCCGCGCCGCCGAGCGCATGGCCGAGAGCCTGCGCCGGGCTGTGCAAGGATTCGTCGACGCGCTCGATCCGGAGCTGCGCGCCGCGCTTCCCGGTGCCTTGCCCGACACCGCCAGCACGCTCCACCGTTTGCTCGGCACGGTGCCCGACAGTCCCGCGTTCCGCCACCACGCCGGCCATCCGCTGCCGTTGGACGTGCTGGTGGTCGACGAAGCCTCGATGGTCGATCTGCCGCTGATGGCCAAGCTGGTCGACGCCGTCGCCGACGGCACCCAACTGATCCTGCTCGGCGATGCCGACCAGTTGCCGTCGGTGGAGGCCGGCGACGTGCTGGCCGCGATCCTCGCCACCGCGGGCCCCGGTCACGCGGTGCAGGCCGACGATGCGCGCGCATTGCAGCCGCTGCTCGGTCCTGCCACGCCCGTCGATCCCACAACCGGCGGCCTGCACGGCCATCGCGTGCAGTTGCAGCGCGGCTACCGCCAGGACGCCGATTTCGACCTGGCGCCGCTGGCCGATGCCGCGCGCGAAGGCGATGCCGAGTCCGTACTGTCGCGATTGCGCGGCGGCCGGTTGCGCGGCGTGCACTTCCACGAGGACGTGACCGACGCGCTCGACGCGCATCAGGACACGCTGCTCGCGCACTGGCGCAGTCTTGCCGAGGCCTCCGATCCTGGGGCAGCGCTCGCGCTGTCGCAGCGCTTGCGCCTGCTGACCGCAGTGCGCGAAGGCCCGCAAGGTGCACGCGGCCTCAATGCCCGTATCGAAGCATTGCTGTCGGGGCGCCGCATCGGGCCGGCCCCGGCCTGGTTCCACGGCCGCCTGCTGCTGATCACCGAGAACAGCTATCGCCATCGCCTGTTCAACGGCGACATCGGCATCTGCTGGCGCGACGGCGCCGACACGCCGATGGCTTGGTTCGCGGGCGACGCCCCCGGCGAGGTGCGCGCGTTTCATCCTGCCGCGTTACCCGCGCACGAGAGCGCGTTCGCGATGACCGTGCACAAAGCCCAGGGCAGCGAGTTCGATGAGGTCTGGCTGCAGTTGCCGCGCCACGACAGCCGCGTGCTCTCGCGCGAACTGATCTATACCGCGATCACCCGCGCACGCAGCCGCCTGCACGTCGCCGGCAGCGCACAGGTGCTGCGCGACGCACTTGCGCGGCATGCGGTGCGGATGTCCGGGCTGGCGTGGCGGTTGGGGGGCGCTGTCGCCTCGCCAGACCCGGCGCCAGCGCACGTCCCGGGTCACGATGCCGATGTCCCGCCGTCCCAGGGCGTGCTGTTCTAGCGCGCCAGCGCGCCTGCCATCGCATTCACCCAGTGCGCCGGCCCAAGGGTCTGCCCCAGCTTGTCGGCGTCCACGACGCCGGTGAACCTGCACAGGTCCAGACACGGGTGCGCACCATGAGCATCGACTCCATCGGCGGCGGCGCTGCCGCCGCCATCAGCGCTGCAGCCCCGACCCAGGCACGCGACGACCCGCGCTACTTACAGGTCGTCGACACGTTGGTGTCACCCGATGCCACGCCGACGCAGCGCGAGCACGCCTACGATCTCGTCGCCGGCCTCGAAAGCGCGGACGACACGCCGTTGACCGACACAGTGCTGACCGAGCGCGCCGCGCAGGCGATCGCCGACGACCGCACGATCCCGGTCGTCGTCTCCGCGGTCGCGCCGCTGGTGCCGCCGGGCACCACGCTCGGCCCATTCCCCTCGAGTGATGCGGCCGCCATCGAGATGATGACGTACTCCAATCCGCTGTCGATCGAGGCCAACCTGGAGAATGGCGGGCTGATCTTCCGCGATTCCGATGGCAACCACTTCTTCGTGACCACGCCGATGGGCGGCACGCTCGATGGATTCAATCCCGGCCAGGTGCCGCAGCCCGACGACCTGACGCTGGTGGCGTGCTACCACGGCCACGCCGACTATTCGAAGGCCGACGGCTCGCGGACCGACAAGGCGGGCGACGAGTTCAACAGCGACCACTTCTCGGCCCAGGACAAGAGCCTGGCCGACCGCGGCGTCTGGGGATCGGTGATCTACGTGTCGACGCCGAGCGGCGATTTCCGCAAGTATGATGCGGCCACGCGTCAGGACACGGTCATCAACTGACGGCGCGACGCGGGCCCTCGGGCGCCGCCACCCGACTGCCGGAGGTCGTCCCATGGTCTTCAACAGGATCCTGCTCATGAGCACGCTCGCGTTCGCTTCTCTTGCCCACGCCGGCGCCCCCGGCGGCGGCCCCACCGAGGTCGTTCTGGACGGCGCCCGCGCCGCCGCGCTGGCCGCGGCCATCCCGGTGTTCCGCGACAAGCAGCCGGAGGCCGACCTGACCAAGTTCCGGGTCCACGTCCATCCCGCGGACCAGGGCACATTCCAGGTGGTGTTCGAACCGCAGCAGGCCGACGAAGGCGCGCCCACGCTCGGCGGGCGGACCGTGCACGGCCGCGAACTGAACGTGTGGATCAACGCGGCCGACAACAGCCTCGACCGGATCGCGTTCGCGCGCTGAGCCCCCGCCAAGCGGAGAGTGGCGAGGCCTGACGGCACCGCAACCGACGGCGTATCGCGCGGTCTCGACCTGACGCGATCGCCTTAACCGGGCACCTCGCGTCCTTGACCTTCCCACGATGGGAAGGCTTAGGCTGACCGCAACTGTCAGCCTTTGCGGAAGTTCCCATGGCCTCTCCCGGTTCCCGGACATCCCCGGACGCGACGATCGATCTGCCGATCGCCGGCATGACCTGTGCGAGCTGTGTCGGTCGAGTGGAAAAGGCCTTGGCCAAGGTGCCCGGCGTTGCGCGTGTGTCGGTCAACCTGGCGACCGAGCGCGCGCAGGTCGTGCCGGCCGGGCCACTCGACCGCGCGGCGCTGGTACGGGCGGTCGAGGGGGTCGGCTATGCGGTGCCCGCCGCCACGCTGACGCTTGCGATCGAGGGCATGACCTGCGCCTCGTGCGTGGGCCGCGTCGAGAAGGCGCTGGCGGCGGTGCCCGGCGTCGAGTCGGCATCGGTGAACCTGGCGACCGAGCGCGCCACCGTGCGCGGCACGGCAGGCGTCGATGCATTGCTCGCGGCGGTCGACCGGGTCGGCTACACGGCCCGGCCGGTCGGACAGGAACGCGACGACGACGCCAACGCCGCGCGTCAGGATGACGAACGCACCGCCCTGCGGCGCGATTTCCTGCTGGCAGTCGCGCTCGCGCTGCCGGTGTTCGTGTTGGAGATGGGTTCGCACATGATTTCCGGCATGCACGCCTGGGTCATGACCCATCTCGGCATGCGGACGAGCTGGTATCTGCAGTTTGCACTGACGCTGCTGGTGCTGGCGGTACCGGGCCGGCGCTTCTATCGCCATGGCATTCCCGCGCTGCTGCGACTGGCGCCGGACATGAACTCGCTGGTCGCGGTCGGCACGGCGGCCGCCTTCGGCTACTCGGTGGTCGCCACGTTCGCCCCCGGCCTGCTGCCCGCCGGCACGGTCAACGTCTACTACGAGGCCGCGGCGGTGATCGTCGCGCTGGTCCTGCTCGGCCGCTTCCTGGAGGCGCGGGCCAAAGGCCGCACGTCGGAGGCAATCGGGCGCCTGGTCGGCCTGCAGGCGCGCGTCGCGCACGTGCAGCGCGCGGGCGCGGTGCACGACATCGCGGTCGAGGACGTGACGCTTGGCGACGTGCTCGAGGTGCGGCCCGGCGAACGGATTCCGGTCGACGGCGAGATTGTCGAAGGCCGCAGCTACGTCGACGAATCGATGATCACCGGCGAGCCGGTGCCGGTCGAAAAGACCATCGGCAGCGCGGTGGTCGGCGGCACCGTCAATCAGCAGGGCGGGTTGACGCTGCGCGCGACCGCGGTCGGCGCCGACACCACGCTCGCGCAGATCATTCGCCTCGTCGAACAGGCGCAGGGCGCCAAGCTGCCGATCCAGGCGGTCGTCGACCGGGTGACGCTGTGGTTCGTGCCGGCGGTGATGCTTGCGGCGCTGCTGACCTTTCTGACCTGGCTGTGGCTGGGTCCAACGCCTTCGCTGGGCTTCGCACTGGTCAACGCCGTGGCCGTGCTGATCATCGCCTGTCCCTGCGCGATGGGCCTGGCGACGCCGACCTCGATCATGGTCGGCACCGGCCGCGGCGCCGAACTCGGTGTGCTGTTCCGCAAGGGCGAAGCGCTGCAACTACTTAAGGACGCCCGCGTGGTGGCCGTCGACAAGACCGGCACGCTGACCGAAGGCCGTCCTGTATTGACCGATCTCGTCGTCGCCGACGGCTTCGACCGCGACCACGTGCTCGCCCAGGTCGCCGCGGTCGAAGCGCGCTCCGAGCATCCGATCGCGCGCGCGATCGTCGATGCGGCGACCGGGCGCGGCCTCGCGGTGGCCACCGCCGACCGATTCGAGTCGATCACCGGCATGGGCGTGCGTGCACAGGTGGACGGCGCCCGCGTCGAGGTCGGCGCCGACCGCTTCATGCGCACGCTCGGCCTGGACGTCGCCGTGTTCGCCGACACCGCGCAGCGCCTGGGCGACGAAGGCAAGTCGCCGCTGTACGCCGCCATCGACGGGCGGCTCGCGGCCATCGTCGCTGTCGGCGATCCGATCAAGGCCAGCACGCCTGCGGCGATCGCCGCGCTGCACGCGCTCGGCCTGCAGGTGGCGATGATCACCGGCGACAACGCGCGCACCGCGCAGGCCATCGCCCGGCAACTGGGCATCGACGCAGTCGTGGCCGAAGTGCTGCCCGCGGGCAAGGTCGAGGCCGTGCGCCGGCTGCGGGCGCAGCACGGCCGCATCGCCTTCGTCGGCGACGGCATCAACGACGCGCCCGCGCTGGCCGAGGCCGACGTGGGCCTGGCAATCGGCACTGGCACCGATGTGGCGATGGAGTCGGCCGACGTGGTGCTGATGTCGGGCAACCTGCAGGGCGTGCCCAACGCGATCGCGCTGTCACGAGCGACACTGGGCAATATCCGCCAGAACCTATTCTGGGCCTTCGGCTACAACACCGCGCTGATCCCGGTCGCTGCCGGCGTGCTTTATCCGGCCTACGGCGTGCTGCTGTCGCCGATCTTCGCCGCTGGCGCGATGGCGCTGTCGAGCGTATTCGTACTCGGCAATGCGCTGCGGCTGCGCCGCTTCCAACCACCACAGATCACGACCACCGCATCCGCAGGCGCGGCGCCATGAACATCGGCGATGCCGCCCGCGTGTCAGGGGTCTCGGCCAAGATGATCCGGTACTACGAGCAGACCGGCCTGATTCCCGCGCCCGCCCGCACCGCCGCCGGCTATCGCGCCTACGGCCAGGATGATGTCCATCGCCTGCAGTTCGTCCGCCGTGCGCGTGACCTCGGGTTTTCGGTCGCCGAGATCGCCGACCTGCTGGGCCTGTGGCACGACACCGCGCGCCACAGCGCCGACGTCAAACGCCTGGCGCAGGATCGTATCGCCGAACTCGAACGGCGCATGCGCGACCTGCAGCAGATGACCGACACACTTCGCACGCTCGTCGACCGCTGCGCCGGCGACGACCGGCCCGATTGCCCGATCCTCGAGGAACTGCAACAACCGGTTTCCGGACCGGCGGACGATGCCCCGCGCACCGGCGCCGTGGTCCGGCGCACGCGCGCACGGTGACGAGGACACCCGGCGCGAAGCGCACGCGGGCGCGATAGACGCCCGATCGCCGCAGCGCCCTCGCGCGTGCGCGTGCGCGGTAGACCGAGGTGCGGCCTGGCCATGCGGGCCGCGCCGCGGAAGACGCATCAGCGCTCGCGCGGCGGGAACCCGGCCTCGCGCAGCGCCGCGACGACCGCCTCACGCGAGGCCGAGGTCTGCACGACCACCGTGCGATTCGGCGGATCGGCCTCCACGCTCGCCTGCGCATCGACCGCCTGGATCGCCTTGGTCACCGAGCGCACACAGCCGCCGCAGGTCATGTCGTCGAGATGGAATTGCATGGTGGGCTCCTGTGGTCCGTGGCCCGGCAGTGTGCGGCTTGCCACAGTGGGAAGGTCAAGGCCGTGGCCCTGTCTTGCGACGTGCATCCGGCTGACCGGTCTCCGTGCTCCGCTGAAGACGCCGGCTTTCCGGGCGCCCCCCCTTGCCGCTATCGTGCGCAGCAGGAAGGGGGAATGCGCATGGGACGCGGACGACGCAGCACATTCGATGACCTGGCCGCGTTGCCATGGCCGGTCGCGCTCGCAATCGGCGTGCTCGGTCACGCCGCCATCCGGCATGGCGTGCCGGCCTATTTCGCGCGACTCGACGGTCCGTTCGCCCAGGCATTGGCGATGCAAGCCGATGCGTTCGCCCCAATCGCTTGGCTGTGGCTCGCGGCCTGCAGCCTCGCCTCGCTGGCCGCGTTCGTCCGCGCCCGCCGACGCCGTCGCCTGCTCGACAGCTGCACGCAGCTCGACAGCGTGGCCGCGCTGGGCTGGCGCGACTTCGAGCGCCTCGTTGGCGAGGCTTTCCGCCACCAGGGCTACGGCATCGAGGAGACCGGCCTGGGCGGCGCGGATGGCGGGATCGACCTGATCCTGCGCAAGGGTGGCCAGCGCACCCTCGTGCAATGCAAGCAATGGCGCAACCGCCAGGTACCAGTCGGCGTCGTCCGGGAGATGTTCGGCCTGCTCACGCACCACGGCGCGCACGCAATCCGCATCGCCGCGCTGGGTGGATTCACCCGGGACGCCGCACGGTTCGCGCAAGGCAAGCCGATCGAACTGATCGACGGGCCGACGCTGTGGAGGATGATCCGCAGCGTGCAGTCGGGCGACGGCGCGGCCGAAGGCATCCCCCGCACGCAGGCACCGCCAGCATCCGTGCCTACAGGCCCCGAGGCCGACGCAACGCCGGCCTGTCCGAGTTGCGGTGCCAAGATGGTGACACGGACCAACCGGCGGACCGGACGGTCGTTCTGGGGCTGCGCGGCGTATCCGGCGTGCCGGGGAACGCGCTGAGCGCGTACCCCGGCGCTGCGACTGCCGGCCTTCAGAATGTGTACTTGACCGTCGTATGCAGGCGACGCAGTTCGCCGCTCTCGCCATTGGACAGCGTGCGTTCGCCCCAGCTCAGTTCGGCGCCCACGTCCAGACGCGGGAACGGCGAATAGATCAGGTTGTAGCGCCAGGATTGGGTCTTCTTCGTCGCCAGCGGGCCGACGGCCGCGCTGTCGGTGTCGATGTGCGCAGCCGAATAGGCGAGCGTGCTGCGCAGGCGGTCGTTCCAGTCATGCCGCCAGCCGGCGAATCCGGCCACCAGATCCTGCGCTTCCAGAGCGCCGTCGGTATCGATGTAGGCATCGGGCGCCAAGCCGAAGCCGATATAGCGGCCCAGGCCCGGGCCACCGCTGACGGTGTACTGCAGTGTGTCGCGGTCGCCCAGTTTGAAACTGCCCGCCAGACTCAACGCCGCGCCGGTCGTGCGGTCGGTCTGCGTGCGCAGCTGGCGCGCAATGCCGGCGACGCTGAAATGACCCCAGTCGCCCTTGGTCTGCCAGCGTGCGGTGACATCGGGCACGTTGTTCTGACCGGACTGGACGTGCGCCGGGCTGCCGGCCTGGTACCAGGTCTGCGGGTTTTCCAGCGAGAACGACCAGTTCCCCGTGGTGTAGCGGATCTGGGCCTGCCGCGCGAACAGGGTGCCGTCGACGATGCCGACGAAATCCACGCTCTCGGGAAGCGACCCCAGGTCGACCGCATTGCTCCAGGTCTGGCCGGCCAGCCACTTGTTCCACTGCACATAGGCGTGGCGCAGCGTCGGCGGATAGCCATTGGAGAACTTCTCGTTGCCGACATTGCTGTTGCCGCCGCCGAAGAAGTCCATCTCGACATAGGCCTTGAACGTGTCGCCCGCATCGGTCACCCGGTCCACGCCGAACCACAGGCGCGAGAACTGCGCGTGGAAGTCGGTGTAGCTTTCGCCGGGGCCCTGGCCGACCGGCGTCGCGGTCGGGAAATAGAACATGCGTCCCGGCGTGCCGTCGGGGATGGGACCGTCGCTGGTCCAGGTGGACAGCGCATCGAGCTTGATGAAGCCACCGAAGCTGAAGCGGCTATCGCTGTTGACGATCGAGGTCGCCTGGATCGGCGGCTTGCCGGCCGGCGCCGACGCGGTCGGAGCAGCGGCCGATGCGCCGGCAGGCGACCCGGGCGTGGCGGCCCCGGCCGTCAGCGGTGTCGCGTCGGGAGTTCGTTCGACCCGTGCGCCGGTGAGCTGGGCCTGTTGCGCCTGCACGATCTCCTTCAGGGCGAGCAGTTCGGATTCGAGTTGCTGGATGCGCGCGTCCTGCTCCGACTCCTTCGGCGTCTGCGCGGACGTGGCGGGCGCGTACAGCGCGGCGGTGATCGCGCACGCGAGTGTGGCGCGGCGAAGTGCGGCGGCGGGTGATGCCATGCTTCCCTCCCAGGAACATGAAATGGCGCGTGGATGGACGACGCCGGTGGGTGACGCTTGGATCGGATCAGGACAGGAAATCGCGCAATGCTGCGTTGAAGGCGTCGGACGACTCGACGTTGACCAAGTGCCGGCCGGGCAACGAGACATGCTGGCCGCCGGTGGCATCGGCGATGGCCTGCAGATCGGACGGCGGACAGACCGGGTCGTCGTCGCCGGAGATGGTCAGCAGTGGTCGCGTGATACGGGGGAGGTCTCCACGCAGATCGGCGTCGGCGAGTGCGGCGCAGCAGCTGGCGTATCCGTCCACCGATGTCGCGACGAAGCGGCCCAGGATGTGGCGCACCTGCCCGGCGTGCGCGGCACGGAAGCCGTCACCGAACCAGCGCTCGGCGGTGGCGTCGGTCATCCACGACAGGCCCCGGGCCTGCACGTCGGCGATGCGGCTGGTCCAGCCGTCGGCCGTGCCGATCTTCGCGGCGCTGGCGCAGACCACGACGCGGTCGATGCGTTGCGGCGCATGCACGGCCAGCCACTGCGCGACAAGCCCGCCGATCGACAGACCGCAGTAATGCGTGCGCTTGATCGCCAGCGCATCCAGCAGCGCCAGCGCATCGGCGCCGAGATCGGCCAGCGTGCAGGGACCGGGCGGTGCACTCGAAGCGCCGTGGCCACGGCGGTCGTAGCGCAACACGCGGAAGCCGTCGGACAGCGCCGCGGCCTGCGCGTTCCACATCGACAGATCGGTGCCCAGCGAGTTGCACAGCATCAGCCACGGCGCGTCGGCCGGGCCTTCGACGCGGTAATGCAGGCGGTGGGACGGCAGCGCGAGGATGGCGTCGCTCATGCCGCAATCCCTTCTCGCAGCACCGCGACCGCCTTGATCTCGACGATGTCGCCGGGGCTGCCGCACAGCGTGTGCGCGCCGATGGCGGTCCATACCGGGCGGGACCTGACGAAGTAGCGGTCACGCACCTGCAGGAACAGCGGCAGGTCGCGCTGCATGCCCGGCGGCACGATCATGCGCCGGTCGTCGTACAACATCGCGGACTTAGACACGTTCCACCGCCAGGGCCAGGCCCATGCCCACGCCGATGCACAATGTCGCCAGGCCGCGACGGCCGCCGCCTGCCTGCAGCTGGTGGGCCAGCGTCAGCGCGAGGCGGGCGCCGCTCATGCCGAGCGGATGGCCGAGCGCGATCGCGCCGCCGTTGGGGTTCACGTGCGCGGCATCGTCGGCGAGACCGAGCGCGCGCAGCGTCGCCAGACCCTGGCTGGCGAAGGCCTCGTTGAGTTCGATCGCGTCGAACTCCTCGATCGACAGGTCGAGGCGGCGCAGCAGCTTGCGTGTCGCGGCGATCGGGCCGATGCCCATCACCCGCGGTTCGACGCCGGCCGAGGCCATGCCGAGGATGCGCGCCCGCGGCACCAGGCCGTGGCGAGAGATCGCCGCTTCGTCGGCGACGATCAGCGCCGCGGCGCCGTCGTTGATGCCCGACGCATTGCCGGCGGTGACCGTACCGTTCTCGAACAGCGGACGCAGCTTGGCCAGCGCCTCGGCGGTGGTGTCGGCGCGCGGATGTTCGTCAACGGCGAACTCGACGGTCTGGCCCTTGCGCCCCGACGGCACCGCGACCGGCACGATCTCCTCGGCGAAGAAGCCACGGGCCTGCGCGGCGGCCGCGCGCTGCTGGCTGCGCAGCGCGAACGCGTCCTGGTCGTCGCGCGGGATGCCGTGGTCCTGCGCGACGTTCTCGCCGGTGCGCGGCATGGTCTCCACGCCGTACAGCGCTTCGAGCGCCGGATTGACGAAGCGCCAGCCCATCGTGGTGTCCTCCAGCGCCTGCGTGCGCCCGAAAGCCGACGGGGATTTGCCCATCACGAACGGCGCGCGGCTCATCGATTCGACGCCGCCGGCGATCACCAGCGACTGCTCGCCGGCGTGGATCGCGCGCGCGGCGACGCCGACCGCTTCGAGTCCGGATGCGCACAGGCGGTTGATCGTCACCCCGGGCACCTCGACCGGCAGGCCGGCCAGCAGCAGGCTCATGCGCGCGACGTTGCGGTTGTCCTCGCCGGCCTGGTTGGCGCAGCCGAGCACGACCTCGTCGACCAGCGCGGGGTCGAGTTGCGGATTGCGGGCGAGCAGCGCCCGGAGCGGGATTGCGCCGAGGTCGTCGGCACGCACGTTCGCCAGACCGCCGCCGTAGCGGCCGATCGGCGTGCGCACCGCGTCGCAGATGAAGGCACGGGTCATGCGGACACTCCGGATGGGGCGGCGATGGCGAGCCCGGTGAGGCGACGCAGGTCGTCGATCGACAGGCCGTCGGCGAGTTCGATCGCACGCGCACCCGCCACGCCGACGTCGATGACGCCGTGGTCGGTGTACAGGCGCGAGACGCAACCGATGCCGGTCAGCGGGTATGTGCAGACGTCGACGAGCTTGCTCCGCCCGTCCCGGGTCAGCAGTTCCATCGTCACGAAGACCTGCTTGGCGCCGATGGCCAGATCCATCGCGCCGCCGACCGCGGGGATCGCGTCCGGTGCGCCGGTACTCCAATTGGCGAGATCGCCGGCGGTCGACACCTGAAACGCGCCGAGCACGCAGATGTCGAGGTGGCCGCCGCGCATCATCGCGAACGAGTCGGCGTGGTGGAAATAGCAGCCGCCGCGCAGCAGCGTCACCGGCTGCTTGCCGGCGTTGATCAGCTCGGGGTCCTCGTCGCCGGGCGCAGGCGCCGGCCCCATGCCGAGCAGGCCGTTCTCCGACTGCAGGAAGATCTCCTTGTCGGCCGGCAGGTAGTTAGCGACCGTGGTCGGCAGGCCGATACCGAGATTGACGTAGGCGCCCTCGGGAATGTCGCGGGCGACGCGGCGCGCGATCTGGTCGCGGGTCAACAGGATGACAGCCATCAGTGCGCGCCTCCGACCGCGACCACGCGCTGCACGAAGATGCCCGGCGTGACCACGTGCTCGGGATCGAGCGCACCGAGTTCGACCACCTCGGCGACCTGCACGATGGTCGTGGCCGCGGCCATCGCCATGATCGGGCCGAAGTTGCGGGCGGCCTTGCGGTAGACGAGGTTGCCCCAGCGGTCGCCCTGCCAGGCCTTGACCAGCGCGAAGTCGGCCCGGATCGGATACTCGAGCACGTACTGCCGGCCGTCGATCTCGCGCGTCTCCTTGCCCTCCGCCAGTTCGGTGCCGAAGCCGGTCGGCGTGAAGATCGCGCCGAGCCCGGCGCCCGCAGCCTGGATGCGTGCGGCGAGATTGCCCTGGGGCACAAGTTCCAGCTCGATCTCGCCGGCGTGGAACGCCGCGTCGAAATGGTGCGAATCGCTCTGGCGCGGGAACGAGCACACGACCTTGCGCACGCGCTTCTTCGCGATCAGCGCGGCCAGACCCGTATCGCCGTTGCCGGCGTTGTTGTTGACGATCGTCAGCGCACGCGCGCCCTGGTCGATCAGCGCGTCGATCAGTTCGTCGGGCATGCCGGCGGTGCCGAAGCCACCGATCATCACGGTGGCACCGTCGTGGATGTCGGCCACCGCGTCGCGGCAGCTGGCGAGGGATTTGTCGATCACGGGCGGCTCCGCGACAGCGGCACGCCGACGGCGTTGGAAGAGGACATGGGGCTCCGGATGTCTCGGAAACGGCGGGGGAAGGAACTCATTTCGATGCCTGCGCGGCGGGCGCGGCGATGCGGGCACGGCGCCGTTGCAGCAGCGCGTGCACGGCCAGGCCGAACACCAGGCCCCAGAACGGCGCGCCCAGGCCCAGCAGTGACATGCCGGACGCGGACACGATGAAGGTGACCAATGCGGCGTCGCGATCGTCCGGCCACGACAGCGCGGTCGTCATCGCGTTGGCGATCGCGGGGAACAGCGCCAGGCCCGCCAGCGTGGCCACCAATTCGGCAGGCAACATCGCGAACAGCCCGATCACGGTGGCGGCGAAGAACCCGAACAGCGCATAGACGAGGCCGGCCACGACACCGGCGACGTAACGCCTGCGCGGATCTTCGCTCGCCTCGGTGCCCATGCAGAGCGCCGCCGTGACCGCAGCCGGGGTCAGGCCGTGGCAGCCGAGCGGCGCCAGCAGGGCCGAGGCCAGGCCCGACCACGCGATCAGCGGGCGGGCCGGGGGCTCGGCGTAGCCGCTGTTGCGGATCAGCGCCAGGCCGGGCACGAACTGGCCGGTCAAGGCCACGACCACCAGCGGCAGCGCGATGTCGACGATGGCGTGCCATTCGAAGCGCGGCGTGGTCCACGTCGGCATCGTCGGTTGCAGCGCCGGGACCGGCCCTGCGATCTGTCCGGCCGCCAGTGCGACGCCGACGCCGACGACCAGCACCGCGAGCACGGCGTAGCGCGGGAACCAGCGCCGGCCGACGAAGAACGCGAGACACATCGCCAGCACCAGCAGCGGCTGCCCGGCCATGCCGACGAACAGCTCGGCCGCGAAACCGAACAGGAGGCCGGCCAGCATCGCGGCGGTGATCGCCGCGGGCAGCCGGGAGACGATGCGGTCGAACATGCCCGACAGCCCGATCCCGAGGATCGCCAGCGCCGCCACGAGGTAGGCGCCGACGGCGACCGCGAAGTCGACCGCCGGCAACGCGACCAGCAGCAGCACCGAGCCGGGGATCGACCAGGCGACGATGACCGGCACGCGGTAGCGCAGGCTCAGGCCCACGCACAGCACGCCGCTGCCGATCGAGATCGCCCATACCCACGACGCCACCAGGTCGGCCGGCAGGAATGCGCCGGCCTGGAACACGATCACCGCCGGACCCGCGTAGGCGATCACGGTGGAGACGACGCCGGCCAGGATGGCCGGCATCGACACGTCCCGTGCGAACTGGCGGACGACGCCCATCGGCCGTGGCTCAGGACCGGGCCGGGGCCACGGCGGCCGGCTGGGCCCTGGTGGCGCCGTGCATCGACAGCGCGTACACCAGTGTCGCGATCGTCGCGACCAGGGCGGGAATCGCGAAGATCAGGAAGTTCTGCTGCAGCGGCAGTTCCCGGGCCAGCAGCACGCCGCCGAGCGTCGGTCCGACGATCGCGCCGATGCGGCCCACGCCCGACGCCCACCCCAGGCCGGTCGACCGCACCGACAGGTCGTAGAGCTGCGCGACGCTGGCATACAGCAGGATCTGCGTGCCGATGACCGTGGCGCCGGCGATGAACACAAGCGTGAACAGTGCAGCGACCGGCAGGTTGAACCCGATCAGCGCGATCGACGCGGTGGCCGCGACGAAGAACGCCACTACCACGCGCGGCAGGCCGAAGCGGTCGCCGAACCAGCCCCCCACGATAGCGCCGACCATGCCGCCGGAGTTCAGCGAGAACAGCGTCAGCAGGGCCGCACGTTCGGCGTAGCCGGCTTCCTGCATGACCTTCGGCAACCAGGAGCTGAGCAGGAACACCAGCAGCAGGCAGCAGAAGAACGCGGTCCACAGCATCAGCGTGTGCAGCGAGCGGCCGTGGCGGAACAGCTCCGGCAGCGAGGCCCTGCCGCCCTTGGAATCGCTGTAGACCAGGATCTGTTGCGGCGTCGGCGCAGCGCCGGTGAGCTTGCCCAGGATCGCCCTGGCGCGTTCCTGTTCGCCGCGCTTGATCAGAAATCCCAACGATTCGGGCAGCTTCCACCAGATCAGCGGCAGGAACAGCAGCGGCAGCGCGGCGATCCAGAACATGGGCTTCCAACCCATCGTCGGAATCATCCACACGCCCAGGCCCGCCGAGACCATGCCGCCGACCGAGTAGCCGCTGAACATCAGCGCCACCATCGTGCCGCGCAGGCGCCTGGGCGAGTACTCGCTGACCAGCGCGACCGCATTGGGCATCAGTCCGCCGCAGCCCATGCCGGCCAGGAAGCGGGCGATCTTGAACTGGGTCGGATCGTTGGCGAAGCCGGTGAAGAAGGTCGCGGTGGTGAACAGCACGAAGCTGATCAGCACGCCGGTCCGACGTCCGAACCTGTCGGCCAGCGAGCCGAAGATCAGCGCGCCGAACAGCATGCCGAACAGCGCCCAGGCCTGCAGGGCGCCGGCCTGGGGTTTGGTCAGTCCCCACTCGTCGATCAGCGTCGGCAGCACCGAGCCGGCGATGAACACGTCGTAGCCGTCGGCCACCAGTAGCAGGCCGCAGATCGCCACCACGCCCCATTGGAATCCGCCGAAACGGCTTTGATCGATTGCTGCATTCACATCGACGTTGTGCATGATCCCCTCCCAGAGACGTGGTGACAGGCGGTGTGTCGCGGCGGCCCCGCACGATGCCGGGCGCGTCGCTTGCTGCTGGCGTCCTGCCGTGTCGCTGTGGTCCTCAGACCACCGACGCCCGCCGCAGCTGCGCGTGCGCGGCGGCGACGTCGGCGTCGAGGTCGTGCTGCCAGATCCAGTCGAAGCGCGTTTCCAGCGTTGCGCCCAGCAGGGCGTCGTCGCGGCCCGCCGCGGGATCGCGCAGCTCGTAGAGTTCGCCGGCTTCCCACGAGGTCTGCTGCACCCGGCAGGCGCGCGGTCGACGGATGGCGTCGTAGGCCGCGAGCAGGCCGGGCAGATTCCCACGCGCGATCGCCGGATCGGCGAGCAGCCTGGCGAGGAAGTACGCATCCTCCAGCCCCTGCCCGGCACCGGCGCCCTGGTGCGGCAGCATCGCGTGCGCGGCATCGCCGATCAGCGCCAGGCGACCGTGGACATAGCCGGGCAGCTGCGCGAGTTCGTGCAATGCCCAGTGCGTCGGCGCGTCGATGCACGCCAGCAGCGTGCGCGCGGCGACGCCCCAGTGCGCGAAGGCTTCGAGCATCTCGCGGCGGCTGGCCTCGCGCACCCACGAGTGGCCGGCCGGCCATTGCGGATCGGAGTCGCTGCGGTCGGACACGAACGCGACCACGTTGATCAGCCGGCCCTGCTTGACCGGGAACGTGAGGATGTGGGCGTCCAGGCCCAGGATCATCTGCGGCACGTCCACAAGGTGCGTGTCCACGCCGACCGCCTCGAACGCACGGCGCAGGCGATCGCTTTCGATCATGCCGCGGTAGGCGCAGGTACCGGTGAAGCGCGGCGCGACCGGCACATGGCCGAGGCCGCGCAGCACGTCGTCGCGCAGGCTGGACTTGATGCCGTCGGACGCGATCACGATGTCGGCCTCGTGATCGGTGCCGTCGGCGAAGCGCACGCGTGCGCTGTCCTCGGTCTGCTCGACGTGCGTCGCGCGCCTGTTGAACTGCGTCATGCTCAGCGGAAGCCGCGTCGCCAGCGCGTCGAGGAAATCGGCGCGATGCACCGACGACTGTCCCACGCCCGGCGCGCGGCTGGTGCCCAGCAGGCGTGTGTCGTCGCCATGCCGCCACTCGAACCAGACGTCGTCCCAGGGCGCAGGCGTGCGATCGGCCAACGCCGCGTAGGCGTCGCCCATGCCCAGGCCGGCGATCGCGCGCACCGCGTTCGCGCCGAACGACACCCCGGCCCCGATCTCGCCGAACGCCCGCGCCGACTCGAACAGCGTCACGTCCAGATGGGCATGGTCCTTGAGGCCCAGCGCCAGCCCGACACCGGCGATGCCGCCGCCGACGATGCCCACGCGCACGCGCGCACTCATGCGGACATCCGCCGTGCAGCGGGAACGTGGCGTGGCTCGTGGACACGGATCTCGGACATGCGATGACTCCTGGATGGAGATGGGACGTGGCGTGGTGGGACGCTGGCGGCGCTGCGCTCAGCCCAGGTCGCCGCCGGCGACCGGCAGCACCGAGCCGGTGATGTAGGAGGCCTCGTCCGAGGCCAGGAACAGGATCGGCGCGATCTGTTCGTCGAGCGTGCCGTAGCGCTTCATGAAGGCGGACGCGGTGACCTGCTCGACGGCCTGAGCCATCCACGCCTGTTCCTGCGCCGAGTCGCCTTCCACGTTGCGCGGCACGCGGCGCGCCGGCGCGCTGGTGCCGCCCGGCGCGGTCGCGACGACGCGGATGTCGCGGGTCGCGAACTCCATCGCCAGCGACATCGTCAATGCGTTGATGCCGCCCTTCGCAGCCGAATAGGGCACGCGGTGAATGCCGCGCGTCGCGTTCGAGGACACGTTGACGATGGTCCCGCCGCCGCGCGCGAGCAGATGCGGCAACACCGCATGGCAGCCGTACAGCGTCGGCATCAGCGAGCGGCGGATCTCGGCGTCGATCTGTGCAGGCTCGAACGCATCGAAGGGCCGCATGCGGATCGCGCCTCCGATGTTGTTGACCAGAATGTCGATGCCGCCGAAGGCCTTTACCGCGTGGTCCATCGCGGCGACCGCGCCTGCATGCGTCTCGAGGTCGGCGACGACATGCGCACTCGGGCCGGCCGCCTCGGCGGCGACATCGCCGACGAAGTCCGCCCGATCGACGAACACGACCGACGCGCCTTCCGCCGACGCACGCAGCGCGACGCCTCGGCCGATGCCCTGGGCGGCGCCGGTGACCACCATGACCTTGCCGGCGAAGCGCGCGCTCATGCGGCGCGGTCCCGTGCTGGCGGGCTGGGGACGAACTTCTCGTAATGGAAGCTCGCCGGCTGCACGCCGACGGCGTCGAAGTACCCGCGCACCGCATCGACCATCGCCGGCGGGCCGCACAGGTAGATGTCGACGTCGCCGGCGTTCAATGCCTCGGGCGTCATGTGCTGGGTGACCCAGCCCTTGCGCGGATGGCAGGACGCCGCGTCGGCGACGACGGTGCAGTAGCTGAAGTTCGGCAGGCGCGCGGCGTAGCCCTCGACCTGGTCGACCAGCACGAGGTCGAGATCGCGGGTGACGCCGTAGATCAGGTGGATCGGCTGCGTCGAGCCGGCCCGGGCCAACGTCTCGAGCATCGACAGGAACGGCGCCAGGCCGGTGCCACCAGCGAGCATCAGGACCGGGCGCCGCACCTGGCGCAGGTAGAAGCTGCCGAGCGGGCCGGCCAGCTCGACCCGGGTGCCGGGCAAGGCCCTGTCGAGCCACCCGCTCATCAGGCCGCCGGGCACGCGCTTGATCAGGAACGACAGCGTCGCGTCCCCGGGCGCCGAGCTGAAGGAGTACGCGCGCTGCTCGCCGCTGCCCGGCACGCCGATGTTGACGTACTGGCCGGGCAGGAACGCCGGCGCCTCGCCGTCGACCGTGAGTTTGAGCACGATCGCCGCGTCGTTGTGCGGCTCAATCCTCGCCACCGTGGCCGCGAAGCCCTGTTGCCCGGTCTTGCACATCGAGGATGCGACCGGAACGGCGATCACGCAGTCGCTGGTCGGGACCATCTGGCAGGTCAGCACCAGACCGTCGTCCTTCTCGTCCTCACTCAGCGCGTCGTCGATGTAGTCGTCGCCCAGTTCGTAGCTGCCGCTGTCGGCGCGGCACTTGCAGGTGCCACAGACGCCGTCGGAGCAATCCATCGGCAGGTTGATGCGGTTGCGGAACGCCGCGTCGAGGACCTTCTCGTCGGCCCTGCAGTCGATGAAACGGGTGACTCCGTCCTCGAAGTTCAATGCGATTCGGTACTTCATGCAGCTTCCCTCGGCATCGTCTGGGCGCCGGCGTCGGTCAGACGTGGTAGATGTCGATGACCTGGCGGATGTAGTCGTTCTTGAGCACGATCTTCTTGTCGCTGATCAGCCAGTCGTCACCGGCCCGGCGCAAGGTCACGAACATCGTTCCGAAGAACAGGTCGTCGCGCTTGTAGCGGTGGTTGTGCGTGGCGAAGTTGTAGCGGACGTCGAGTGCGTCGCCGCGGTCGGCGAGCACTTCGACATCGAGCACGCTGTGCACGGTCCGCGGCTCGGGCGTGGACGCCCCCGAGCGCTCGGTCTTGATGCGGAACACGCGGTCCTCCAGGCCCGACCGGTCGCCGTAGTAGATCAGCGAGATCTCCGACAGCGGGTCCTCGGTCAGCTGGTCGTCGTCGTCCCAGGCAGGCATCCAGTAGCGCACGTCCTCGGCGTACAGGGTCAGCCAGTCGTCCCATTGCCGGTCGTCGAGCAGCCGCGCCTCGCGATAGAGGAAGGCGCAGATGCGGCCGTAGTCGGGGTGCTGGCTCATGCCGCCACCGCCGCGCGTTCCCGGGCCAGCGCCTCGCGCATGGTCTGCACCCAGAACGCGTGCTGGCGCACGAACAGCCCCTCGTCCTCGCTGCGCTCGCCCGACAGCAGCGGCGCGATCCCCATGCGCCGGGCATTCTCGTCCGGGCCGTCGATCCACAGCGGCGCCCCGCGGCTCATGTCGTTCCACGGCGCGGCGCTGGCCGCGTAGCCGTTCTGGCAGGCGCGGAATTCCTCGAGGTCGTCGGCCGTGCCCATGCCCGAGACATTGAAGAAATCCTCGTACTGGCGCAGGCGCAGCGTGCGGTCGGCGGCGCTCTCGCCCTTGGGCGCGAAGCAGAAGATGCTGATCTCGGTTTGGTCGACGCTGATCGGCCGGGTGACTCGGATCTGCGTGGAGAACTGGTCCATCAGGAACACGTTCGGATACAGGCACAGGTTACGCGTCTGGTTGACGATGAAGCCGGCGCGTTCCTCGCCGACACGCGCGGCGATCTCCTCGCGCTGGCCGTACACCGGGCGCACTTCCGGGTTCCGGGTGTTCGTCCACAGCAGGATATGGCCGTTGTCGAAGCCGTACACGCCGGCCACGCTCTTGCTCCAGCTGTTGGCGTCGACCGCCTTGGTGCCTTCCTCCTTGCGCCGGCCCATCGTGGCCAGGTAGTTCCAGTGCACGGAGCTGACGTGGTAGCCGTCGCAGCCGTTCTCCATCTGCAGCTTCCAGTTGCCTTCGTAGATGTAGGACGAATTGCCGCGCAGCACCTCCAGGCCGTTCGGCGCCTGGTCGACGATCTGGTCGATGATCACCTTCGTCTCGCCGAGGAAGTCCTCCAGCGGCGCGACATCGGGGTCCAGGCTGCCGAACAGGAAGCCGCGGTAGTTCTGGAACCGCGCGACGCGCTTGAGGTCGTGCGAGCCGTCGGTGTTGAACTGCTCGGGATACTGCGTGGTCTTCTCGTCCTTGACCTTCAGCAGCTTGCCCGCGTTGGAGAACGTCCAGCCGTGGAAGGGGCAGGTGAAGCTGCCCTTGTTGCCGTGCTTGCGCCGGCACAGCATCGCGCCCTTGTGCGCGCAGGCGTTGATGACCGCGTGCAGTTCGCCGGTCTTGTCGCGGGTGACCACGACGGGCTGCCGGCCAATGTAGGTCGTGTAGTAGTCGTTGTTCTCCGGCAGCTGGCTCTCGTGCGCGAGATAGACCCAGTTGCGTTCGAAGATGTGCTTCATCTCCAGTTCGAACAGGTCGGCATTGGTGAAGATGTCGCGGCGGCAGCGGAACACGCCCGCTTCCTTGTCGTCCTGCACCGCGTTGGCGAGCAGCAGGTCGAGTTCCGTGACTTTGTCAACGATGGCGGACATGGCGGGTCTCCCAGAGTAGGCGCCGGCGCTTTGAAGGGAACATCGGTCGGGCAGCCCGGAGGCGGGGCGGCGCCGCCGGATGGAGGCGATCAGGCTGCGGCGCGCGGGCGCTCGACGCGCTGGTTGTCCTCGCCCTCGACCAGCGCGGTGAGGTGGAAGTCGAATCGGATCTCGGCATGCGCGCCGGTGATGCCGTCCGCTTCGGCGCCGTTCGCATCCGCGTGCTCGATGATGTCGGGCACCAGGCCGTCGCGCGTGGCATAGGCGAAGTCGTCGTCGACCAGCGGGTCGCCGGCGATGTTGATCTGTGTGGTCAGCTTGCGGTGCGCGTCGTCGCCGACGAAGAAGTGGATGTGCGCCGGGCGCTGGCCATGGCGGCCGAGCGCGGCCAGCAGCTGCTCGGTCGGGCTGCCCGGCGGCACGCCGTAGCCCTTGGGCACGATGGAGCGGAAGCGGTAGCGGCCCAGGTCGTCGGCAATGATCGTGCGGCGCATGTTGAACGGCGCCTGCTCGCCGGTGGGATCAAAGTGCGAGTAGAAGCCACGCGTGTCGCAGTGCCAGACCTCGACCGTCGCGCGCGGCACCGGCTTGCCGTCGGCGCCGTAGACCGTGCCGTGCATGATCAGCGGATGGCCGTCGGTGTCGCGGCCGTCGTCGAGGCGGGCGAAGCCGTGCTCGACCGGCGCGCCGGCGACGTACAGCGGACCTTCGATGGTGCGCGGTGTTTCGCCGTGGATGCCCAGCTCGGCGTCCTTGGCGTCCAGGCGCAGGTCGAGGAAGTGGTCGAGCCCCAGTCCCGGCGAGATCAGGCCGGCCTGGCCGGCGGCGCCGATCGCATTGAACCAGGCGATGCCCGCCCAGTACTCGTCCGGCGTGATGTCGAGCTCGTCGATCGCCTTGAACAGGTCCGACATCAGGCGGTGGACGATCTGCTTGACGCGCGGATCGCCGCCCGGCTGCTCGAGGCCGCTGAGAGTGCGCAGGAACTGCTGCACGTCGGGGCGGTCGTGGACGCGGATGCTCATGGTTGTCTCCTCTTGGTGGCGTTGGCTGCCAGGACGCGTCCCTCCCGGGGAGCGCACGGTGTTCGAAGCGATCGGTCTAGCGGTCGTCCTCGTGGATCGAGGATGGATGGCGGCACAGCGGGGTCACCGCGATGCGCATGTACGGAAACAGCGGCAGGGCCGAGAGCGTGTCGTGCAGCTCGGTGTTGTCGGCGACGTCGAAGATGCTGTAGTTCGCGTACTCGCCCACCACGCGCCAGATGTGCCGCCACTTGCCCTGGCGCTGCAGCGCCTGGAAATAGGCCTTCTCGCGCGCCTTGATGTCGGCCGCGATCTCGGCCGGCATGTCGGCCGGCAACTGCACATCCATCCGTACTTGAAACAGCATCGTGGAACTCCGTCGGGATTCAGCGCGCCACGCTGATCGTCTTGCGCAATCCGTCGCGGGCGAAGAAGGCGACACGCGCCTCGTCCAGGGCGATGCCCAGGCCGGGGCCGTTCGGCACTTCGAGGGAGAAGTCGCTGTAGTCCAGCGGCTGGGCGAGGATCTGTTCGGTCAACAGCAGCGGCCCGAACAGCTCGGTGCCCCACTGCAGGTCGGGGAAGGTCGCGAAGACCTGCGCGCTCGCGATCGTGCCCACCGCGCCCTCGAGCATCGTGCCGCCGTACAGGCCGATGCCGGCCGCGTCGGCGATCGCGCCCACGCGCTGCGCGGCGAACAGTCCGCCGCTCTGCGCGAGCTTCACCGCGAACACGTCGGCGGCGTGATTGCGCGCGAGTTCGAACGCGGACGCGGGACCGCGCAGCGATTCGTCGGCCATCAGCGCGATCGGGAAACGCCGCACCAGCCGGCCCAGCGCCGCGGGCGAGGCGACGGGCTGTTCGACGAGCTCGCAGCCGGCATCGGCCAGCGCGGCCATGCCGCGCGCGGCCTGGATGTCGTCCCAGGCCATGTTGACGTCGACGCGCACCGCGCCGCGCGCGCCGAGCGCACGCTTGATCGCGGCGACGTGCGCGATGTCGTCGGCGAGCGGGCGCGCGCCGATCTTGAGCTTGAACACGTTGTGGCGGCGCAGGTCGAGCATGCGCTCGGCCTCGGCGATGTCGCGCGCGGTGTCGCCGGAGGCCAGTGTCCACGCCACCGGCAGGCGGTCGCGGTGGCGGCCGCCGAGCAGTTCGGACACCGGCAGTCCGGTGCGCTTGCCGTGCGCGTCGAGCAGCGCGGTCTCGACCGCGTTCTTGGCGAAGCGGTTGTCCTTGATCGCCTTGCCGATGCGCGCCATCAGCGCCTGCACGCGCGTCGCATCCTGGCCGGCCATCACCGGCGCGAAGTAGGTGTCGATCGCCAGCTTCATGCCTTCGGGGCTTTCGCCGCCGTAGGCCAGCCCGCCGATCGTCGTGCCTTCGCCGATGCCGACCACGCCGTCGCTGCACTGCACCCGCACCAGCATCAGCGTCTGCCCGTCCATCGTCGCGACCGACAGCTTGTGCGGGCGGATCGTCGGCAGATCGACGATGACCGTCTCGACCCGGACGACGGTGGCGGCGGTGGAGAGGGTGGACGTGGGTACGGCGACTGCATTCATGGCCGACGTTATGCGACGGCCATCGGCAGCGGGTCCAACACCGATTCGGTACTTTTGGATACCTTAAAGGTATTATCTTGCGCTAGTGATTGATCGATAACGCTTGTTGCAACGCACAATACCCTTCAAGTATCGATAACCCGTCTCCGCAATTCGACCAAAGTATGGACCTGCGCCAGCTCCGCTACTTCTGCGCCGTCGCCCGCGAGCGCAACTTCACGCGTGCCGCCGAGGCGCTGCACATCGCCCAGCCGCCGCTGAGTCGGCAGATCCAGCTGCTGGAGGAGGAACTGGGCGTACAGCTGATCTCGCGCAGTACGCGCCCGCTGCGGCTGACCGATGCCGGGCGCCTGTTCCACGAGCAAGCACTGCAGATCCTCGGTCGCGTGGAGCAGATGCAGGTCGCCACGCGCCGCGTCGGCCTCAACCAGCGCAGCGTGCTGGTCGTCGGCTTCGTCGCCTCCACGCTCTACGCCGGCCTGCCGCCGCTGGTGCGCAAGCTGCGCCAGCATTCGCCCGACCTGGACATCCAGTTGCTGGAGCTCACGTCGGTGCAGCAGATCGAGGCCCTCAAGGCCGGGCGCATCGACATCGGCTTCGGCCGCGTGCGCCACAACGATCCGTTCGTGGTCGGCCACCTGCTGCGCGAGGAACGGCTGGCCCTGGCCATTCCGGTCGATGCGCCGCTGGGCGGCGCCACCGACGCGCTGCCGGTGTCGGCGATCGAGGGACAGCAGTTGATCGTCTATCCCAAGGACGTGCGCTTCGGATTCGCCGACCAGGTGCAGGACCTGCTGCGCGAACACGACGTGCGCCCCAGCGAGATCATCGAAGCGCGCGAGCTGCAGACCGCGCTGGGCCTGGTCGCGGCGCAGAGCGGCGTGTGCATCGTGCCCAGCGCGGCCCGGCAGTTGCGCTCGGACGTGCACTACCGCCTGATCGACGGCGCGCGCATGACCTCGCCGGTGATCCTCAACTACCGCATGAACGACAGCTCCCGCTACATCGACGTGGTCAAGCAGTTGATCCAGGAGATGTACGCCGAGAATCCGCCGTGGCTCGACCTGCAGCACAACCTGCCGACGCGGCCGCAGTTCGAGCATTGAGGCCCACGTGCGGCCTGGTCACGGATTGGATCAGCGCCCGTTCGCGGTCGTCGCCGGTCCCAGGCACACCCCCGCCGCATTCGCCAGCACGTCGACGCGCCGGTGGCGCAGCGCGTCGATGCCCAGGATCACCGCGGGGCGCTCGGCCAGGCCCAGCACCGAGAACACCGGCAGCGCGCTGATCCGCACCTCTGTGGCCGCGAGCTGCCAGTCGCCGATCGCCAGTGCCGGCAGCGTGTGGAGCCAGGTCTCGACCACCTGCTCGGCGATACCGCGGGTGCCCGCGTCGCGGCGGCGCAGCCGGGCGTCGTCCTCGGTCACGCCCAGTGCGCGTGCGGCCGGCAGGTTCAGCACGGTCTGCGCGGCGCCGGTGTCGACGACGGCGGTCGCCTGGGCCTCGTGTGGGCCGTCGCGCAGTTGCGCCGGCACGAAGGCGAAGCGCTGTAGGCCGGCCGCGCGCTGCGGCAGCGCGTTGTCCAGGCAGGCCGCGCGCGGCAGGCTACCGGCCGGGGCGAGCACCAGCTCGCCTGCCGGCAGGTCGAAGCGCAGGTCGAAGCGCGCCATCAGATCGTTGCCCAAGATGCCTTCGACCGGCGGCGCGTCGCCCTCGGCGATCTGCGACAGATCCATCGCCAGCAGTTGCGCCTTCCATGCGAAATCGCCGGCTGACAGCGCCTGCAGCGCGGTCACCCGGGTGGCCGCCGCGCTGCCGCCGGCGCCCTGGATCGTCATCTCGCGGGACGTGGCGGCGAGCAGTTCGAAACGCTCGGCAAGCGCAAGGTCCACAACGCTGGCGCCGGCCGCGGTGTCGACGACGAAGCTCAGTGGACGCTCGACGCCTTCGATACGCACCTCCACGCGCGGGTGCTTGCCGACCAGATCCATGGCGATGCGATGAGCACCGTCTTCGGAGGTCGGAGGCGACGCGACGGCGGCGCAAGGTGCGCCCAGGGTCAGCGACAGCAGGCAGGCAGAGAGCAGGACGCGGAGCGACATGACGGCACCTCGATGAAGGAGCGGCCATTGCAGCGGGCGCAGGTATCACGACGATGTCGGCAACGGCGCGGGGCGGACAGCACCGATACGAACGCGATACAGAGGCAGGCGACAATGGCCGCATGACTGCCGAGACCGCCCGCATCGTCGTCGTCGACGACGACGCCAGCATCCGCGACGCGCTGTGCGACTACCTCGCGCGCCACGGCTACGCCGTGCGCGATGCGGACGGCGCCGCCGCGATGGACCAGTTGCTCGCGCAGGCGCCGGCCGACCTGGTGGTGCTGGACTGGATGATGCCCGGCGAGGATGGCCTGTCGGTGTGCCGGCGCCTGGCCGATGCCGATGTCGCAGTGCTGATGCTCAGCGCGCTCGACAGCCCACCCGACCGCGTGATCGGGCTGGAAGTCGGCGCCGACGACTATCTCGCCAAACCGTTCGATCCGCGCGAACTGCTGGCCCGCGTGCGCGCGCTGCTGCGGCGCGGCGCACACCTGCGCCAGCAGGCGACGCGCCCGGCAGAAGGCTACGGCTTCGACGGCTGGACACTGCGGCTCGACGCACGCGCATTGCACACCCCCGAAGGCACCGAGGTGGCGTTGACCGCGGGCGAGTTCGCGCTGCTGCGCGCGCTGGTGGAACGCGCCGGCCGCGTGCTCGACCGCGAACGCCTGATGGCGCTGACCCACGGCGATGCGGCCGAGCCCTTCGATCGCGCCGTGGACCTGGCCATCAGCCGACTGCGCCGCAAGCTGGCGCAGGCACGGCCCGGCGCCGATGCGCTGATCCAGACGCTGCGCGGCGAGGGCTATCGCTTCGCGGCCACGGTGCACCGCCTGTGAGCCGGCCGCGCGGCATCCTTATCCTGGTCGGCGGGCTGGCGCTGGCGACGCTGGTGCTGGCCCAGGCGGTGAGTTTCGCGGTGGTCGGCTGGTGGCCGGCACCGCCGATGCCGACGATGGTGCCCGCCGACGCGATCGCGGCCTTGTCGGGTACGCAGCCGCCGGCCCACGGACTCCAGGTGCGCACGCAGCCGGCCGCGCCGACCGGCACGCCGGTGCCGTGGCTGGCCGAACTGGCCGCCGAACGTCTGCAGCGTCCCGCAGCGCAGGTGCGCGCCACCTGGCGGCGCAAACCCGACGTCGCGCTGCAGGTCGTCGATGACGGCCAACTGGCGATGGCCGGGCAGGCCGACAGCGCGCGCCAGGCGCGCGTGCGCGCCGCATTGCTCGCGAGCGGGCTGCAGGTGCCGGCATTCGAGCTGGCGGTCGCGCAGCCGGACGGGACGTGGCGGGTCGTGAGCGCAGTCGACGCCGGGCGCGGACAGTGGCGCCGTCAGGTGCTGCTGGCGCTGGCGCTGGGCGCGGTGCTGATCGCGCCGTTGGCGTGGTGGATGGCGCGCCGGCTGACGCTGCCGCTTCGGCGGCTGGCCGAGGCCAGCGCGCGGATGGACCTGGCCGCGCGCGCGCCGCCAGTGCCGGTCGAAGGCGCCGCCGAGGTCCGCGTGCTCGGCCAGGCGATCGCCGATGCGCATGCCCGCCTGCGTGCGCAGGCCGATGATGTCACCGCGATGCTCGCCGCCGTCGCGCACGACCTGCGCACGCCGCTGACCGGCCTGCGGCTGCGCGCCGAGACCGCGCCGTCACCGAACCGCGAACGCATGGTCGCCGACATCTCACGGATGCAGACGATGATCGCGCAGGTACTGGCCTATGCGCAGGGCGAGGTCGCGCCGCTGCAGCGCGCGCCGGTCGACATGGCCGCGCTCGCCGGCGAGTTGGCCGCCGCCGCGCAGGCGCTGGGCCAGTCGGTGCAGGTGCAGGCGCACGCACCGGCCCTCGTGCAAGGTGATGCGCTGGCGCTGCGCCGCGCGCTGTCGAACCTGATCGACAACGCCGTGCGCTACGCTGGCGCGGCCGACATCGAGATCCACGCGCGCGACGGCCAGCTGTCCATCGACGTGGCCGACCGTGGCCCCGGCATTCCGGCCGACGCGCGCGCGCGGCTGGTGCAGCCGTTCCAGCGTCTAGAGCACTCGCGCAGTCGCGACACCGGCGGTGCCGGCCTCGGCCTCGCCGTCGCGCGCTCGACCGCGCAGCGCCACGGGGGCGCGCTGGAACTGCACGATCGCGACGGCGGTGGCCTGAGAGCGCGGTTGGTCTTGCCGATCGCGGCGCCCTGAGCCACGCGGTCGCGCAGCGTGACCACGTGGCGTCCGTCGGGCGATTGCAGATCGGCATCGCCCATCCACATCGGCTGGCTCTGGCCATCGGCTGCGAACGCCAACCGCGGCACGGTGTTCACAGCTTCGACCTTGCGCACGGCTCGCGCGCACACCACTGCATCGCGCGCCGCAGCGACTTCACCACATCAAGTCGTCGGGCACTTTGAACTGCGCGTAGTAAGCATCGTCCTCGGCGTCGGACTCGGATGGCGGCGCGTCCGCGGCCTGCCCGTGATCGACCGCGATCAGCCCGGGATCGCGTTCGCGCACCTTGTCGGCCGCCGCACGCGGCAACAGCGCGTAGCCCTCGCCCAGCCGCGCGACGACCAAAGCGCCTGCGGCCAGTTGCCTGCGCTGGGCCTCGTCGACCAACAGGCTGCGGATCGCGCCGTCGGCGGTGAACCGATACTCCAGTTGCCCGGCACGCGGCACCTGCTTGTCGTGGATGATCTGGCGCGCCTGCGCGACCATCTCGGCAGCGCGCGCCCGGGCCTTCTGCTCGGCGGCCAGCGCGCGGTCGCGTTCGACCTTCTCGGCTCGCGCGCGCTCGGCCTCACGCTGGCTGTCCGTCGGTGTCGGCGCGCCCTTGCCGTGCCGCGCCTTGTGCTGCTCGCGCGCGACCTCGGCCACCTTGCTCTTCTTGACCAGGCCTGCCTTGAGCAATTGCTCCTGGAGCGGGTTCGCCTTCGCCATGTCCGAAACGTCGTGTGGAATGTCGGGCCCATGATACGGGGGACCACGCCAGTCAGCGCTCCGGGTCGATCACCGCCTCCATCGCCGCGATCTCGGTACCACGTGCCTGGCAGCGCCTGGCTTCGTCCCTCCAGCCGCGCACGGCCACCCGTACCTCTTCGACGATCGTGCGCGCCCGCGTCTTGCTCAGACGGTAGTAGGCGCAGGTATCCAGCAACAGCCGGGCGTCCGGGGACGGATCGTCCAGGCCGATCGAAAGGACGTGCGCGTCCTTGTCCGGGTTGGGATTCACATCGAAGGCCGGGGCCAGGCGCCAGCCATCGGGCGCCCGCAGAAATCCGTGGTTGCGCAGATGGTCGTCGCGATTACCGACCAGGACATTGAATACTGCGCGACGATAGAGCTGCGACAGATCATCGGCGATCGCCGGGGCAACGCCGTGGTTTTCGATCGCGTGGGCGATTTCGACGTAGCTGATGTCCTCGCTGTCGTCCGCATCCAACAGCGTCAGCGCCGAGGCGTACGCATGGCGATCGGCGCCGCTTCGATCGAACCGGCGCACCGTGTATGTGGTGCCCAGGCCGGACAGGGACAGCGGGCGCGCTTGAGGCATGTCGATGCCAGCCGCGCGCGCGAGACGATAGGTCACGTACTCCCACAGGCCCACATCATGCCGATCGTCGCTGGAGGGGAATTTCGCCAGCCACAGTGTCTGATCGACGTCGCGCACACTCGCCTTGGGACGCGCGCCACCCAACGACGCACCCGGCGCCACCAATTGTTTGATCCACCTGGCATCAAGCGCGCTGTCGTCGATGTCGTCGCGTTCCACGCGCACGGCAAGCGCCTCCAACGCGCGCAACTCGGTCATCGGCGGCGCGTTGAGTTCACGGTCGTCCAGATATCGGCCGTTGGCCGCGCGCAGCCGCAATGCGCCCATCCGGGAAGCATCGTGGGTGCCGATCAAATAGTCCCACGGGCGCAGTGCACGCACCCGTCGATTCTGTTCGCGAGCATCGATGACTTCGCGCCGATCCATGAGGCGTTGCCCCAACGATCGGGCGAGCAATCAGTGAACGCGGCGGTCAGCGTGCTGGCGCCGGTGCGCGCGACATGGGGGCCGCGATGGAGCGGCAACTGCGGATCCAACGCAAAGCTGCGGATCGGCGCTGTGCCGTCCACCCAGTCGTCGGCGTACTGGAACTGGATCGTGTCGCCGGTCCGGCTGGGCAACCGGGCCAGATGGCCGACCAACGCCTCGCCGCCGAGGCCGGCGGCATCCAGCCAGACCTCGACCTGGTCGATCGCCTGAACGTCGGCAGGAACCGGACTCACGACGTGCTCGCGCGACGTGCAGCGGGCCGACGCAGGCGACTGTCCTGCAGTTCGCGGCCGAGTTCGTCATTGCGCGCCAACAGATCGATGTCCTGCTCCAGCCCCAGCGCCGTGAGCACGCGCAACATCGTGGCCAGGCTCGTCGCCGGATCGCCGCGTTCCAGCTTGCCCACCGTCGGCACGCTCACCCCGACCCGCGCCGCGAGCTCACCCTGTGTCATCTGCCGGCGCATGCGCGCCGCGCGCAGCCGCGCGCCCAACGCCTGGATCTGACGTTGGGCACGGGGCATTGTGGGTGGCGTCCGTTTCGACATAGTCAATTAAATTACATCTAGTTGGCCCGAAATGTAAATTAATTTCCTCACATTGCCGACGTCTCAGTAGCGGACATTCAACTTCACCCAGACAGTCCGCCCAGGCTCGTTGATCCGCACCGGGTCAGCGGGGTAGCCGAAGTCGGCGCTGCCGGTCAGGTTGAGGTGTTCGCTGTAGGTCCGGTCGAAGACATTGTCGATGCCGGCCGTCAGCTGCAGGCGGTCGTTGGTGCGATAGCCGCCGTTGAGGGCGAGCGTGGCGAAGCCCGCGCTGGCGTCGAGGTCGCGCCCGACCACGTTGCCTTGGCCAACAGCGATCCGGTCCTGGCTGGCGACCGCGCGCACCAGGGCACCGAAACTCCAGCGCGTGTCGTCGTAGCCTGCCGACAGTCGCGCCTCGAATGGCGGCATCTGCGGCAACGCCTGTCCGGTGCTGCGGTTCTCGCCCCAGGCGTAGGCGAACGTGCCGCCGAACTTCCAGTGCGTCCACGGCCGCACCTCCACGCCCGCCTCGGCGCCGCGGATGTCGGCATCGACATTTGCCGCCGACGAAGTCATGCCCATCATGCCGCCGGCCGAGTAGGCGAACAGGATGTAGTCGTCGATGCGCCCGGCGTAGGCCGACACCCACGCATCCAGCGTCCGGGTGCGGTAGCGCACGCCAAGGTCGAGCTGCGTGGTCTTCTCCGGCGCGATGCCGGCGAACGCGTTGGGCGAACCGGCCGGCCCACGTCCGGGCGAAAACAGCTCCCAGTAGTCGGGCATGCGCTCGGTGTGGCCCAGGCCGACGTACCAACTGACCGGCGTGTTCTTGCGTGCCTGCTCGTAGCGCAGGAACCCAGCGCGCAGCGTTTCCTCGCGCGTCTGCCCGGCGGTCGGGTTGGGCATGCCCATCATGCCGACGGTGGCCCGTTCATCGGTGGCCGTGGCGCGGTCGACGCGCACACCGCCGGTCAGGTGCCGGCCCGGCGGCAAGTGGCGGGTGCCCTCGGCGAACAGGCCGCTGGTCTCGAAGCGGGCATCGGTGTTCCACGGCAGCGCCGCGTACGTGCCCCGGCCCATGCCGCTGCGGGCGCGATGGCGGCTGCGCTGCGTATCGACGCCGGCCTTGAGGTCCCAGCCGGTCCACGTCCAGCCCAGCGCGACGCGGCCGCCGGTCGTGCGCCGGTCGACGTTGGACGCCATCGGCATCGGCATCGAGCTCAAGGGGTTCGGGGCGCGCAGGGTGTAGTTGTCCATCACGTGGTCGGCGTGGTTGTAGAACACGCTGCTCTCGATCGCGTCGAGCGCGCCGCCGATGGCCCGCTTCTCGAACCGCAGGCTGTAGCTCTCGCGCCGGAACTGCGCGCCATCCATGCCACGACCGGCGTAGCGTGCCTGCCCGTCGCCGATACCGGCGTTGAGCTCGAGCACGGTGTCGGGATCGGGCGTCCAACCCAGCGCGACATCGCCGTTCCACTTCTTCCACGACGAGGGCACCACGACGCCGTCGCCGTCCTGGTAATCGTCGGCTTCCGATCGGTTGCCGCTTACGCGCACATAGCCCCGCGGCGCGCCGGCCACGACATCGAGCACCTGGTCATTGCGGCCGTTCGCGCCGCCCAGCAGGCTGCCGTTGATACGCACGCCGGGCGCGTCGAACACCGGCGTCTCGCGTTCGAAGCGCACCGTGCCGGCCGAAGCGCCGGGGCCCCACAACACCGTCTGCGGGCCCTTGATCACGACCAGGCTGTCGAAGGTCTCGGGCGAGACGTAGGACATCGGGTTGTCCATGCGCGACGGGCAGGCGCCGGGCATGCTGCCGTCGTTGGTGAGCAGATTGAGGCGCGAGCCAAACATGCCGCGCAGCACCGGATCACCATTGGTGCCGCCGTTGCGCAACGCGGTGAATCCGGGAATGGTCTTGAGGTAGTCGGCGCCGTCGCTGGCCGGCACGGGCTGGCGCGGCAGGCGCGGGTCGAGGTCGTAGGTCAGCGGCGAAACCGGTGCGGCCGTTACCAGCACGGCGTCGAGGTTGACCGGTTCGGGCAGGTCGTCGGCCTGGGCGGCGAGCGGCAGCGCCAGCGCGCAGGCGATGGCCAGGGTGGTGCGGAAGGCGCGGTGCGCCTGGGGATGCGTGGACAACATGGAGGAGCTCCGGATCGAACGTCGCCGGCCGGGCCGGTGACGCATGCGACTTCGTCGGACGCGGGCCTGAGGCCGGTCGACGTGTGGATGCGGAATGCGGGCGCGAGCAGGCCCCGCGCCTGCGTCACGCCACGGGCGTGCGCATGGACGTTGCGCGCTGGAGCCGGGATTCCGCGATCAGGCGGCGATGGGGTGCGCTGGTGGGCCCTGCCCGCCGAGGCCGCGGAGATTGGCCGCAGCGATGCGCCGGGCAGACCGGAATCGGACGGCCGGCGCTGCGACCCATGCGGTCGGGGGGACCACGACCGGCACAGTGGACAGCAGCGTGAGGTGCGAGGCGAGTGGGCAATAGCCGCAATGGCCCTCCGCGCCCGCGTGCTCCTGTGCGCCCTCGTGCGGGTGGTCATCCGGGGCAGCATGCCCTGCTGCGTGCCCGGATGCGGCCGCAACCATCGAATCATGCGCGGTATCGACGTGCGCGCCGGCCTGGAGCCGGCTGATCGCCGGCGCCAGCGCGAGCAGCAGCATCGCCAGCAGCGCGAGCCAGTGCCACGCCGTGGGCGCGGTGCGAGAACGCCTATGCCGCGTGCGCAACGCCGTCGCCCGTGCCCCCACCGCATCGCATCGACGCGAGACCGGCATGGCGGATCGCAGTGGACGAGGGCGATGCGTGTGCATGGCGGCAGTGTCCGCATAACCGGCCTTGGACACCTTGACCACGATCAAGTGCGCGCCGCACGGCACGCGGGCCGTCGCCTTTTCCCGGCCGACTCAGGGCCGTGCGGCGGGCACCTCGAGCCTGACCGCCAACGGCCGCAGGAAGCGCTGGGTCAGCGGTCCGACCCCGAACGCGAACACCAGCGTGCCCAGGCCCGCGGTGCCGCCGAGCAGCACGCCGACCGCCAGCGCCGACAGCTCGATCCCGGTACGCACGCTGCGGATCGACCAGCCGGTGCGGCGGGCCAGGCCGGTCATCAGCCCGTCGCGCGGGCCCGGCCCCAGTTGCGCGCCCACATACAGCGCGGTGGCGAAGGCGCAGGCGACCACGCCGCCGAGCATGTAGGCCCAGCGCAGCGTCAGGCCTTCGGGCACGGGCAGCCACCCCAGATGCAGGTCGGCGAACGGCCCCAGCAGAAACGTATTCGCCAACGTGCCGAGCCCCGGCATCTGCCGCAGCGGGATCCATGCCAGCAGCACCACCAGCGCGGTGACGACCATCACCAGGCCGAACGACCCGGCCACATGCCGCGTGGCGCCGAGGTGGAACACGTCCCAGGGCGAGGCGCCCACTGCGGCACGGATCATCAGCGCGATCGCCAGCCCGTAGATCCACAGGCCGATCAGCAAGCGGACCAGGCGTTCGGTCAGGCGCCCGGCGCGCAGCTGCGCAAGCGGGCCGAGGTTGACGAGGGTCGGGGCGGAAGCGGTGGACATGGGGCCACGATGTCGATAATTGGCCCTTTGCGATAGAGCCATTCGTGGGATAGTGGCCCGGATGCAACGCAGCCTCGCCCCCGAACGCCTCGCCACCCTGGTCGGCCACCTCGATGTCGCGCCGGCCTACCGCGCGCTGTGCCAGGCGCTGCAGGAACTGATCGGCGATGGCCGCATCCCGATCGACACCCGGCTGCCCAGCGAACGGGCGGTCGCCGGTGCGCTCGGGGTGTCGCGCAACACGGTCACGCGCGCCTATGCCGAACTGGCATCGGCGGGCTTTGCGAGCGCGCGTCAGGGCGCGGGGACCTTCGCCGCGGTTCCGGTCGCCCGGCGCCGCGCACACGACCACACGCTGGGCGCGTCGAAGTTCGCCGACGATGCGATCGACCTCACCCGTGCTGCCGGCTCGGCGACGCCGGGCACCGCGGCCGCGTATGCGCGCGCACTTGCGGCACTTCCGGCGTACCTATCGGGCGATGGTTACCTGCCGTCCGGCCTGCCGGCCTTGCAGGCACGGATCGCGGCCACCTACACGCGGCGCGGGCTGGCGACGACGCCGGGTCAGATCGTGGTCACCGCCGGCGCGCTCTCTGCGCTCGCGATCGTCGCGCGTACGCTGTCGCGGCCAGGCGACCGCATCGTCGTAGACACCCCGGTCTATCCCAACGCGATGGGCGCGCTGACACTGGGTGGCGCGCGGCTGGTCGCCGCGCCGATGGGCGACCCGCTCGGCGACGCGGGCTGGGACCTCGACGGCATCGAAGCCACATTGCGCGAGACCGCGCCACGGCTGGCCTACGTCATCGCCGATTTCCACAATCCCACCGGCCTGCTGATGGACGCGGCCCAGCGCGCGCGCTGTGCGGCCGCGCTGGCGGCGGCGGGCACGCTCGCCGTCGTCGACGAGACGCTGCAGGCGACACGGCTGTCGGACGCACCGATGCCGGCGCCGTTCGCCACGTTCGCGCGCGACGCGGTCACGATCGGCAGCGCCTCGAAACTGTGCTGGGGCGGCCTGCGAGTGGGCTGGATCCGCGCGCCGCAGCCGGTGGTCGCGCGCCTGGTCGCCGCGCGCGTGCAGTTGGACCTGGGCAGTTCGCTGTTCGATCAACTGGTGGCCGCCGAGCTGCTCGACGACGCGCCGATGCTCGCCGCGCGCCGCGACCAGGTGCGCCGCCAGCGCGACACGCTCGCGCAGGCGCTGCGCACGCACCTGCCCGACTGGCGATTCCGGCTGCCCGACGGCGGCCTGAGCCTGTGGGCGCGGCTGCCACACGGCAGTGCGACCGCGCTGGCGGCCGACCTCGAACGCGACGGCGTGCACCTGGCGCCCGGCCCGGTGTTCGGCGTCGAGGGCGGGTTCGACCGCTGGCTGCGGCTGCCCTATGCGAAACCCGAGGCCCAGCTGCTCGACGCGGTCGAGCGGATGACGCAGCGCTGGGCGGCCCTGCCGCGTGCCGGCGCACGCGGACGGCGCACGGCATCCGCCCCGCCGCTGATCGCCTGAGCGCGCAGCGATGCCCCCCCTTGTCCCTGGAGTCCACGACGTGTCGTTCCCCGATGGCCTGTGTGCGTTTCCGCTGACCCCGTTCGACGGGCAGCGCCTGGACCGGCCCGCGTTCGCGCGGCTGATGGCGCGGCTCGTCGCCGCCCGCGTGGACGCGATCTGCGCGCTCGGATCGACCGGCAGCTACGCCTACCTGCATCTCGACGAGCGCAAGGCGGTCGCGCGCAAAGCGGTGGCCCTGGCCGGCGACATCCCGCTGATGGTCGGCATCGGCGCCCTCGCCACGCGCGACGTGCTGGCACTGGCCGAGGATGCCCAGCGCGCCGGCGCCCGCGCGCTGCTGCTCGCGCCGGTGTCCTACCAGCCGCTGACCGACGACGAGGTGTTCGCGCTCTACGCGACGGTCTGCCGCAACGCCTCGGTGCCGGTGTGCGTCTACGACAACCCGGGCACGACGCACTTCGTGTTCGGCGACGCGCTGTACGCGCGCATCGCCGCGCTGCCGGGGATCGCCGCGATCAAGATCCCGGGGATCGCGTCCGACCAGGCGATCGCGACCGCGCGAATCGCGCAGCTGCGCGGCCTGCTGCCATCCGGCGTCGCGCTGGGCATCAGCGGCGACCCGATGGCGGCCGATGGCCTGATCGCCGGCTGTGACCTCTGGTACTCGGTGATCGGCGGCCTGTACCCGGAGGTCGCGATGGCGATCGTGGCCGCGGCCCGCGCCGGCGATGCCGCGCTGGCCCGCCGGCTGTCGGCACGGCTGGCGCCGCTGTGGGACGCATTCGCCCGGCACGGCGGCAGCATCCGGGTGATCGCCAGCGCCGCCGAGCTCGCCGGCGTGTGCGCGCCATCCTGCCTGCCGGCCCCGCTGCGCTCGCTGGACGGTGCCGATCGCGCTGCGCTCGCGCAGTTGCTCGAAGCGCTCGCGCTGGCCTGACGCGGGCGTGCGCGGCAGCCGCGCCGCGGATCACCGGTACGGGCCGGGTCCGCGCCAGACCGGCTCGCCGCGACGATAGACCTGCTGCATGTTGATGACTTCGCGCGCATCGCCGATGCCGGCCATGGCCGGATCGTCCGGGTCGAGCAGCCGACACGGTCCCGAATCGCGCCGCAGCGCGGTCTCCAGCGGGCAGGCCATGAGCTTGCGCGTCCCCGGCAACGGCAGGAACACCTCGGTCATGCCCTGATCGCGCCAGGCCTGCAGCCGGCTCTCGCTGCGCAGGTCGTAATAGACCTGGTAGCCGCCCACTTCCAGGCTGGGATGGTCGGCGTCCGAATCGCGGCCGCGGGTGCGCCCGGCGGTCGGGCTGCGGGTCATGCCGGCATTCACCGGCGCGGTCTCGGTGGGCAGCATGCCCGGTGGCTGGCCCCAGGTGTGATCGCGCCGCGGCGGCGCCGGCGGACTGGCGGCCTGTGCCTGCGCAGGCGCGGGTGTCGGGGGCGGCACCGCTTGCGGCGGCGCCGGCTGCGGCGCCGGGCGCGGTGGGGCCACCGGCACGTCCGCAGGCGCCTGTCGCTCCGGCGGCAAGGCCAGCTCTGCACGGTCGACGCGCGTGGTCTGCAGGCGCGAGGCGGCCGGCGGCGGTGCGACCGGCGGACGCGTGGGCGGCGGCGGGCTGGGCGGAGCCTCGACAGCCTGCGGCGGCGGGATACCGATGAAGTCCACCACCATCCGGCTGCCGGATGAGGCCCCCTGCGGCGAGGTCACCGGCACTGGTGTCGACGCCAGCAGAAGCAGCACCGCGAGCACGTGCACCAGCAGGCTGCCCAGCGCGGCGAGCCACGGCTGCAGACGTTCGAGACGGGGTTCGGTTCGGGCGTCCGCGCGACGCGCTGCACTGCTCATGCCGCCGGCAAGGCGTCGGGGAAGCGGACCTTCATGCGGATGCCAGGAGGGACGACCGGGGAGTGCGGCATCCTAACGCGAGCCGGCCCGTCATCGTCGCCTCGCCGCACCGCCGTCGCGCACGACTTGGCGCTTGGCGCCGGGTGTCGCGACAAGCCCCAAGCACGCGGCGGTCCGGCATCCGCGCACCGGACCGCCCCCGCAGTTGCCTCAGTCGCGCAGCTCGGCCGGCACCTTGCCGCCGTTCTCGGCCAGCTTGCGCATCACCGCCTTGTGCAGCGCGATGTTCTGCTCGGCGCTGCCGTGCGCACCGGCGTTGACGCCCAACTCGGTCGCCAGTTCCTTGCGGGCGTCGAGGCTGGAGTCGAGGTCGAGCAGCTTCAGCAGGTCGACGATCGAGTGCCGCCAGTCGGACTTGCCGCCCTTCTCCTGCGCGATGCCGGTCAGCACCGCTTCGACATCGACCGGCGCGGCGGGTGCCGCAGGCGCCGGATTGCGCGCGGGCGGCGACACCTTGGGATCGTTTTCGCTGCCGGTGAAGACGACGGCCTTGGGCTGCTTGGTCTCGGCCGGCGGCGCGGGGGTGGCCTTACGGCCGAAAATGCGATCGGTGATCTTGGAAAACAGGCCCATGGACATCGCTCCTGATGAGGGAACCGCAAGTGTGCGGCGGCGATCGCAAAGATCGTATGAAAGCGGCACGGTCCGGGAGCGCATCACATCCTCGGCGGCATGCCGTCGCAGTTTCCGTCGGCCGCATACGTATGCGCCGCCGACGCCTCTGGATGCTGCAGCGCGATGCCCGCTACACCGACGTCGGCGCCACGTGGCGCGGTCGCGGGGGCAAGGCACGATGGACGACATCACCGGAACGACGCCCGGCGCACGCAGGCGCCTGCCCGCCTGCCGCTGGTGCGGCCGCCTGGCGGCCTGGCTGTTGCTGGCCTGCACCACCGGCGCGGCGCAGGCCGACGTCATCCTGCACGCGTTCAACTGGCCGTATGCGACCGTCGAGGCGCGTGCGGCGCAGATCGCGCAGGCCGGCTATCGCAAGGTACTGGTGGCACCGGCCTACCGCTCGCAGGGCGACGAATGGTGGGCCCGCTACCAGCCGCAGGACCTGCGCGCGATCGAGCATCCGCTGGGCGACACCGAATCCTTCGCCAGCATGGTGCAGGCGCTGGCCGAGCACGGCGTGGAGACCTACGCCGATGTCGTGCTCAACCACATGGCCAACGAGGCGTGGATGCGCCCGGACCTGAACTATCCGGGCGCCGCGGTGCTGTCGGCCTACGCCGGCGACCCCGCGCGCTATGCCCGTCTGCGCTTGTACGGCGACCTGTCGGTCAACCAGTTCGGCGCGTCCGATTTCGGCCCGGCGCTGTGCATCGTCGACTACGGCGACCCCGACCAGGTGCGGCACAACCGCATCTGCGGCGGCGACGGCGACCCCGGCCTGCCCGACCTCGTCGCCAACGACTGGGTGGTCGCGCAGCAACGCAATTACCTGCAGGCGCTCAAGGGCCTGGGCGTGACCGGCTTCCGCGTTGATGCGGCCAAGCACATGACCTTCGAGCATATGAACCGCGTGTTCGATGCCGGCATCCGCAACGGCGCGCACGTGTTCGGCGAGGTCATCACCACCGGGGGCGCCGGCACCGGCGATTACGACGGCTTCCTCGCGCCGTATCTCGCGCAGACGCCACACGGCGCCTACGACTTTCCGCTGTTCAACGCGCTGCGCAATGCCCTGCTGCCGTCGGGCGGCCTGCAGGCGCTGGTCGATCCGGGTGCGTTCGGCCAGGCGCTGCCGGCCGCACGGGCGGTGACGTTCGCCGTGACCCACGACATCCCGAACAACGCCGGCTTCCGTTACGCGATCCTCGACCCGGTCGACGAGACGCTTGCCTATGCCTATCTGCTGGGCCGCGATGGCGGCGTACCGATGCTGTACTCCGACAACGACGAGAGCGGCGACGGCCGCTGGGTGGACGCCTGGCGCCGCACGGACCTGGTGCGCATGATCGGCTTCCACAACGCCATGCAGGGCCGCGACATGCAGGTGCTGTCCTACAGCGCCTGTCATCTGCTGCTGCGGCGCGGCGATGCCGGCATCGTCGGCATCAACAAGTGCGGCACGCCCGTCGATGCGACGGTCTCGATGGACAACAGTGTGCTGCACTGGCACGTGCCCTACACCGACGTCCTCGACGCCGGCAGCACGATCGTCATCGACCGCGCGGCCTACACCTTCCGCCTGCCGCCGCGGCAGGCGCGGATGTGGCGACGCTGACGCGCGTCCGCCGCCGGCACGCTGCACGAGGGGACGGCGCGGCTTGCTACGCTTTGTCTTCGTCTGCGCATCGGAGCCTGCATGCGACACCCCGGCACTCGTCTCGCCTGCATGCTGATCGGCCTGGCGATGATCGCCTGCACCGCCCACACGCGCGCAACGCAGCCGCGTACCTACTACGAATCGCTGGACATGACGTCTCCGCAAGCCACGGCGCAGCGTTTCGCCGCCGCCTGGGCTGCCCTGGATTTCATGACCGTCCACCAGCTGCTCTCGCCGCAGGCCGAACGGGATGCGGCGCGCGCGATCGACGACTTCGCACCGCAACACCTGGTCCCGGGCTTCGACACCGCCGATGGCGCGGCCTCGCAGGTTTATCCGGCAACGCCGGTCTCGATCGAACAGATCGCGTCGGGCGACCTGCCGATGGGCGAGTTCGACGGCGATCCGGGTCGACGCTTTGACGCGCTGCTGATGCAGGGCGCCCGCGGCGGCAAACTGCCGTTCGCGCTGACCCCTGCCACCCGCGTCGAGTTGGACGCCGCCGACGACAGCAGCGCGACCGCGACCCTGCACACACCGGATGCGCAGACGCTGACCGTGTCGCGTCATGCGCGTCGCAGGGCGCTGTCGGGCCGCGGCGTGCGATCGGCACACTGGCCTCAGTATGGACTGGCGACCGGGCGCACGATCACTTCGCTGACATCGACATCCGCCGGCTGTTCCATCGCATAGGCGATCGCGCGTGCGACCGCCTCGGGCGCGATCGTGATCCGACGAAAATCGCGCATGCCCTCGGCCGCGCCCGCATGGGTGATCGTGTCGGCGAGCTCCGAAGTCGTGGTGCCCGGGCTGACCACGGTCACGCGCAGGCGGTCGGTTTCTTGGCGCAGGCCTTCCGACAACGCCCACACCGCGTACTTGGTCGCACAGTAGACCGCCGATGTGGGAAACACGCGGTGCGCGCCGATCGAGGCGACATTGACCACGTGCCCGAAGCCCTGCCGCTCCATCGTCGGCAACACCGCGGCGATGCCGTGCAGGACGCCGCGCAGGTTCACATCGATCATCTGATTCCATTCGTCGCGTTTGAGCGCCGACAGCGGCGAGAGCGGCATCACACCGGCGTTGTTGACGATGGCGTCGATGCGGCCGTGTGCGGCGAGCGCATGGTCGGCGAAGGCCTGCATGTCGTCGGGCGACACGACATCTAGCGCACGCGCCTGCGCGCACCCGCCGGCAGCGACGATCTCGGCGACCAGCGCGTCGAGACGTTCGGTCCGCCGCGCGCCAAGCACGACGGTCGCACCGCGCGCCGCAAGCTCGCGTGCCGTGGCGGCGCCGATGCCGCTGCTGGCACCGGTGATCAGGATGATGCGGTCGGTCAGGGTTTGCATGAGATGGTCTCCAGTGGGGAGCGCCCACGGTAGGCGTCGCGCCAGGCGGCCGGAATTCCCTTGCCGCTGGACGCATTGGTTAGACTCGCTAACCAATGGAGCTCGATCTCAACCTGCTGCGCGTCTTTCTGGCCGTCGCCGACGGCCCGAACTTCCGCGCCGCCGCCGACCGGCTCGGGGTGACGCGCTCGGCAGTCAGTCAGGGCATCCGCCGGCTCGAGGATGCGCTCGGCATCGCGCTGGTCCACCGTTCCACGCGCAGCGTGCGCCTGACCGAAGCCGGCGAGCGCCTGCATCGCCAAGTCGCCACGCCGCTGGCCGCATTGGGCACCGCACTCGAGGAAGCCCTCGACGACGGCCCGGCCCGTGGCCTGTTGCGCGTTGCGGTCACCTCGATTGCCGAGCGCTTCCTGTCCGGGCCGCTGATCGCGACATTCGCCCAGGCCTATCCCGGCATCACGCTGGATGTAACTATCACCGACGAGGTCTTCGACATCGTCGCTGCCGGCTTCGACGCCGGCGTGCGCCTGGGCGAGGTGATCGAGCAGGACATGGTCGCCGTGCCGCTGACCGGCCCGCAGCGCGAAGTCGCCGTCGCCGCCCCGGACTACCTCGCCCGCCACGGCGTGCCTGCGCATCCGCGCGATCTCGTCGCCCACCGCTGCATCGGCTGGCGCATGACGCCCGCCGTCGCGCCGCACCGCTGGGAGTTCGTCGAAGACGGCCACCCATTCGACGTGCAGGTCGCGCCGCAGATCACCACCAACGACATGCTGCTGATGATCCGCACCGCACTGGCCGGCGGCGGCATCACCTTCGGCCTCGAAGAGACATTCGCGCCGTACCTCGCACGCGGCGAATTGGTACCGCTACTGCAGGATTACCTGCCGCCGTTTCCCGGCTTTTTCCTGTACTTCCCGAACCGCCGGCACCAGCCGCCAAAGTTGCGCGCGCTGATCGAGCATGTGCGGGCGTACCGGGAGCATGACCGCTGACGGCGTTGTCATTGCGATAGCGGCTCCGTTGCCTTGGTACCGATTGCGGCGCAGAACTGGGCACGGCCGCAAGGCGATCGCAGATGCCGTCGCCGCTCGCCTTTGAAGGCTGATCACGCAGCATCAGTCGGAGCGTGCTTCGAGGTGGCTGACAAGATCAGGCAAGGCAGGCTGCGCGGTGTTCTTTACCACGGCCATGTCGATCTCGAAGTCGCCGTGCGCTACGCCGCCCTCACGCATGTCATCGCGACCGCCTACAGGCATGACCAAACTTGCCGAAGGCCGACGGCGTGCACAACCCCGAACACCAGACAGATCGCTGAGCTGACGTACCAGAATGCAATGCTGTTGTCAGGGAATGTTTCCATGAGAAAGAAGAATCCCAGGCCACGCAACGGATAGGCCAGGGTCATGGCCAGCAGCACCCAGCGCAGCAAGGCCAGGCGGCCAATCAGGCCAGCACCTGAGGCCGCATACAGCGACCCTATCGCCAGGATGCCGGCGATGCTCAATGTCACGAGGGTCGGGTACCAATGCCCAGCCGCTGCCATCTGAGCCATGCCCTCGCCGGCACCGGGCAATCGGTATCCAGCAGGACCCACAGCAATGCAGACAAGATGCAGCAGCGTGGCAAGCGCGCTCCAGGTCGGACGCGATGACCAGATACTTGTTGACTGACGCAGGCAGGTTCATCACCGTTTGTCTAACTGCAGATTCAAGTTGCGCAGCGGAGTCGTGCCAGACGGAGTGAGTGATCACCTGTTTGCAAGGAAGCACGCGAGGGTCTGAGCCCTGTTGCGCAAGCATCCACTTGCTTTGAATAGAGGGGCGTGCGCTTTGCAGCCCGGCGTGGCCTTCAAGTCCCCGCAGGTTCACTTTTCCAGCCGCTTCGATCAGGCTCCTTCTCTTCGCGAACTCGATACCAACCGCCTTGCCCACCGCGCCCAAATCGCTGATGCTCGACGGCACCCGCATCCACGACATCCCGTCGTTCTACGACGAGATCAACCGCGTCTTCATGGCGGAGGTCGACTGGACACTCGGGCCGAGTTTGGATGCACTCGACGACATGCTCTACGGCGGCTACGGCGCGCTCGACGGCGATGCGCCGGTGACGCTGGTGTGGACGGCGTTCGAGAAGAACCGGCAGGACCTGGGCGTGGAAACGACGCGCCGCTTCCTGCAGGCCAAGCTCGCGCACCCCGAACGCTTCAACTTAGCGCATGTGCAGCGCCAGCTCGATGCGTTGGAGGCCGGTACCGGGCAGACGTACTTCGAGATCGTGCTTGAGATTCTGGCCAGCCATCCGAACATCGAGTTGGTCATCCGCTGACCTTGGGCCTCCTCCGGGCATGCCAGCGCGCGGAGGACGGGACCGCGATTGCGGCCCAGCTCCATCACGGCGCGGCCGCATGCGTGGTCTGCGCGTGTGGCGCCGGCGGTGCTGCGCCGGCGCCGTGGCCGTGGCTCAGTGCAGTGGCACGCGCAGCTGCGACGGGGCCTCGCGCGGCGAGGCGAACGTCAACGAGCGCCCCGGCGCGGTGGCATCGGCATAGCGCAGATCGAGGGTGTCCACGACCAGCACCAGCCTGCGGCCCGCGGGAATCTTCGCGGCTGTAGCCTCCAGCGCGATGTCCAGCGTCCGGGGCTGGCCGGGCACGGCGTCGCGCAGGCTGTAGGGCTTGTGGCTGAGCAGTTGGCCCATGCCCAGCGCGTCGACGCTGTAGAGATAGGCGAACAACGAGACCTCGCGACGGTCGGGCACCACGGTGATCCGCAGCGCTGGCGCGCCGGCCAGGATGCGCCCGGTCGGGTAGACCGGCCCGGCCCAGACAGCGGCGCCGAGCCGCGAGACCAGCGGAATCGAGGTGATCACGGGCACACCGAAGCCTTGCAGCAGGCCGCCGATCAGCACCGGCCCGGCGTCAGCGACGGTCGGCACGCCGGTGGCGATGCGGTGGTTCCAGCCGGTGGCGTCGCGTGCGGCCAGGGTGCCGGTCGCCTGCACCAGGCCGGACGGACGGGTCAGTCCGTACGTCACCTCGTCCGCCTGCACCGCATCCCAGTCCGCGTAGGCGAGCCATTGACCGTCGAGCGTGGCAAGCCGCACCTGCGGCGCGGACGTATCCGGATCCCGGCCTTTGAGATGGCGGTCGAACCAGCGGGTGGTGGCCTCGTACACCGTGTTCGGCAGACCCAACGCGCCCGGCAGTTCGGCAGTCGCATGGTCGCCCTGGCTGAGCAGCAACTGTCGGGGGCCGCGCAGCCGTTGGTAGAAATCCACGGACTGGTTGGGCGGGAAGAGGCTGTCGTTGAAGGAATTGGCGATCAGCACCGCGGTGCCGTTGCGGTTGATCTCGTCGACCTCGTGCACCGCGCCGCGGCTGGCCGCCTGCGGCAGGAAGCCCTCGACCGCGCCGTCGTAATCGCCGAGGGCGACCCGGGCGGTGATCGCCGCCAGTTCCGGGCCGGGCCGGCCGGTCAACACACCCGCGCCCACCAGCAGGGCGACACCCTGGCGGCTGACCGTGCGGTTCGCGTAGAGCGAGGCCTCCAGGTCAGCCCAGCCACTCAGCGCCGCGACCGCGCGGATCCGCGGGTCTCGCGCCGCCGCCAGCAGGCTGATGCCCGCGCCATAGGAGATGCCCGACGCGCCGATCGCGTCCGGGTCGGCGGGCGTGTGCGCCAATGCCCAGTCGATCACCGCGCTGACATCCTCGACCGAGGGCGGGCCGGCAATGTCGATCCGGCCCGCCGAATCCCAGAAGCCGCGTGAGGTGAAGCTCACCACCACGTAGCCGTCGCCCGCCAGCTGCGCGGCGCGGCCCACGTATTCCAGATTCGGGAGTGACCAGCTGGCCGGCATGACGATCAGCGGGAACGGCCCGGGTCCCTGCCCGCGCGGCACCAGCACGAGGGCACCCAGCTCGGTGCCGTCCCAGCTGGGGATGCGTTCGTAGGTTTTGTTGAATCCCGCGGCCGAGGCAGCGGTGCAGACAGCCAGCAACACGCACAGCGCAAGCCAGCGGATCAGTGAGCGGCTCATACAACGGTCCTCCAGTAAACGCCGGACAGGTGGGTCCGACCGACATCCAAAGGCCCGCCGCGGGGGAGGTGAGCAACCCGACCATACCATGAAGTATGGAGATGTGGGCAGGGGCGTCGTCGGCTTGTTGGGCGCGGTGGGCGCGCGGTCGGTAACAGGTCGTCAGCGATCACGCTCGGTGCCGCGATCCGGTGTCGGACGGCAGGGGCCGCCGAGCCGCTATCCTTGCGCGCTCGTTCGATCCGCGCGGTCTGTCCAGGCCGTCCCGTTTTCCCGTACCGGCACGGCCATGTCTCTGACGTCCTTCCTGCGCGCGCGCGACATCGAGTTCTCGCTGCGGCGCTATGGCATCGAGGCGCTCAACGCGATGACGCTGGGCCTGTTCGGCTCGCTGGTGATCGGGCTGATCCTCAAGACCGTCGGCGGCTGGACCGGCCAGGCCTGGCTGGTCGACGCCGGCACGATGGCGCAGCAGGCGATGGGGGCTGCGATCGGCGTGGCGGTGGCCTACGGGCTGAAAGGTCCGCCGATCGTGATCTTCGCCAGCGCCGCGACGGGACTGCTGGGCGCCAAGCTCGGGGGGCCGGTCGGCTGCTTCGTCGCGGTCGCGGTGAGCACCGAGATCGGCAAATTGGTCAGCCGCACCACGCCGATCGACATCATCGCAACGCCGGCCGCGGCCCTGGTCGCCGGCTTCGCCACCGCGCACGCGCTGGCGCCGGTGATCGGCAACGTGCTGGCGGTGACCGGGCAGAGCATCGAGTGGGCGATGACGCTGCAGCCGTTGCTGATGAGCGTGCTGATCGCAGTGGCGATGGGGATGATCCTGACCGGCCCGACCTCGAGTGCGGCGCTGGCGATCTCGTTGGGCCTGGGCGGTCTGGCCGGCGGCGCGGCGACCGTGGGCTGCGCGGCGCAAATGGTCGGCTTCGCGGTCATGAGCTGGCGCGAGAACGGCACGTCGGGGCTGCTCAGCCAGGGCCTGGGTACGAGCATGCTGCAGCTGCCCAACATCGTGCGGAATCCGCGGATCTGGATCCCGCCGACGCTGGCCGGCGCGATCCTCGGCCCGATCGCGACCCTGGGCTTCGGCATGCACAACGTGCCCACCGGCTCGGGCATGGGCACCAGCGGCTTCGTCGGCCAGGTCGGCACGCTGGCGGCCATGGGGAACGCGCCGTCGGTGTGGCTGTCGATCGGCCTGCTGCATTTCCTCGCGCCGGCCCTGCTGACGCTGGCCATCGCCGCGCCGATGCGCCGCCGCGGCTGGCTCCAGCCAGGCGACCTGAAAGTCGACGCCAAACTCTGATCCCCGCGATGCGGTCAGTGTGCAGGGGTCAGGTTCGCTTTTCCCTCAGCAAACAGCAGCCACGACGTCACTGCGGGGAAAAGCGAACCTGACCCCGGTGTTGCACCGCGGGTGCAAAGAAAAATCGACTCTGACCCCGGTTTTAGGCCCAGAGTTGCTCGATGGTGTGCAGGGCCAGGCCCTGGGTCGGCGAGGTCGGGGCCTGGGAGATGCAGCCGCTGACGCCGAGGTCTTCACGCATGCTTTCAACTGCCTGACGCGCGGCGTCGACGGCGGCGGCCGCGTTCTGGGCGTCTTCCGCCGCCAGGGCCGCTGCGGCCTCGGTCACCTGGGTGGGGGTCTGCGCAGCGATGTCGGCCACCGTCTGCGCCGCCTGCGCGGTCTGCGATGCCGCCGCTTCGGCGCGCGACAGGGCGGCCTCGGCGGTGCAGGCATCGCCCACCTTGGCAGCCTCGGCGGCGGCCTCGGCCGAGCTCACCGCCTCGGCGGAGGCCGGGCCCATCGACTCGACAGCGCTGGCCGCCGCGTCGTTGGCCGCGGACTGCGCGGCATCGTTGGCGGCATCGGCAGCGCTGGAACCACCGCTACCCGAAACGCCGGAAGCACCGTCCGTCATGTCGTCACTCCTGATCGGAAACTGGGGCACCGGCCTTCGCGGCACGGTGCGGACGGCTGTCAACCTAATCGCGCCCGCGACCGTCTGGACCTGGGGTCTACCCTAGGGAAACGCGCCCCGGTTCATGTTCGCGTCATCCGGTCGCGGCCGCGCCACGCCGCCCATGCGCGATCGATTGGCCCTCGCCACAGCGCAGCGGCGAACGCGCGCTGGTTTGCGTGGCGCCGGCCTGCCCGGTAGGGTGGCGTGGTGGTCATCCACACCGTGTGTCGTCCGGTGTCGTTTCGTCTTCCGCCACGCCTCCCCCTTTTATTCGAATCTCAAGGAGATCCTCATGGAGATCGCCGCTGCACGCGTTGCCAGCATCCACTACACCCTCACCAACGATGCCGGCGAGGTGCTCGACAAGTCGCCCGCCGGGCAGCCGCTGCGCTATTTCCACGGCGCCGGCAACATCATCCCCGGCCTTGAGAAGGCGTTGGCGGGCCGCAAGGTCGGCGACACGCTGACTGTCGACGTGCCGCCGCAGGAGGCCTACGGCGAGCGCAACGACGCACTGGTGCAGGTGCTGCCGCGCGACGCCTTCCAGGGCGTGGATACCGTCGAGCCGGGGATGCAGTTCCAGGCCCAGGGCGGGCAGGGTTCGGTGCTGGTGACCGTGGTGGACGTCACCGACACGCAGGTGCGCATCGATGGCAACCATCCGCTGGCCGGCCAGACGCTGCACTTCGCCGTCGAAGTGGCCGAGGTGCGCGAGGCCACCGAAGACGAGAAGAACGTCGGTCGCGTGCAGGACTGACACTGCGTTGCATCCCGGCCGCGCCGTCATGGCGCGCGCCGGCCCGTCCGCCACCCCAGCCAAGGAGATCTCCGCGATGACATTGCTGCAATGGATCGGCCTTGGCTTGGCGATCGGCGTGCTCTACGCGGCCATCCGCGCGCTGTGGGCACGTTGGCGCGGGCGCTGAGCGCGTCTGTCACGACGCGTTCGACGCGTGGTGTCAGAGCCGCGCAATCCGGAACCGCCGTCCCTTGATCTTGCCTTCGCGCAGGCGTGCCAGCGCCTGTGCGGCCTGGCCGCGTGCGATGGCGACATAGCTGCGAGTCGCGAACACGTCGATCTTGCCGATCGCCTCCTTGTGCAGGCCGGCCTCGCCGGTCAGCGCACCGACGATGTCACCGGGGCGCAGCTTGTCGCTGCGACCGGCGTCGATGCGCAGCGTGGCCATCGCGGCCGGCGGCACGTTCGTCGCCTTGCCCGACAACGGCATCAGCTTTTCCCAGCGCAGCGGCTGGCCCAGGTGCGCTTCGATCGCCGTCGTGCGCGGCAGCTCCCGCGGTGTCACCAGGTTCAGCGCCAGCCCGGTGCGTCCCGCGCGCCCGGTGCGGCCGATGCGGTGCACGTAGGTGTCGGGGTCGTGCGGCAGTTCGAAATTGATGACCGCCGCGAGGTCCTCGACATCCAGACCGCGCGCGGCGACATCGCTGGCCACCAGCACGGCGCAACTGCGGTTGGCGAACTGCAGCAGCACCTCGTCGCGGTCGCGCTGCTCCATGTCACCGTGCAGCGCCAACGCCGCGAAGCCGTAGTGCGCCAGCGAGCCGGCGACCTCGGCCACGTCGGCGCGGGTGTTGCAGAACACCACCGCCGATTCGGGCCGATAGCGCAGCAGCAGCGCGGCGAGCAATGGAGCACGGCGTGCGGGCTCGACCTCGAAGCAGAGCTGCTCGATGGCCGGGGCCTCGGTGTCGCCGCCGATGCCGATGCTGACCGGGTCGCGCAGCATCGCCGCACCCAGCGCGCGGATGTCGTCGGGAAACGTGGCCGAGAACAGCAGACCCTGGCGGGTCTTGGGCGTGCGCCCGACGATGTCGCGGATCGGTTCTTCGAAGCCCATGTCGAGCATGCGGTCGGCCTCGTCGAGCACCAGCGTGCGCACGTGCCGCAAGTGCAGCGCCTTCTTCTTGGTCAGCTCCTGGATGCGCCCGGGCGTGCCGACGACCACATGCGGATCATGAGTCAGCGACGCGAGCTGCGGCCCCAGCGGAATGCCGCCGCACAGCACCGAGACCTTGAGGTTGGGAATGCCGACTGCGAGCCGACGCAACTGCCGTGCGACCTGATCGGCCAGCTCGCGCGTGGGGCACAGCACCAACGCCTGCGTCTCCACGCGCGTGGGATCGAGCCGCTGCAGCAGGCCCAGCCCGAAGGCGGCGGTCTTGCCGCTGCCGGTGGGCGCCTGCGCGATGGTGTCGCGGCCGGCGAGGATCGCCGGCAACGCCTGCGCCTGGATCGGCGTCATCGCCGCGTAGCCGAGGGCGGCGACGCCCTGCAGCAGGGCGGGCGACAGCGGGAGGGTGGAAAACACAGTGGGCTCAGTCATGCGCACATGATCGCAGGCTTCAGGCGCGCGCGACGGACCAGGTGACCGGGATGGCGCGTGTCGCCGCGCCCGCGCAGAGTCGGCTCAGGACGACGGCATCGCCGCGCACATTGCCTCGGCGCAGGCGCTCACGCGTGCAGCCCATCCACGCCAATCGTTCGGGCAGCGGCCGAGGTAGATATCACGCGCGCGCCGCAACGGGGCGCGGCGGTCCTCCGCAAGCCGGGTCATCACGCGATCGGCCGCGACATCCTTGGCGACGATCTCGCCGCTCTCGAGGGTGACCCACATGCGCGCAAGCGTCAGCAATGCGTGGACCTCCTCGCCGACAAGATTGCGTGCGACCTCGGATCGCATGGACAGAATCGCCGCGCGAACATCGCTGCGGGGAACCGTCGGCAGCAATCGTCCGGGCGCATCGCCAAGCAGCGCCAGACCGTGCGCTCGTGCTTGCGTCAGCAGCAACGCGAGGTCGGGATCCTCGACCGGCGGCGCAACGATGCCGGCCTCCAGGTCGGCGCGAAGCCATTCACCGAACTGCAGTTCGCGCCGCGCCGGATGCCGCCAGGGATGGATATCGCGCTCGACGACGCACGTCACCTCCAGCGCGCGCATGTCCGGATCGCCGGGCGGCGCCGACACATCGAGCAAGGCGTCCATCAGTGTCCGGCGCGTTTCGTCGGAGAGTGGATGCGTCACCACAGCAAGCAGGTCGAGATCGCTGGCCGGACGCAGGCCGCCGGCCATGCACGAGCCATAGAGCACCCCCCCCACGCAAGTCCTCACCGATCAGCCGGCGCAGCACCTCGATCGCCATGCGCGCTTGCGCAGGACGCGATACGTTCTCGTTGGCATCGTCGCGGCGCATGTCTCACAGATAGACCGTCGTGCGTGCGCCGTCTTCGACAATGGCGTGGGGCACGAAGCGGGCGCTGTCTCGGGTGATCGGGCCATCGTCCTCGCGAATGCCGATGCCGCAGGCGACATCGCCGACCACCCAACTGCCGACCAGCGGATAGTGACCGTCGAACTGCGGCAGCGGGTGCAGGGCCTGGCGGATGCAGGGGCCGGCATAGGGGCCTTCGCTCTCGAGCCAGCGACCGTCTGGCAGATGCATGGCGACGTTCGCACCTTCGCGCGAATGCAGCGGCTTGCGCACCCAGCCGGCCGGCAGCGCGCCGCCGTCGTCGAACGCTGCGGCCAACAGGTTGGGATGCCCGCGGTGGCGCTCCCACAGCAGCGGCAGGATGCCCTTGTTGCTGAGCAGCGCCTTCCACGGCGGCTCGAGCAGGCGCAGGCCGGAGCCAGGCAGCGCGCGGCCGAAATCCTCGGCGAACAGGTCTTCGAGCGGGTAGAGCTTGAACAGCGTGCCGATCACGCCATCGTCGAGGTCGGTGAAGCGGCCGTCGTCCGACAGCCCGACATCCTCAATCGCGATCGGCGCGCCATGCAGGCCGGCCTGGGCGGCGCAATCGCGCAGATAGTCGACGGTGCCCTGATCTTCCTCCGAGTCGCGCGAGGCGGCGAACAGCAGCGGCGGCGGCAGTTGCATCGACAACACACCGAAGCGCTCGACCAGCGCCTCGTGGATCGAATTGAACTGGTCGGCCTCGGCCGGCAGACGGCCGGTCTCGCGCTGGTCCTCCAGCCACTGCCACTGGAAGAACGCGGCTTCGAACAGCGAGGTCGGGGTGTCGTAGTTGAGTTCGTAGAGCTTGGCCGGGCCCCGGCCGTCGTAGGCGAAGTCCAGACGCCCGTAGAGATGACCGTCGCGGCGGCGCCAACTTTCGGCGACCCAGTCGCGGAACGGCGCAGGAATCGCCAGGCGCTGCATCAGCGCATCGCTGCCGGCGATCTCATCGACCAAGTCGAGCGCCATCGCGTGCAGCTCGGCGCTCGGGTCCTCGAGGTCGTCCTCAATCTGGCGCATGGTGAACGCGTAGTAGGCGCGTTCGTCCCAGTAGCGGGCGCCGTCGATGGTGTGGAAGCGGAAACCGCTTTCGGCAGCGCGCGCGCGCCAGTCGCCGCGCTCGACGATCGGAATCCGCCGCACGCTCAGCCGCCGCTGCTGCGGCCGCGTCCCGAGGCGCCGAAGCCGCCGCGCTGCGCGGTCATCGCGCGATCCGGGGTGGCGGCGACCGGGGTCAGGCCGGCCCGGCCCGCGGCGGTCGCGCCGGACGGCCGCAGCCAGCCGTCGGTGTTGCTGCGCCAGGCCGGCGTGGCCTGCGGACGCGCGGCTGCCGCGCCGCGCGTCTGGCCCGCGGCCGGTTGCTGGGCCAGCCCGGCGCGGTTGCCGCTCATCATCTGTGACAGGAAGAAGCCGGCCATCATCGGTCCGATGAACGAGTGTCCGGCCGTCGTGCGCTGCTCCACACAGTCTTCGGCCGGATAGTCGCGCGCACACGCTTCGCGGCTGCCGTACTGCGGGGCGGCATCAGCGGCCTGCTGGCGCGCCTGCTCGAACGCGACGCGGCAGTTGGAGGCATCTCCGGTGGCTTCGGTGCAGCGCTCGACCGAGGTGAACAGGCCTTCCTGCATCTGCACCGGCTGCTCGCGCTGGCAGGCGGTGAACAGCAGGGGCGCGGCGCCCATCAGCAGCAGGGCCGTCGTCTTCGATCGCTTCATGCGCACGGGTCTCGTCGTGTGGGCGGGTTCCAGCTCGTCATGATGCCGCGTGTGCCGGGCACGGGCAAAGCGCCACGCCGGCCGATTCAGTCGACCAGCAGGCTGCGATGGGTCGCAGCGCCGGCCATCGCACCATCGCCGATCGCCAGCGCGACGCTGTGCGCGGCGCGGGCGGCGTCGCCGCAGGCGAAGACGCCGGGCACCGAAGTGGCTTGCATCGCATCGGTGCGCACGTACGCGCCCAGCGGCCCGTCTTCGAAGGCGCAGCCGAGCTGCTCGGCCAGCGGACTGGCGACGTGGGTGCGGCTGGCGACGAACAAGCCGTCGCATGCGATCCGCCGGCCGTCTTCGAGCACGACATCCGCGTGTCCGGACACCGCGGCGATCCGCACGGGCTCGATGCGCACGCCGCGCGCGGCGAGTGCGGCGCGCTGGCTCTCGTCGGGCACGAAACGGCCATCGAGGAAGAACGTCACCGCGCCCCAGTCGGGCAGCATCAGAGCGTGGTGCATCGAGATCTCGCCGATGGCGATGACGCCGATGCGGCCGCGGTCGAGTTCGTAGCCATGACAGTACGGACAATGGAATACGCTGCGGCCCCAGCGCGCCTGCAGGCCGTCGATCGGCGGCAGCGTGTCGACCACGCCGGTGGCCAGCACCAGCCGGCGCGCCTGCACCCGCTGCCCGGCAGCGTCCTCGACTGCGAACAGGCCGATGCCGCCATCGGCGCGCACCGCGGTCGCCTGTCGCCAAGTGACGGTTGGATAGGCCAGCACCTGGGCGCGGGCGTCGTCGGCGATCGCGTCCGGCGCACGGCCGTCCTGGCCGATCAGCCCGTGCGAGGCGGATGCGAAACGATTGCGGCGCTGGCCGGCATCGACGATGAGCACACGCTGACGCGCACGGGCGAGCTGCATCGCCGCCGACAGGCCGGCATAGCTGCCGCCGACGACGACGGCATCGAAGGGCGCGGTGGGATCAGGCATGGTCGGGACGCTCGCAGGGGACGGAGGGGACATGCGGCATGCGCCGCGCGAACGAGGCCGCCAGCTCGGCCAGGGTCACCTCGCCCAGGCGCGAGATCAGCAGCGCCTCGGCATCACGGAAGGCGACGTCGAGCGCCTCGTTGACGGCCTGTTCGACCAGGCACGCGGGCTGCGCCAGCCGATGGCCCATCGCGAACACGGTCGGCTCCCCGACTGCGCGATAGATGTCGAGCAAGGTCACTGCGCGCAGGTCGCAGCCCAGCGTCCAGCCGCCGCCCGGGCCCCTGGCCGAGGCGACATAGCCGCGCTCGCGCAGGCTGGCGAGCGTGCGACGGACCACCACCGGGTTCGTGCCCAGGGCCCGGGCCAGGGTCTCGGAGGTCAATGGGCCGTCGTGCTGGGCCATGTGCAGCAGCACGTGCAGGACGGAGGACAGGCGGCTGTCGGGTTTCATGTAACTCAAAATATTACATTATGCCGAGGGCAGCAAGCCAAGGCTGGCGCCGCCGCCTAGACTGCGGCGTCCTGTCTTTGGAATGCCGCCGATGCGCAAGCTGTTGCCCGTTCTCCTGTTCGCCGCCGCACCCGCGCTCGCGCAGACCGTGCCGCCGCCGGCTCCCGAGGCGCATGCGCGCGCGGTCGCGGCGGGCTACAAGGCGCTGACGCTGTGCAGCGCGCATCTGGGTGGCGGCCGCACGCCTGCGCAAGTGGACGCGGTCGAACTGCGCGGCATCTATCCCGAACACCAGGCGCAGGTAGATGCGCTGACCGCCGTGGTCGACCGCGACGCGCAGACGGTCTCGGTCGCATTCGACCCGTCGCTGCCGCCGCGCATCGCCGCCTGGCGTCCGAACCTGGGCTGCGCGCAGCTGCCGATCGGCGCCGATGCCGCCGCGGTCGCGACGCTGCCGCGCTTCGATGCCGCCGCGCCGGACCTCGATGCCCGGCCCTGGCCGCTGGGTGAGCGCGACGCGACCGCGCCGCTGCGCGGCGACGACCGCGCGCTGGCGGCCGCACTCGACGCTGCGTTCGACGCCACCGCGTTCGGCGAGGGGCACGTCACCACCGCGGTCGTCGTGGTGCAGGGCGGACACATCGTCGCCGAGCGCTACCGCGACGGCTTCGGCCCACACGTGCCGCAGCGCACGTGGTCGGTCGCCAAGAGCCTGGCCGGCGCGCTGGTCGGCGTCTCCACGGCCGAAGGCACGCTCGATCCGGCGCGCCCGGCCCCGGTGCCCGAATGGCAGCGCCCCGGCGATCCGCGTGCGGCGATCACGGTCGACCAGTTGCTGCGCATGGCCAGCGGCCTGCACAGCGACACGGCCGGCAATCGCACCGATGCGCTGTACTTCGGCGGCGCGACGGTGGCCGAAGCCGCGCCCGGCTGGCCGCTGGCCGCATTGCCGGGCACGCGGTTCCGCTACGCCAACAACGACAGCGTGCTGGCGGTCCATGCACTGCGCGCGGCGACCGGCGACGACGCGCGGGCGCTGTCGCGTCCTTACACCGACCTGTTCTGGCCCACCGGCATGACGCGCACCTTCGCCGAGACCGACTGGCAGGGCGGCTATGTGCTGTCGAGCCAGGTGTGGTCGACCGCACGCGACCTCGCCCGCTTCGGCCTGCTCCTCGAAAACGACGGCGTGGCCGACGGACGCCGGCTGCTGCCCGACGGCTGGGTGCGGCAGGCGACGACGCCGTCCGGCCCACAGCCCGAGGACGATTTCGGCTACGGCGCGACGCTGTGGCTGCTGCAACGCTCGCCGGGCGTGCCGGCCGATGCCTTCGCCGCGTTCGGCAACCGCGGCCAGTACGTGGTCGTGGTGCCCTCGCGCGACCTGGTGCTGGTGCGCCGCGGCGAGGACCCGACCGGACAGCGCTTCGATGTCGCGGCATTCGCCGCGGCGGTGCTGGCGGCGGTGGAATAGCATCGCCCGCCCCCGCGTTGGGCGGGGATCGATCACACCATCAGGCGTTCCCCAACCTCCCCCGCGGGCGAGGGAGGTGAGCTGGAACCGGCGTTCTGCGCGGAAAAGACGTCGCTGCCGGCTCAGCCGGCTTTCTTCTCGGCAATCCAGCGATCCACGCGCTGTTCGAGCAGGTCCAGCGGCAGGGCGCCGCCGCCAAGCACGGCATCGTGGAAGCCGCGGATGTCGAAGCGGTCGCCCAGCTCGGTCTCCGCCTTCCGGCGCAGGGCCTGGATGCGGATCATGCCGACCTTATAGGCGGTGGCCTGGCCGGGCATGATCAGGTAGCGGCGGATTTCCGATTCGATCGCCGCCTGCGGGATCGAGCTGTTCTGGCGGAAGTAATCGACCGCCTGCTGCTCGGTCCAGCCCTTGGCGTGCATGCCGGTGTCGACGACGAGCCGGATCGCGCGCCACATCTCCGACATCAGCCGGCCGTACTCCGAGTACGGGTCCTGGTAGGTGCCCGGCATCTCCTTGGCCAGCCACTCCGAATACAGACCCCAGCCCTCTGTGTAGGCGGTGTGGAACTGCTGGGTGCGGAACGTCGGCACGCCCTGCAGTTCCTGGGCGATCGAGATCTGCATGTGATGGCCCGGCAGACCCTCGTGATAGGCGATGACCTCCAGTTCGGTCTTGGGCATCGCGTTCATGTCCGACAGGTGCGCGTAGTAGATGCCCGGGCGCGAGCCGTCCGGCGTGCCGGGGTAGTAGTGCTGCGCGGCGCCGGGCTGCTCGCGGAACGCCTCCACGCGGCGCACCTCCAGGCCGGCCTTGGGCAGCAGGCCGAAGTACTCGGGCAGGTGCTGGCGGATGTTGTCGATCGCGGCGGTCGCATCGTCGATGTAGGCCTGGCGACCGGCGTCGGTGTCGGGGTACTTGAAGCGCTTGTCGGTGTCGAGGAAGGTGAAAAACGCCTGCAGGTCGCCGTCGAAGCCGACGCGGGTCTTGAGCGCCTCCATCTCGCCACGGATGCGCGCGACCTCGTCCAGGCCCAGCTGGTGGACCTCGTCGGCGCTCATCGCGGTCGTGGTGTTCTCGCGCAGCTGGTAGGCGTAGTACGCCGCGCCGTTGGGGTGGGTGGTGCCGACACCGGCCGGGTTCTCCAGCGCCTGCGGCCGTTCCTGCTCGCTCCACGCGATGATCCGCTCGTAGGCGGGCTTGAGCTCTTCGACGAGCGCCACGCGGGCTTCTTCCTTGAGCTGCGCGGCACGCTCGGCGGTCAGCTTGCCCTGTTCGACCAGCGCATCGGCCTTGGCCTGGGCGTCGGCCCACAGCGCGCTGGCGGGGCCGTTGTCGAACGGCGCGCCGGTGATCACCTTGCGCGACTGGTCAATCACGCCGTCGAAGGCGAATCGCGGCGGGCGGATGCCCTGCGCAGCGGCGGCGCGTCCGCGTTCGAGCAGTTGGTCGAACATCACCGGCGCAGCTTTCAAACGGGCGATGTAGGCCTGGTAGCTCTGTTCGTCGTCGACCTTGTGGATGCTGATCATGAAGGTCGGGAACGCGCTGTGCATGCCGTTCATCTGGTCGAACACATAGCCGTCGGCGAGGAACGCCATGCCGTCCTGCGCGCTTTCGTACTGGCGCTTCCACAGATCCCACGACAGCTTGGTCTCGGCATCGAGCGCGTCGTAGTCGAACTGCGCCTCCATTTCCGCGACCGAGGCCTGCAACCAGGCCAGGCGGTCGCGACTGGCCTGCTCGGACATGTCGTCAAGGCGGTCGTTCTGGTCCTTACGGCCCAGGAAGGTCAATTGGGTCGGGCTCTTTTGCAGCAGGGCCTCGTACTGGGTCTCGAACCAGGCGTTGAGCCGGGCCGATTCGTCCTGGGCGGCCTGTCCACGCGCGACACCGGTGTCGGTGGGATCGGACGGCGCGGGGGCGGACGGGCCGCAGGCCGCGAGGGCCAGGGCAAGAGCCAGCGTGGAACCGGCGGCAATGGCGCGCATGGGCGGAACTCCTGGTGGACGGAACGCGCATTCTGCGGGCCGGGCAGGGTTTGTGCCCCTGCGGAATGTCATGGACGGCGCCATGCCGCCAACCGGTGAGGCGTGCACATTTTTCCACCCTGGTCCGGCGAGCGCCGTTGCGTGAACGCAGGCTGCACGCTTTGCGAGGCAGCGCGCGCGCTTCACCGCCTTCGGACGGCGCCGGGCATAGCGTGCGGCCAATGTCCCCCGCTACCCAACGCCCCCCGGCCCCCGGAAGACGACGCGAATGAAGCACGATCCCGCCCCTGCCGCCCATCTAGCGCCCGAGCCGATGCGCGACGCGATCACGGAGATCGGCGCGGACGGCGCGTTGCTCAAGCGCTTCGCGGCGTCGCTGCAGCAAGCGCCCTACTACTCGGTGGGCCGGACCTGGGACGACTACGCGCCGGCCTACCGGCTCGGCCTGCGCAGCTGGCGTCGTCACCCGGGCGAGGAGTTCGAGACGATCGCCGCCCAGCTCGAGCGCGACTGGAAGGCGACGCGCGGCGCCTCACGGCTGGGCTGGGTGGAAGCACGCGGCGCGGTCGAAGCAGCCTGGCAGTACTGCGCGATGGAGGCGGCATCCCGGCAGGATGCGGCCCGGCGCGCCGATCGCAACGCCTGAGCGTCGCGCTGGGGCGCTGAACGGCGCCGCGCTACCATAGCGTCTTTTCCGCGAGAGCCGCGATGAGCGCTTCCCACGACGATGCCCGCAACGGCGTCCCCCGCGCCGAGGCCGAGGCCGCCGTCCGTACGCTGCTACGGTGGGCCGGCGAGGACCCGGGCCGCGAAGGCCTGCTCGATACGCCCCGCCGGGTCGCAGACGCCTACGGCGAATGGTTCAGCGGCTACGCGATCGACGCCGACGCCTATCTGGCGCGCACGTTCGAGGAGGTGGCCGGCTACGACGAGATGATCGTGCTGCGCGACATCGAGTACGAGAGCCATTGCGAGCACCACATGGCGCCGATCATCGGCAAGGTGCATGTCGGCTATCTGCCGTCGGGGCGCGTGGTCGGCATCAGCAAGCTCGCGCGCGTCGTCGAAGCCTATGCCAAGCGGTTCCAGGTGCAGGAGAAGATGACCGCGCAGATCGCCGGCTGCATCCAGCGCGCACTCGCGCCGCTGGGCGTGGGCGTGGTGGTCGAAGGCGCGCACGAGTGCATGACCACGCGCGGCGTGCACAAGCGCGGGGTCAGCATGATCACCTCGACGATGCTCGGCAGCTTCCGCGACGATGCGCGCACGCGGGCCGAATTCCTGCAGTTCATCGAGGTCGGCAACGGCCGGCGCTGACGTCCGGCCTCAACTCGCGAAGGTGTCCCAGGCCATCTTCGCGATCAGCACCACCACCAGCGTGACGAACAGCTTGCGGATCAGCGGCGTCCCGCCGCGCAACGCCAGTCGCGTGCCGACCACCGAACCACCGACATTGGCGATGGCCATCGGCACCGCGAAGGCCAGCAGCACATGGCCCGATGGCACGAAGAACGACAGCGCCGCCAGGTTGGTCGCCAAATTGACGATTTTCGAAGCGGCGGTCGCGCGCAGGAAATCCAGCCCGAAGAAGCGGATGAACAGGAAGATCAGGAAGCTGCCGGTGCCGGGCCCGAACAGGCCGTCGTAGAAGCCGATCGCAGCCCCCATCGCCAAGGCCAGCGCCAATTCGCGGCGGCCGACCTCGCGCGGACGGTGCAGCGCGCCGAAGTCCTTCTTGACCAGGGTGTAGGCCAGCATCGCCACCAGCAGCACCAGGATCAGCGGCCGGACCGCATCGCGCGGCAGCAGGCTGACCGCAGTGGCACCGGCGAAGGCGAATACGAACGCGGTCGCCGACGCGCACAGCACCGGCATCCAGGGGAATCGCACATTGCGCGCGTAGCGCCAGCCCGAGGCCGCGGTGCCGAAGATCGAGCTGAACTTGTTGGTCCCCAGCAGCGCCGCCGGGGCGTACTGGGGCAGCGCGGTGAACAGACCCGGCAGCTGGACCAGGCCGCCGCCGCCGACGGCCGCATCCACCAGCCCGGCCATGAAGGCGATGCACACCAGCCAGATCAGTTCGGGAAACAGCGCGTCCACGCAGGGCCTGGAGAACCGGGCGCGCAAGCATACGCCTTCCGCGTCGGCCCGCTCAGGATGGCTCGCGTACAATGCCCGGCCGTGCTCCGCGACACTCTTTGCCCGTGAACTCCTCGTCCCGCGCCCTCATCGAACCCCTCGTCGAACGGGCCGTCGCCGCCCTGCGCGATGCCGGCACGCTGCCTGCCGAGCTCGCCACGCCCGCCTTCGTCGTTGAACGGCCGAAGGACCGCAGCCATGGCGATTTCTCCACCAACGCGGCGATGCTGCTGGCGCGCCCCGCACGCTCGAACCCGCGCGCGATCGCGCAGGCGCTGGTCGATGCGCTGCCGGCCAACGACGCGATCGCCTCGGTCGAGATCGCCGGACCCGGCTTCCTCAATTTCCGCCTGACGCCTGCGGCCTGGCGCGACCAGTTGGTCGCGGTGCACACGCACGGCGACGCTTACGGGCACAACGACAGCGGCGCGGCGCAGACGGCCGGCGTGGAGTATGTGTCGGCCAATCCAACCGGCCCGCTGCACGTGGGCCACGGCCGGGCCGCGGTGATCGGCGACTGCATCGCGCGCGTACTCGACGCCAACGGCTGGACCGTCAAGCGCGAGTTCTACTACAACGACGCCGGCGTGCAGATCGAGAACCTCGCCCGCTCGGTGCAGGCGCGCGCGCGTGGCCTGGCGCCGGGCGACGCCGACTGGCCGGCCGATGCCTACAACGGCGAGTACATCGCCGATGTCGCCCGCGCCTGTCTGGACGGCGCCACGGTCGAGGTCGAAGGCCAGTCCGTGACCGGCACCGCGGAGACCGACGACCTCGACACGATCCGCCGCTTCGCGGTCGCCTGGCTGCGCCGCGAGCAGAACGCCGACCTGGCCGCCTTCGGCGTGAGCTTCGACGTCTACTTCCTGGAGTCGTCGCTGTACGCCGACGGCAAGGTCGAAGAGACCGTGGGCACGCTCGTCGCCAATGGCCACACCTACGAGGACGGCGGCGCGCTGTGGCTGCGTTCGACCGACTATGGCGACGACAAGGACCGCGTGATGCGCAAGTCCGACGGCAGCTACACCTATTTCGTGCCGGATGTCGCCTATCACCTGAGCAAGTGGCAGCGCGGCTACCGACGTGCGATCACCGAGCTGGGCGCCGACCATCACGGCTCGCTGGCACGCGTGCGCGCCGGCCTGCAGGCGCTCGATGCCGGCATCCCGGCCGGCTGGCCGGAGTACGTGCTGCACCAGATGGTCACGGTGATGCGCGGCGGCGAGGAAGTGAAGCTGTCCAAGCGCGCCGGCAGCTACCTGACGCTGCGCGACCTGATCGATGAAGCCGGGCGTGATGCCACGCGCTGGTTCCTGGTCGCCCGCAAGCCCGATTCGCAGCTGGTGTTCGACATCGACCTGGCACGCAGCCAGTCGCTCGACAACCCGGTCTACTACGTCCAGCTCTCGCATGCGCGCATCTGCGGCCTGCAGCGCCAGCTCGCCGAGCGCGGCCTGGCCTTCGACCTGCAGCAAGGACTTGCGCAGCTGCCGGACATGAGCGACACGGCGCTGCGCGACGTGCTGATCGACCTGTCGCGCTGGCCCGAGATCGTCGCCGCGGCCGGCGCCCAGCTCGAGCCGCACCTGATTGCGACCTATCTGCTGGAACTGGCGCAGGCCTTCCAGACGTACTACAACGATCACCAGTTCCTGGTCGACGATGCCCCGACGCGCGACGCGCGTCTGGCGCTGGCGACGGCCGTGGGACAGGTGCTGCGCAACGGCCTGGCGCTGCTGGGCGTGCAGGCTCCGGAGGCGATGTGATGGCGGCAAGACGCGGCAAATCCCAAGCGCGACGCAACGGCGGCAGCTCCGGCGGCCTGCCCGGCTGGGCGTGGATGATCATCGGCGTGGTGCTCGCGCTGGGCGTGGTGCTGGCGGTGCCGCGGCTGTTCAAGCCCGACGCCGAGGACGGCTTTTTCCGCCCGCGCCCCAATCCCGACGCGCAGCCCGCGACCGGTGCGCTCGACGAGGACGCGCCGGCGCCGCTGGCCGAGACCCCGGCCCCGCGGCCGCGCCCGCCGCAGCCACAGCCCGCGCCCGCCGCCGACTACGACTTCTACACCCTGCTGCCCGACCAGGAGGTGCCGATGTCCGACGCCGAGCTGGCCGCCAGCGCGCGCGCCGAGGCCGAGCGCCGGCAGCGCGCCGAGGCGCAGCAGCAGGCCCTGCAGGGCCGTCATCCCGACGCCGCGGACCTGGCCGGTGCCCCCACCGGCCCGACACCGCTGAGTGAGACGCCGGCGACCGCGACCACCCCGGCGACCCCGTCCCGGCCCACCACTACGGCCTCGACGACACCGGCTGCCGGCAGCGATGCCCGCTACCTGTTGCAGGCCGGTTCGTTCAGCGCCTCGGGCGATGCCGAAGCGCTCAAGGCACGCATCGCACTGCTCGGGCTGAGCGCCCGGGTCGAAGCCGGCCAGGCGCAGGGCAAGACGGTCTACCGCGTGCGCATGGGACCCTACGGCACCGCCACCGAGCTCGCCGAGGCCAAGCAGAAGCTCGGCAATGGCGGCCTGCCGGCGCTGGCGATCAAGGCCCAGTGACGGAGGCGCCCGACCATGGCTGACGACACCCGCCTGAGCGATGCCGAGCTCGACCGGCTGGACACGCTGCTCGATCGCTGCACCGATCCCGAGACCGGGCTGGGCAATCTGGAAATGCTCGACGGCTTCCTGTCGGCGCTCGCGGTCGGCCCGGTCGAAGTCGCGCTGGACACCGTACTGCCGCTGGTCTGGGGCACGGGCGAAGTCGCGCGCCGCGACGCCCGCCAGACCCGCGAGGCCGAGGCGCTGATCGCCCGGCTGGCCGACGAGATCGTGCAGCGCGTGCGCCAGGACCCGCAGGACAGCATCGCCCATGAGGCACTGATGCCGATGCTGGGCCTGCCGCCCGAAGCCGAGGATGGCGACACCGATACCGAGGCCGCGGGTGGACTGGATGGCGTGCCGGCCGACTTCCCGTTCGCGGCCGCGTGGGCTGCCGGGTTCCTGCGCGCCGCCGCCGAGCACGAAGACGCGTGGTCGGCGTGGATGCAGGAGCACGAGGCGATCGAGAACGACCTGGGCGTCATCGCCCGACTGGCAATCGTCGATACGAGTCAGCTCGAGGATGCCGAAATGGCCGAGGGCGACATGCTGTCGCTCGAAGAGCGCTTCGACCTCGCCTACGATCTGCCCGACATGCTCCACGACATGTATCTGCAGCGCCTGCACGACCGGCGCCCGCAACCGGCCCGGCGCGCCGAGGTGCCCGGCCGCAATGATCCGTGTTCCTGCGGCAGCGGCCGCAAGTACAAGACCTGCTGCGGCACGCCGACGCTGCACTGATCGACGCCGCGGCGCGATGCCGCATCCGTCCCGCCCCTCATCCGCGCCCGACGCAGGCGCCAGCCCCGGGAGAGCTCTCATGCCCCGCACCCTTCTCGTCACCGGCGCGACCTCGGGCTTCGGCGCCGCGACTGTCGCCCGTTTCCTGCAGGGCGGCTGGCGTGTGATCGCCACCGGCCGCCGCGCCGAACGGCTGCAGGCGCTGGTCGACGCACACGGCGCCGAACGCCTGCACGTGGCCGCGTTCGACATCCGCGATGCCGACGCGATGCGCGCCGCGCTCGACGCACTGCCCGAGGCGTTCCGCGGCATCGACGTGTTGATCAACAACGCCGGGCTGGCACTGGGCACCGCGCCGGCGCAGCACGCCGATCTCGCGCAGTGGACGCAGATGATCGACACCAACGTGACCGCACTCGCCACGCTGACCCATGCGCTGTTGCCGACGCTGATCGCGCGCCGCGGCGCAATCCTCAACATCAGTTCGATCGCCGGCAGCTATCCCTACCCGGGCGGCAACGTCTACGGCGGCACCAAGGCCTTCGTCACCCAGTTCTCGCTCGGCCTGCGGTCCGATCTCCACGGCACCGGCGTGCGCGTGACCTCGATCGAACCGGGCATGGCCGAGACCGAGTTCACGCTGGTGCGCACGGGCGGCGACCAGGCCGCGTCGGACACGCTCTACGGCGGCGCTGCGCCGATGACCGCCGAGGACATCGCCGAGCAGCTGTGGTGGGTCGCCAACCTGCCGCCGCACCTCAACATCAACCGGCTCGAAATCATGCCGGTCAGCCAGTCGTTCGCCGGCTTCCAGGTCCATCGCGGCGGCTGACCGCCGCGCATCGGAATCGCCGGCGGCCCTGACACCGCCGACGCCGTTGCCGCGGCTTACTCGAGCGGCGTGTCGTCGAGATAGGTGTAGCCGGTGAGCCCGGCTTCGAGCGCGTCCTTGAGCCGCTGCGCTTCCTCGTCCGCCAGCGCCGCGTCGTCGACCAGCGCGGTGTAGCGCGCGCGCAGATCGTCGAGGCGATAGCCGACGTAGTCGAGCATCACATCGGTGGTGTCGCCGCGGCGCTGCTGCGCGATGGTGATGCCGTCGCCCTCGATCTTCACCTCGACCGCATCGGTGTCGCCAAACAGATTGTGGATGTCGCCGAGGATTTCCTGGTAGGCGCCGACCATGAAGAAGCCCAGCCGGTACTGCTCGCCCGGCCGCAGCGCGTGCAGCGGCAACGAAGTGTCGAGGTCCTCGTTCTCGACGTAGGTGTCGATCTTGCCGTCCGAGTCGCAGGTCAGATCGGCGATCACGCCGCGGCGCTCGGGCAGCTCGTCGAGGCGCTCGATCGGCACGATCGGGAACACCTGATCGATCGCCCAGACATCGGGCATCGACTCGAACACACTGAAGTTGACGAAGTACTTGTCGACCAGGCGCTCGTTGAGCTCGTCGAGCAGCGGGCGATGGCTCTTCTCGTCGAAGGTCAGCCGCGCGCGGACCGCGTGCGCGATCGCGTAGAACAGGTCGTCGATACGCGCCCGGTGCACCAGGTCGAGCTGGCCGAGCGCGTACAGCGCCAGGCCCTCGGCGTGGTGGTGCTGCGCCTCGTGGAACAGTTCCACCGCCGGCCGCGCCGCCAGTTCGCCATGCAACTCGCGCAAGTTGGCCACCACTGCCGGCTCGTCACTGTGCACGTCGGGCACGCGGCCTTCGGGCGCCCGCTCGACCTCCGACACGTTGGCGACCAGCACCGCATGGTGGGCGGTCATCGCGCGTCCGCATTCGGTGACGATGCGCGGCGGCGGCAGCCCGTGCTCGGCGCAGGCCTGCGCCAACGGCTGGACGATGCTGCCGGCGTACTGGCGCACGCCGTAGTTGACCGAGTTGTAGCTGCGCGAGCGCGTGCCCTCGTAATCCACGCCGAGGCCGCCGCCGACATCGACATGGCTGATCTGCGCGCCCAGGCGCGAGAGCTCGACGAAATAGCGCACCGCCTCGCGCATGCCGTTGGCGATGTCGCGGACGTTGGAGATCTGCGAGCCCATGTGGAAATGCAGCAATTGCAGGCAATCGCCCATGCCCGCATCGCGCAGCTTCTTCCACAGGTCCAACAGCTGACGGGGATTGAGTCCGAACTTGGCCTTGTCACCGCCGCTGTTCTGCCACTTGCCCGCGCCCAGCGAGGCCAGCCGCATACGCACGCCAAGGCCCGGTTTGACGCCGAGCGCGGCGGCTTCCTCCATCACCAGCGCGAGTTCCGACGGCTTCTCGACGACGATGAAGGTCTCAAGGCCGAGCTTGCGGCCGATTAGCGCCAGACGGATGTACTCGCGGTCCTTGTAGCCGTTGCACACCACCAGACCGCCCGGGCGCGACAGCGCGAGTACGGCCATCAGCTCGGGCTTGCTGCCCGCTTCCAGGCCGAACCCCTCGCCGTGATGGCCGGCCAGCGTGCCGGCCACGCCGCGGTGCTGATTGACCTTGATCGGATAGACCGCGGTATAGCCGCCGGCGTACTCCCACTCGGCCTGGGCCTGCGCGAACGCCGCCTGCAGCCGGTGCAAACGGTCGCCGAGGATGTCGGGAAAGCGCACCAGCAACGGCAACTGGGCGCCATTGGCCCGCGCGGCATCGACCGCGTCGGGCAGCGCGATCGACGGGCCCTGCGCGCCGCGTGGCGAGACAACGATGCGCCCCGCGTCGTCGACGTCGAAATACCCCTCGCTCCAGTGCGGGATCGAGTAGGTCTTGCGGGCGTGGTCGGTCGACCAGGCAGTCATCGGCGGGCGTCCATCGGCGAGGGGGCCGCATAGTCTAGGGGTTGCCGGCGCAACCTGCGGTGACACCTGTGTGGCGCGGCACCGAGTCCCGGCCCGTCATGGGGGCTCGGCTACAATGCGCGGCCCGCAATTGACCGGAACCCTTTCGCATGTCCGCTCCGACCTGGCTCCACGAGACCTTCGATCCCACCGGCTCGTCGATCGGCTTCCGCGTGACGAAGAAGCTCGACGAAGTGCAATCGCCGTTCCAGAAGATCGAGATCTACGAGAGCACCGACTGGGGCAACGTGATGCTGATCGACGGCGCGATGATGGTCACCACGCGCGACAATTTCTTCTATCACGAGATGGTTTCGCACCCGGCTCTGTTCACCCATGCCGCCCCGAAGCGGGTGGTGATCATCGGCGGCGGCGACTGCGGCACGCTGCGCGAAGTGCTCAAGCATCCGGGGGTTGAAAGTGCGGTGCAGTGCGACATCGACGAGCAGGTCACCCGCATGTCGGAGAAGTACTTCCCCGAGCTGTGCGCCTCCAATGGCGATCCGCGTGCGCAGTTGCTGTTCGACGACGGCATCGCCTACATGCGCGACTGCGCGCCGGGCAGCGTCGACGTCGTCATCGTCGATTCGACCGACCCGGTCGGTCCGGCCGAGGGCCTGTTCAACAAGGCGTTCTTCGACAGCTGCTTCCGCGCGCTCAAGGACGACGGCATCCTCGTGCAGCAGTCCGAATCGCCGCTGGCGCTGCTCGACCTGATCCGCGAGATGCGTGCCGAGATGGGCAAGGCCGGCTTCAGCACATTCCAGACGCTCCCGTTCCCGCAGCCCTGCTACCCCACCGGTTGGTGGAGCGTGACGCTGGCGCGCAAGGGCCAGGACTTCGACTTCCGCCAGGCCGACGCCGCCGCCAAGGGTTTCGAGACCGCGTACTACAGCGCCGAGATCCACCAGGCCGCGCAGGTGCTGCCGCCGTTCGTGGCCAAGGCCCTGGAGGCCTGATCCCACGCCCGGGCGATGGCGCGGCACAACCGCGCATCGCCCGCAGCGCCCGCATCGCACTCGACCCGCTCAGCCGATGCCGGCCGCTCGCAGCCCTGCCGCTGCGAGCGCGCCCAGCACCACCACGCCCAGGAACGGCACGCCGCGCCACAGCGCGACGATCGCCACCAGCAAAGCGCCGGCCCGGGCATCAAGCACGACGCCCCCACCATCGGCGAATCCGTTGACGACCACCAGGGCGGCCAGCAACCCGATCGTCATCGCCGAGGTGATGCGCGCCATGCGTGCACCTTCGAGCCAGCGCGCGGGCACCAGGTAGCCGGTGAGCTTGATCGCGAACGCGACCGCGCAGGCGATCAGCAGCCAACCCCAGGTCGCGCTCATGTCCGGCCCCCTGCCGCGGCATCGCGCCGCGCGCGCAATCCGCCCCATGCGGCCGCGACCGCCGCCGCGACCAGAATCGGCACGCCGGCCGGCAGCCAGGGCATTGCGAGCGCGGTCGCCAAGGCACACACCACCGCGATCGCGACCGGCTCGCGGCCGCGCAACCGCGGCCACAACAGACCGATGAAGGCCGCGACCGCGGCACCGTCCAGGCCCCAACGCCGGGGATCGCCGATCACATCGCCCAGCAGCGCCCCGACCAGCGTGAACAGGTTCCAGCACACGAACACGCCCAGCCCGGCGACCCAAAAGCCGCGACGTTGCTCGTCGGGTTCGGTCTGACCGGCCGCGGTCGCAGTGGATTCGTCGATCGTGACCTGTGCCGCCAGCAGGCGCGCCCACCCGCGCGGGTGCAGCAGCCGGTTGATCTGCACCGCGTAGACCGCATTGCGCGCACCCAGCAGGCTGGCCGCCCCGAACGCCGCCGCGCCCCCCCCGCCACCGGCGAGTACACCGACGAACGCGAACTGCGAGCCACCGGTGAACATCAGCAGACTCAGCGCCATCGTCTGCCACAGGTCGAGCCCGGCGGCGACCGACAGCGCGCCGAAGGACACGCCGTAGAGCCCCGTGGCAAGTGCGATCGACAGGCCGATCCGCGTGGCCGGCGTCAGTGAAAGTTCCATGCGGTCATTCTCGCCGCCGCCCCCGGGCCCGCGTCAACGCACGGCGTCGCAGTCGGCCGGGCGCGCGAGGTCGGGCATCGCCGTAGGTGTAGCGCAGCAGCGCAGCCGGGTCGTCCGGGGATTGCACCCACAGCAACACCGAACCGTCGGCGTGGAAGTACACGAAGCGGTGCAGCCGCAGCGCGTGGCCGCGCAGTTCCGGTCTCGCCGCAAGACCGGCCAGCAGCGCACGGAAGTACGCCGGGCGGTGGAGATGATCGGGCTTGGCGGCGTGCACCGGCGCCGTCGGCGGCGGTGCCGCCGAGGGACGTTCGCAGCCGGCGAGAAGGCAGGCGAGCGCGATCACCGCAATGGCCGCGCGCGCGCGCCAGGGGTCCCCGCACCGGGCCTGCGGACCGCCATCGCTCGGCCCAAGCCGGTCATCCGGCGACGCCCGACTCGCGACCTTGTACACCGGAGCCGCAACGCCGCAAGGCGAGCCGGCACAGCCGCTCGCACAACGCCGGGAATGCGATGCCCATCGCCGCCGCCGACTGCGGCAGCAGGCTGGTCGCGGTCATACCCGGCAACGTGTTGAGTTCCAGACACCACAGCCGGCCTTGCGCATCGAGGCGGAAATCGGCGCGGCTGTAGTCGCCGAGCTTGAGCGCGACATGCGCGCGCAGTGCCAGCGTCCGCGCCTGTTCGGCGATCGCAGGCGGCACGTCCGCCGGGAATACCTCGCGCACAACCCCCTGGTACTTGTCCTCGTAGTCGAACACGCCATCGGCCGGCAACACGATCTCGCCGACCGCGAGCGCTTCGCCTTCGAGGACGCCCACCGTGAGCTCGCGGCCGGGCACGAAGCGCTCGAGCATGACCTCGGCATCGAGTGCCTGGGCACGTTCGATCGCAGGTCGCAACCCGGCGGCCTCGCGCACGACCGACAGGCCGATCGTCGAGCCCTGCCGGTTCGGCTTGACCACCAGGGGCCAGCCCAGATGCGCGATCTGCGCCTCGTCCGCCGGTTGCATCGCCCAGTCGGGCGTCGGCACACCCGCGGCCCGCATCAGGCGCTTGGACAGGTCCTTGTCCATCGCGACCCCGCTGCCCAGATGGCCGGTGCCGGTATAGGGCAAGCCGGCCAGATCGAGCAGCGCCTGGAGTGTGCCGTCCTCGCCGGTGCCGCCGTGCAACGCCAGGAAGACGACGTCGCAATCGCGGGGAAACGTCGCGGCCAGACCGCCAGCCGTCGACGGAACGAGCGCCATCGATCCGGTGTCGGGCGGCGCCACCGCCACCTTGGTGTCCAGCAGCCGGCGTTCGGCCTCGGCGTCGAGCAGGCCGTGCGCCGTGTCGACGACCCGGACTTCATGGCCGAGCCCGCGCAGCGCGCTCACCACCTGCGCGCCGCTGGCGATCGACACGTCGCGCTCAGCGCTGGTGCCGCCGCACAGCACCGCGACCCGCAACGCCCCGCCGCTCACAGTGCGTCGGCGTCCAACTCGCCGGTGCGGATCCGCACCACGCGCTCGAGGTCGTAGACGAAGACCTTGCCGTCGCCGATCCGGCCCATGCCCGCGGACTTGAGCACGGTCTCGACCACGGCGTCGACGATGTCGTCGGTCACCGCGATCTCCAGCTTCACCTTCGGCAGGAAATCCACGACGTACTCCGCGCCGCGGTAGAGCTCGGTGTGGCCCTTCTGGCGGCCGAAACCCTTGACCTCGGTGACAGTGATGCCGGTCACGCCGACCTCGGCGAGCGCCTCGCGCACGTCGTCGAGCTTGAACGGCTTGATGATCGCCATGACCATCTTCATCGCAGGATCTCCGGTCGGAATGCGCCAAGGATACGCCACCCTCACGCGTCGCCCTACACGATGCCGGGCACGCGGCGCAGCACGCTTGTGCGCTTGCCAGGACGCATGGTCTAGTGCGCCCCGCGCCGCGTCCCGGGAATTCTCTGACGACGCGCCGCGGAGGCGGCCGACTGCATGTGTCCGGCATGCAAGCGACGCTATTCGTACACCGTGAGGACTGACTGATGATCGATCTGAACAACATCGACGAGCTTGCGCGTCGCCTCAGCGGGCTGGTGCCCGCCGGCCTGCGCGAGACCCGCGAGGAACTGCAGGAGAACTTCAAGGCCGTGCTGCAATCGGGCCTGGCGAAGCTGGACCTGGTCACGCGCGAGGAATTCGAGGTCCAGCGTGCGGTGCTGCTGCGCACGCGCGAGAAGCTCGAGACCCTGGAAGCCCAGGTCCGCCAACTCGAGGCCCAGGGCACGTCCCAGGCCACGCCGCCTGCCCCGTCGCCGGGCAACTTCGACACCGCCCACTAAAGGACAACGCCATGGGACTTGCGCTCGTGCACGGACGTGCGCGCGCAGGCATCCGGGCACCCGCGGTCGAGGTCGAGGTGCACCTGGGCGGCGGCCTGCCGTCGATGTCGATCGTCGGCCTGCCCGAGGCCGCGGTCCGCGAAGCCAAGGACCGGGTCCGCGCCGCGATCCAATGCGCGCAGTACGAGTTTCCAGCGCGCCGGATCACCGTCAACCTCGCCCCGGCCGACCTGCCAAAGGGCGGAGGCCGCTTCGACCTGCCGATCGCGCTCGGCATCCTGGCCGCCAGCGGCCAGGTTCCGGTCGAAGCGCTGCGCGACTGGGAGTTTCTCGGCGAGCTCGGACTGACCGGCGAACTGCGCGCAGTCGACGGCGTGCTGCCGGCCGCGCTCGCGGTCGCCGGCGCCGGTCGCGGACTGGTGGTCCCGGCCGGCAACGGCGCAGAAGCGGCGCTGGCGTCCGACATCGAGGTGCGGACCGCACGTACATTACTGGAAGTCTGCGCGCTGCTCGGCGGCACCAAGCCATTGCCGGTCGCAGTCGCCCCGCCACAGCGCGCGCTGCCCGGCCCCGACATGCGAGAGGTCCGCGGCCAGGCCCAGGCCCGGCGCGCACTGGAGATCGCCGCGGCCGGTGGCCACCACCTGCTGCTCGTCGGCCCGCCGGGCTGCGGCAAGACCCTGCTCGCCTCCCGGCTGCCGGGCCTGCTGCCCGACGCCACGGAGGCCGAGGCGCTGGAGACCGCCGCGGTGCTCTCGGTCAGCGGCCGCGGCCTCGACCCGACACGCTGGCGCACGCGCCCCTTCCGTAGCCCGCATCACACCGCGAGCGCCGTCGCGCTTGTCGGCGGCGGCTGTGAATTCCGCGTAAAAGCGAGACTCACCGCTAAAAAAAGCGACTGTAAGACTTAGACCGCGTAATCCAGTTGAGACAGCCCCAGCTATCGCTGTGCGACGTATGCGCCGCCACGAATCACTCGAGAGAGGGTGCCCGCGTTCGAATGTCCCCTAGGGTGCCAGCCCTGACATGTCCGCAGCCTGCCCCCACTCACCACTGTGGGAGAGCAGCGGGAATCGGCGGACACTCGGAGCTCAGCGCCAACTCTCTCGCGCTACATGCGGCGGCGGCCGACGACATGGCATCCCGTCTGCAGAAGGCCTAGATCCGATTTCCCGAAGGAGCTGTGCTAACGAAAAAATGGTAAACAGAGCAATGTGGCCGAAGTTGTACTTCCAACAGCAATTAAGGACTGATATCTGATGAAAGTATTAACGCTGCGAAAATCCATGGTTTGGGGCATCACCGCCGCACTCTTCGGGATGGGAACAAGCTCAGCTATGGAGCAAGGAGACCCCGTTCTGGAGGCTTATGCATCGAGTTACGATCTAAGTTACGAGGAGGCACGCGACAGGCTGGCGATGATCAACCCTGTCGAAATGGATTTATTAGAGAAGCAGCTTAGTGCTCTTCCTGGCTATGTGGGGATGCGGATCGTCCACAAGCCCGAACTACGAATCCAGGTGTTCGCCGATGGAAACGCCACGCAACTGGCTGCCAAGGCAAGGACAAGGGTGCCCATAGAGCCAGTAAATGTGCCTCGATCGATTGCTCAACTCGAGCAGGAGGCGACTGCAGTAAGCGCTGTCCTCAGGTCGAGAAAGATTGGGCACATGTACTATTTCGATTTGCCAGCCGGAAGAATCGAGTTCCATATCGAGGCTAAAACCACCGCTGATCGAGAGCTTCTGAATTCGTTGTCTAGCAAGAGCGCTGGCATACGGATCACCTATGTAGGCTCAGTAATGGAAGAAACCGCGAATTTTGTTGGCGGCCAGAACGTCAACGGCTCTCAGTCCTGTACCTCCGGTTTCACCGTCTACAGAATCTCAAACCCAGCTGTGCGGGGAGTGATCACCGCTGGCCACTGCACGGATAGCAACCAAAGCTCTGTGGTGGTTAACGGGGTGAATTTCAGTAATCCTCAAAATCGCATGTATTTGGGAAATTACGATCAGATGTGGTTCACCCAAGCCGGTCATACGTGGACCAACACAATAGCCACTGGGCAGTCGGAGCCGGCTACGATTCAAATTAACGCTACAGCAAGCCCACAAGTGGGATTATTTTTGTGCAAATTCGGACAAACGACGCTTCAGACTTGCGGTGAAGTTATCCAAACCTACGCCCAGGTTTACAATCCAGATAACAATTCGACTGGCAGCTGGATTCTGGTGAAAAATATTCTGCTCGGACCTATGACAATGGCAGGCGACAGCGGAGGCCCTGTCTTTGGCTCAGGAGGCGTAGCTCTTGGGATAGTCATCGGGCGTGGAGGGCAAGGCTCACCCAACATAGATAATATGTTTTTCGCGCCAGTGTCCAGATTTGGCGCAATTAACGTTTCTATTTTAACGACAAACTGAAACTGAATTAGGGGCCGATCGATTCGATTGGCCCCTATTTAAATGAAGTATTGAGCGCGATTGTATTCCGCGCGTCCGGCCTTGTTGCCTGTTCTATCTACTCTCTGAGGTGCTGAGAGTTTTTCGACCGCGTCTAGCCATGCCTAGGTTAATGATGTGACCCGGAACGATTGAGAGATTGCACAGAGCGTTGCCATCGCACGCGGCTCCCACGCTTGCCTCCATACCATGCAATAGTGTCTCTGCGGATGGACCTTAAGATCACGCCTCTTTTGGAATCAGGACTTCACAACGCTATCCTCGGAGGAGAAGTGACTGGGAACTACGACAACAGCAAATCACTTGAGCGGCTAGGCCCATCGAACTTAGAGACCCTACTGGCAACATCGCCAAGGGACTGGAAGCAAGAAGACTGGCTCCGGGCGGTTTACATGGCTGATGACCACGGTGCGTCTCGTTACGAGCTACAGAGCAAGCTAAGCGAGACCTATTCAGAGGCTCCGAAGCAGTTATTGAGCGTGCTTGATTTTTTCGAATGGCGTGAGGCAATAACTGGTCCAATGATTGATACATGACCCTAAGCTAGCTGCTGCTACTGCGTTGCTCGCACCGTGTCGAGGTGTTCAACATAATTCGAGACTGGGTTATGTTGTGCGTCACCGGGGCCCTCACGCTCATAGCGTCCATGCCGATTATCGAAGAGTTCCCACCTGACAATGTCTACCGACTCGTCAAATGGGTGGACAAGTTCACGCTTCCGCATCTGACCACACGCTCGACTTCTGTTACCGTGCGGCTGCAACGACTTCCGTTTCAGCGCCATAGCGACCTGAATCGGCTCACGCGCGAGAGCGCTATTGCGTTGCTTCCTCTGGATAGGGCCGACGCGGGGCAAGCACAGTACACATCCGTGGCCGTACACGCGGGCCTTCTACCGCATCTGGCCATCGGCCGCGTGTATCGCGGCCAACGCCTTGTCGGCGAACTTCCCACCCGCCAGGCGACCCTCACTTTGGCCGATGCTGAGCTGTCCTGCCAAGAAGTCAGGATCGGTGAGGAGCTGCCGGCGCCTGCAGGATGGACCTATCCTTACAAGCTGCTGCTTTCGCGGGAGTTTGGCGGGATCCAGACCGAGTTCAGTGCCTCACGTTGCCTGGTCTTTGTTGATGCGAGGGGCATCGAATACGTCATTCCAAGAGCCCTGATTTTTCAAAGGTTCTACGCCATCCAACGCGAGTTGGCTAACGCCTTCACCAGCGGCCCTTGGTCACAAACCAGGCACCGGATTGTCTACGAGGGCCGGCTGACGTCCGGCTTGGAGACAAAGATAGATCCAGCCACGGGAGCGTGGCACGTCATACTGCAGACGCACGTGGACAATGACTTCGCGCGCCTGGCGGCGCTGCTTTACTTCGACAACTACGCGGCGGCTCGGGCCGAGTCGATTTACACCGGAATGCTGTCCGATCGGCGTGCGAACATGCACGCGCCCTGGTTCGCCAGCGCGCAGATTCCGTTCCGTGCAGAAGCCAAACCGCTGCGTTTGCAGGTTAAGGGTTTCATGCTGCCGCCGCGCTTGGGCCGCCGGGAAGGCGGTAGCAAGCCCGTGGTGTACAAGCAATCGTTTCTGGTGACCTCGATCCTGGGCAGCAGCTGGCCGAGCTATACGCCGCCGATCAGGGCGGGACGCTTGAACAGCGGCGACAAGGGTAGAGAGCAACTGCCCGCACAGGGTGACAGGCCCTACTCAAACCAGCTGCGCGCCAGGCCGGCAGGCAGCGAGCTGGTCACGACCAGCGCGACCGACGCCTCGCCTGCACACGGAAATGCCGTCACCCTCGAAGACACCTTCTCGTGGCTGGACGGTGAAGAGCCGGAGAAGCTCACCAAGGATCGCAGTCAGCTATACAGCGAAGGCGACCTTCATCCTGCGCCGCCGCCGCCCAGTGCGGCGTCCGGTGGTGAGCGCACACATCAGCATGGCAATGCTGCCCCGGCGCATCACAAGGTGCTAGTGCGGGATCCTGTTAATCGCTTCCGCTATCTACTCGAAGCGTTCGAGTTGTTGCGCACTGCGGGCGATCTGCGGCGCTACACCGTCTTCCAGCCAGCAACTCCATCGCAGCTGGCTCAATGTGGTGGCCTGAGCTGTTGGAATTTTCTGGGCGACACCGCACGGCGCACCGGCCGATGGCCGAGTTCGGGATGGCGCATGCTTGAGCGCGCGCGAGGAGTAGGCGCCGAGCGAACTATAGGCAAGCCGCGGTGTGTCCTGGTGGTCCGGATTGAAATCGGAACAAACGTCGGCTACTGGTTCGAGATCGAGACTAGGCCTACCGAAGGGGGCGTGCTCTCTCCCGTTGTGGCCAGCGCAGGGACAGACGAACAAACGACCGTGTCACATCTAGTCGAATCCATCGCTCGTGCCGACGGACGCAATCTCAGGCAGGCGATGGCCGCAGCAGCACATGAAATTGGCTCCGAAGCTGCCCAGTGCTACAAGCATCACTATAAGGGCAATAATAATTCGGAGATCGATCCAAATTCTCTGAGGCGCTTTTTGATTAAGTGGGGCAGCTAGCTTTTTTGCCTTCACGGCTCTTCAAAGCGCCAGAAGCGCCAGCGTGCGGTGACAGCACAGGCCAGTCGGACTTCCGAGTTGCGTGTCCGCACCTATCCGGAGCTAGAGCGCCGCTTGGGGTAAGAAGTGATTATCGAAGGTTTTGAGCAACGAAGAATCATTCACAGCCTTGACTGCAGCACGCAAATCCTCACCTTCAACGATTCGAAGCTCAAACTTGCTACTGTTAGCTTGTCGTGTTTTCTCGATGCGTTTGTGAGCTTCGGGCGAGAGTGCACCACTTGTCCAGAGTTCGAATCGCGGAAGCGGGCCTGACCAGCCTAGTTGCTGAAGATGGTGGCGCACGCGCTTGATGCGCGTGGTCAACCACAGACTCACTTCCTCATCGCTTACCGTCGTGCCAGGCGCTATGCCCTTACATTCGACCATCTGCGCCTCAATCCCCTCGTTGAGGTGATAGACATCCACCTCCGCGATTCCATCCTCCCCTTTGCAAATCCTGTTCAGCCGCACTTGCCCCGCAGCCCTCTTACGAATCAGCTCACCCACCAGTAGCTCGAAGAAGGCGCCGCGCATGTTGCCGATCGCGCCTTCCAGCTTTCCAAGTTTGGAGAAAAGCTGATCGAATTTTTCAGGGTCGATACTGCCTTTTGCAGCCTCACCAAGGGTCTTGACCAGATCGCGAAATCCATCGGCTACGTCTTTCCCAAAGAGAGACGCAGGCGTCGCTGGCATAATTCCCGCTGATCGCAGGGCTTTGAACGCGTCAGCGTCGTAACGCTGCGCCACCATGATGAACATCGTTCTACCGATATTCTTTAGTACTTGGATCGACCGCACCTTGTGCATGAAGGGCTCGACGTGAGCGAGCCTCGCATTTTCTATCAGCAGCACATCACAAACGACCCAGCCCGGCTTTACACCTTTACCTTTCGAGTGGGTCAGAACTGACGTGAGATAGCTGGGTGCGGTGAGATCCCATGCGAAAGGGCCAACGCGAGGCAGTTCCGTATCGCGCGTACGGACAGTGTTGAAGCTGACCATCGCCAGCCGCCGTAACCACTCCTTAATGCTATCGAGTAAGACGCTTTCCGCTACTAGGCGCGCGCGGGTGGTAGCTGCCAATCCATCCAAATCTATCTGATTCTTCTCGTACGTCTCCTTCCCCATCACACACATCCCCAATCCAGGCAATGGGTATCTAACTAAGACGTTGGCATCAACCATCCTGTCTAGCACCGTTTGGGCAGACAGCTGCTTCTTCTGCGCAATCGGCGCACCACATGCTCCTAGGAAATGTTCGAGTGGTACGGCTTCCCGCGCTTGTACAGAACCAAGTGCACGAGCGTATGGGCCATTGGTCGCCAAAATGGCTGCATGCAAGCGATCCCAGTAATGTGGGGAAGCGTACTGATCTTGGTGGTAAAGGAATCGAGCCTTGCGAGCAAATGGCAAGTAAGCAAGACGCTTGACCTGCGGCTCCCCTCGGCTGACCCGCTGGCGCGCAGCAGCCGGAGACAGGCCGCGATGGGCCACCAGAAGATCCGTCAACTCCGTACTCAAGCAGGGACCAACGGCCTTTAAAATTTCTGCGAGCACGCGCACCCCCTTTGTCACAGAGCGCTATTTATAACATTCCACTACGTGGGGCAGTCCTTTTTCTGCACGCCCTCCAAATAGCCCTTATTTATCAATAGCTTAAGGCGGAATATTCGTGTCAATCTCACCGCTATGTCACAGAGCTACGTCACGTCCGCCCTTTAGCGCACAGGCAGACCCTCGATCACGCGTCGTGCGATGCCGCAGGCGCGATTGAAAGCGTGGCCGGCGGGCTATTGTGAGCCAGGCGACTGACAAGAAAGCTAGAGGACAGAAGCGTATGGCTGCACCGCAAATCCGTTGTCTCGAACTAACCCGATTCCGCGGAATGGAGTCAGTCGTTTGGCGACCCGCAGCTGGTGTCAACCTGATCCTCGGTGGAGGCGACGTCGGTAAGTCGACGCTCTTGGAGGCCGTATGGCTTCTTTTGTATCCAACCAACGGCTTTGTTCTGAGCGACACCGACTATTTCAATCGCATCGTTGAAGACGAACTATTCGTTGAAGCGGTGATGTCGCTTCCCGAATCCACCGGGATCCATGATCAGTCTTGGGCCGCTTGGCCCTGGGAGTGGGACGGTGAAAATGCGGTGCTACCGGATCAGGACACCGACGGCCCCACGCGCGACCCCGTCTATCGTGTGCGGGTACGAGGTACTGCGGAATCGGATCTGGCATACGAGGTGGTGCAGCCAGACGGCAGCGTGGCGCCTTTTTCTACAGGCTTGCGCAGGCGCATCGGATTGGTACGCCTAGCGGCCGATGATCGCAGTGATCGCGACTTGCGCTTGATACAGGGCGGCGCACTGGATCGCCTTCTGGATGATCGAACGCTTCGATCGAGGCTAGGCAGGCACCTCGCAAGGACCTGCTCTGCCCCAGGCGTGCACGCCTCGCAATGAGGCTTGCCGCTGGCCAACAGACCAGCAACCACACGGTAACGTCGGCAGGTGCCGCAGCTTCGGTGCGTCAACTTGTTGCGGCATGCACTGCAGATTTTTTCCTCGATCCCTAGGCGTGGCGCCCGTGATAGGCGGACGCTCTCCACGCCGCACCACGCGCAAGGTTCTACCTGCAGGAAGTAAGGCCCGCATGAACCGCATACAGGCCGCCCGTCGACAAGTCGTGCCGCCTTTCCCTGCACCGGACGCTCGCAACGCAGGCATTTTCGGATCGCCCGTTCGCATTGCCGACAGAGGGGCTCAGTGGTGGCATGCCGATGGGTTCGCGTTGGCCGCGTGCAGCGGGCGCATGGAAGAGGAACAAAAACCCGCGCATAGCATGACGAGCAATACTCCGCTTCCTTGTGGAGGCGATGGGCATTGACGATCGTGCGGCCGCATTCATCGCAGTACCGCTGTCCCTTCGTATCGATGCTCATCTAACCGCCGCTTCCCAAAGCAGTGCCGCGCGCGTAGTCCGCCAATCCATACTACGACGCCGGTCATATTCCAACTTGGCTCGCAGCGCGTGGCGCTTCTTGGGCAGTGAGTGACGCGCCCTTCCTGCCGGTAGCTCTTCCACGGCTGATCTCAGCCAATCTGGCAACGAACTTCTCACGAAGCTGCGTTGCGTCAAGTTTTGCTCTTTCGCGATCCTCTTGAGCTCCAGCGGCCAGCTGGCCAACGCCTCGGCAACGCGCAGTACGACGTTTGCCCGAGGTTGGACGCGGGCAAGCTCAAATGAGCGCCGGCGTTGCCCTGCAGGAGCACGCGGCAAGGGTAAGCGGGGCGCCAGCATGCTGGCCAACACCCGGGCGCCTTGGAACAGGTCCTCGCGACAGACGGCCTGACCGCCGATCTCCCCAGTGCCGCCATGCAGGGCGCGCTCGAAGTAGGACTGCGCCCGCAACAGCGTGTCGATCGGCACGCTCGCATCCTGTGGAATCCTTCCCAGCACACGGCTGCAGTGGTGACACAGCTGCATCGAGAGCATCTGCCGGTGAATGGCCAGCGGCGCATCGCAATGGGGACAGGCGTCTTGCAGTAACCGCTGATGGCGGCTGCACACCACCATGAAGGACATGCGCCAGGCCTGGCAAAGGACCGGCCGCTCTGCCAGACAATCGGGGCAGTACTGCAAGCCCCAGCCTCTCCGCAAGCGATGATAGATGCCGACCCGATTGATCCAGTGTGCGGAGCCGCGTGCCGCGCCCTTGCTCAACTTGGCCTCCGCGCCGCAGAGTGTCATTTGCGCCACACGCGTGGTTGGCAACCCCGCCTTGACTCCGAGTGCGGCGATCAGCGAGTCCGATGCCGAACGATCAATGTCCCGATTCCAGACCGGAACACCCGGAAAGTGGAATGCGCAGAAGCGGTAGGGTGACAGACCATGCTGCTGTGCGGCCCTGACTAGGAAGGAGCTCAGCAGCTCCTCTTCCAAAGGCTCGACTGGCAACGGCCAACGCTTCTGGCTCACACCACGCGCGCCACTGCGTCCCAATCGCCTAGGCGCGTCCACCCCAAGTCGTCTAAGACAGGGGCAGTGATGCGCTCCACGCCGATGTTGATGGCGTGTGCCGATGCGGCCTTGAGCAACTTCACCGTGCCACCAATGGTGTCCCCTGCCATGCCATACAGCTTTGGAGCGAGCTCACGGCTGGCCAGCTGCGAGGGCTCGGCCAGCGGCAGCAGTTGCTCGTAGCTGGCCAGAAACCGCAGATACTCACTGTTGAGCTTCCACCGATCCAGCGCCGTAGGCTCAAAGCGCGACTTCATTTGTGGATCGGAGTTCAGCGCGTTGATAGCGGCCTGCGTGCCGGCCGCTACGATCGAGATCTTCAGCTCGTTGCTCAGGCCTTTGATGGCTGCCAGTAGATCGCCCGCGGCCTTACCAGCATTGACGAGATTGTTGAACTCATCGATCACTAACAGCCGCACGTTGGCGTATTGCAGGACGGACTTGGCCTGTCGCTTCTTGATCGATGCCGGATCCTTCTCGCGATGAGAGATCGCCAGCGACCAAAGCAATGTCGACCAGAACTCTGTCTCGTCCGGCGTCTCCGGCATTTCGATGCGCAAGATCGGTGCGATCGGCGAACCCGATTCCGTCATCTGAAGCGGATGTCGGTTGGTGAAGTGCTCGATAATCGAACTCTTGCCGTTGCCACTACGCCCGACCACCAGTAGGTTTGGCATTCGCAGGCTTCGCGGATAGGTCAACAGCTGATCCAGTTGATCAAGAACTTGCGTTGCCCGGGTGTAGCCGATCCAACGATCGGTCTGGCAGAACGTGATCCGCTCAGACTTTGGCAGCTCCAAGGCCTGCGCAACGGCCGGAGTGAGGTGGCGGTATCGCGTCATCGGATCAGGGAGACCTCATCGAAGGGACGGATCGGCTCTCCGAACGGATCCGGCTCGATCGTGGATGCTGGCGCCGACAGCTGCGGCATGGAAGGCGACGCCGCAGGCTTGGGAACATGATGCTTGGCCGCGGCCGGGTTGCGGGTGGCCTGCCTCCTAGCGGCCTTGCTCTTCCGCTTGGCCTCGGCAACCTTAGAGCGCATGCGCTCTAGGGCCTCGAAGATCAGATTCTCATCCACTCCCCTGCGTCCCTCAGCTTTCAGCCGCGCCTGGACCTCTCTCAGCTCCCACGCACTCATCGCTGGATAGCCGATGTTGCGGTACGGCACGGCCGTATAGCGCCCGTCCTTCGGGTCCAAGAAGTACACCTTGCTGATGTCCCGCGGATCGCGTCGAATCAGGAATTCGCGCTTGGCTTTGACATTGTCCGGATCCATCGCGCTGACGTAGGGATCAAGAATTGGATCGTAGTAACTGATGTTGTCGATCTGGATTCCGTACTGTTGCACCGAGCGATGGAAGAACGGCATGAAGTCCAAGTGGATCCGCAACGGGTCTTCCGGAATCGGGAACATACCGATGCCCGTGGAGTTCGCATCGCCCAGGATGCCCAGACTCCACTTGGTTTTGGGCGACATGCCCAGTTCTGAATGCATACGCTGGTGATAGACGTTGACGATAAAGTCGACCAAATGATTCTCGAACTCTTTGAGCGTCAGTGCCGCCATGGCCTCGGAGTCGTAGCCGCGGCGCTGTTGGGGGTTGGAAAAGGTTGCCCCTGGTAGCTTACGGAGCTGATTTGCCATGGTGCCCATGAGGCGCTCGATGTGGCCGCCAAAGTGCGGGAGCGTGACCGGGCGCCATTGCAGATCCATGCCGTACTCCTCGCAAGCCCGCTTGAGCATCTGGCCCCGGAACTCCTTGCCGTTATCGCTGTGGACCACACTCATCGAGCCCCACACCGGCCACTCACCCCCCACTCCTAGCTCGGCGAGATACTCCCTCTTAGGGCAGATCGCTTGCGCCAGGCACATGCCCACCGCAATTGCCGCAGGCTTCTCAAACGTGACGTAGATGCCCGCGACCATGCGGCTGCACACATCGATCGCCAGGGTCACCCAAGGGCGTCCGATCGGTTGGCGATGCACTTCATCCACAAGGATGACGTCCGCCTCGGTGTGATCGATCTGGACCACGGCAAGAGGATGGTTCGCACCTGGAAAGACGCCTTGGATCGCCTCGTAACGGTTACGCGCCACGTCCCGAAACCCACGGCGGCGTAGGGTCTGCGCAGGTTCCAGCGCAGCAATCCGGTTTCGGACCGTGTTTGCACTAGGCGCATCGATCTTGGCCAAACGGCATCGCCGGATCACTTCATCCACAACGTCCTGCTTGTTGTGGCGCTGCTTGCTTAGATAGATGTCCTCGATGGCAGAGCCAATGACCTTTTCCTGCTCATCGCGGAGTAACAGCGTGCCGCTTTTGCGGCCGCGCTTTTCTGGTACCAGCGCCGATACGTGTCCTGCGGCTTGGTACAGCTTCAACCACTTGTACAGAGTAGAGACGTGGACATGCACCTTCTCGGCGAGCTTCTCGGCCATCGCGCGTGTGCGAAGGGGATCTTCGAGCAATGGCTTGATCGCGGCGAATCGCCGCTGGGCTTCGGCCCACTCTTCCTTGCTGTAGTGCGCCAAGTCCCGCTCAACTTCACCTCCTGATTGCGTCGCGACCTCCGGTGCGAGCGGCGCAATCGACTCCACTCGCAGACGCTGGCTTTCGTGGCTTTCCAGATCGACTGCGAGCACGCTGTCCACAGACAATAGATGGGTGATGCGAAAACGCCGATCGCCATAACCGACCACCTGGCCAGGTTCTGCGCGGAAGAACGCTTTGGAAATTCCGCTCATGCGTTGCTTCCCGGCAGCCAGATGGGCGCGCTCATGGTGAGCGGCACATGGAGATCAGCACTGAGTCGGCCGCTGGCGATGAGCTTCCACAGCATGGGCAATGCGGTCATCCTCGACTCTTCGGCCCAATACGCCGCTGCCAAGAGCGCCTGCGGCGTGGTCCTACCAAGTGCCCGCAGCGTGTACAACAGCTGCTGCACATACAGATCCTGCTCGGGCAGTGCACGATAGCGACGCAGGAACCTGGCGTTATCCAGCAGCGCCGTTCGAATGTGGCGCTCAGTCACGAGCTTGAAGCGCCAGCCGTGATCCTGGCAGTACCGGACAGCGGCCTTGAACCGCGGGCGGTACGCCGACCAGTTCAAGCGCAGTTCTTCAGAGGGCTTCACCTCGTACACCACCGTGGCCACACCTGTCGCCAATCTGTAATCAGCCCGCACGTCTGGCGTGTAGCGACGCGTCGCCCCTTCATGCTGATAGTGAAGGGAGAAAGGCTGGACCTGGATGGCATGGACACGGCGGTCGAAGTCGAGCGCCAACAGCCAGTCACGCTCTAGCGACGACTCGAAAGCGGCGACCCCTCCGTCGCCCAAAGTCACGCGTCCCGTGAGGCTTCTTCGGCTCGTTCGTAGCTCGCGTGTAGGGGTGTCAGAACTTAGTCGCGCCATTAAGCAGCATCCCAGAAGCAGTCGCTTCTATTGCGGTGGCTCGTTCGTGCTATTTGCTGAAATCATCCGCGCCAGCGCCTTGATTTGCAGTACATTGAGTCTCCTAATTAGCTGGAATTCACAGCGGCAACGAACCACGCCCGGGCGAAATCTCGCTGGCGCACAACGGCGTGCTGTTCCTCGACGAACTCCCCGAATGGGACCGCCGCGCCCTGGAAGTGCTGCGCGAGCCGTTGGAGTCGGGCACGGTGACGATCTCGCGCGCCGCGCGGCAAAGCGAGTTTCCGGCCCGCTTCCAACTGGTCGCGGCGATGAATCCCTGTCCTTGCGGCTGGGCCGGCGACGTGTCGGGGCGTTGCCGCTGCAGCAATGAGGCGATCGCCCGCTACCGCGCCCGCATCTCCGGTCCGCTGCTCGACCGCATCGACCTGCATGTCGACGTCCCACGGCTGCCGCCCGCCGCGCTGCGCCCCGACGCGCCGCAGGGCGAAACCAGCGCCGCGATCCGGGTCCGCGTCGACGCCGCACGCGCACGCCAGCACGCCCGCGCCGGCACCCTCAACGCCCGGCTCGACCAGACCGCGACCGCCCGCCACTGCAGGCTCGCCCCCGCCGACCAGGCCCTGCTCGAACGCGCGATCGAGTCACTGCACCTGTCGGCACGCGCGATGCACCGAATCCTGCGCGTGGCGCGCACGATCGCCGACCTCGACGACAGTGCCGACATCGCGTCGAAACACCTCACGGAGGCGTTAGGGTATCGGGGGTTCGATGCAACACCGCCCGCCGCGGCCTGAGATTCGCGAAAGAGGATAGCATGCAAGAAATCCCAAAAGTGCCGCGCCTCGGAAGCCTCCTTGCGACGCAATTCGTCGCCAGCTTTCTTGTGCTGAGCCCCGTCGCGCAGAGCGCTTCAACTCCATTCGCTTCGAAAGAGATGCGCACACTCGACAGGGCGACCATTGACCGCATCACGCGTCTACTGGAAGAACGGATCGAATGCGTAATGAGAGATCAGGGATCGCCGGGCGCCACATTGCGCTCGGTGACGATCTCAACGGATGACGCGGTCGTCAGGGTGGACATTTCCAAAAGCTACCTTCCCGCGAACGTCGACTATGTGGGAGCCGAGCTGGAGGATCGGCTCACTGCGTTGCAGAACATCGTACTTGGCGTGATCGAGAACGCACTCGGGTACAGGGTGAGCCAAGTCCTGTTCTTGTTCGACGGTCGGCCACTCGAGTTCTATTACCCCAACGACTTCGCTACCCAGGCGCGCAGCGCAAGAAAATCGGAAGCCACGCGATGAGTCGGCGCATTGCACCTGCCTGCACCACGCCAGCCTGGACTTCAACCGCATGTTCGCGGTGGCGCATTGGAGCACCCAATCACTCGTCGCGCCGGTCTCAAGCTGGCGACGATGTCCGGTCCAATCGGACACCATGGTCGTGCGTCTGTTCTGCAGCCCCATGGGCTCTCAGCACCCCGACGACACCGATGACCGTGGAGGAAGACCGGACGCCGCGCCGGCACGAGATAGCCGGCGCGGCGCGAGACATCGCAGAACGGCACCGATACGCGTGGGGCACTGATCGCAGACGGCACGCAACGTCACCTGTGATATCGCGTCAGCTCCGCGCCGCGACCCGGCGGCGACGCCACGCACGCCAGGCGATCGCGACGATGGCGACAAACACCCACAGCGGCCAGAGCAGCGCCACCACGACGCCGGCGTCGAGCAGGCCCTGCCAGCCGGCGCGCAGCGCCTGGCCGATCCGCACGAAGAAGCCGGGGCGGTGCTGGGCGAACACGGCGTCGGGGTCCACGCGTTCGCTGTGCCGGACCTGCGAAGGCTGGTAGAGCGACAGGTCGATCGTCGCAAACGCGATTCGGTCCTCGACTTCGCGCTGCGTCACGCGGGCGTCGTCGCGGGCCGCAAGCGCGCGTTCACGGGCGGCGAACACATCGCCTTTGCGGTCCAGCCGGTCGCCGGTCTGCACTGCCTGCGCCAGCAATTGCTGCAACTCCTGGCTGCGGGCGTACGCCAGTTGCTGGCGCAGCAGGTCGAACTGCACGTCGCGCGCGTCGAAGTCGCGGCTGTCGAGGAAGGTCATCTGCTTGGCGAGCTCTCGCAGGAACGTCTGCGCGCGCTCGCTGGGCACGCGCACGGTCAGCTCGCCTGCAGTGGTGTACTCGGTCAGCTCCAGCAGCTTGCCGTCGCCGATTCGGTGCCGCTGCACGCCCTGGGTCTCGGACCGGATCCGGTTGGCGACCACGAAGCCGCCTTGCGCAGCGGCGAGATCCTCGATCGCGAGCGCCGAGCGGTAGACGTCGTCGACCGCGAACCGCGCCTGGGCGGTGCGGACGAAGCGGCGCGCGGGATCGGTCTGCGCCAATGTGCCGGAGGCCATCTGCACGGCGGCATCGACCCCCGCCACGGGCGCGACAGGCCCGGCGCCCGCTGCCGGGACGACATCGCATCGGCTTGCAGCGGCTCGGCCGGTGGCGGAGACGGGGCGTCGGCCGCGAACTCGGTGGCGGTCTCAGCCGACTGCTGCGCGCAGGCGGCCAGCAGCACGCAGAGCAGGCCGGTCGACAGCAGCCGGCGATGACGGAAGACAGGCATGGAGGTCTCCAGAAGGGGCGGGTGCATGGTCAACGCGCGAGGCCGAGCATCGGGGCTGATGGCGCGAGGCACAAGCAGGCATCGCCCCCTGCCATCAGTCACCCCTGGGCTTTAACGCGAAGCCAACATCTCGCGGTCGCCGCCCCGGTAGCGTCATGCGCGACACATCCGTCACCTGGGGATTTTGATGCGCCACCTGTTGCTCGCGACCGCGGTCGCGATGGGCCTTGCCGCCTGCGGCGACCGTCCGCCCACCGATACCACCGCCACCACGCCGGCCGCCCCCACCGCCAAGCCGATGTCGCTGGACGATGTGGAACTGATTCCGCGCGATGCGCTGTTCGGCAATCCCGAGCGCGCCGGCGTGCAGCTCAGCCCCGACGGCCGCTATCTGAGCTGGCTCGCGCCGGTGGACGGCACGATGAACGTCTGGGTGGCGCCGGCCGACGATCCGGGCGCGGCGAAGGCGGTCACCCAGGATGCGGCGCGTGGGATCCGCAACTACTTCTGGTCCTATCAGCCCGGCACGTTGCTGTACCTGCGCGACACCGGTGGTGACGAGGACTTCCATCTGTTCGCCGTCGATATCGACAGCGGGCGCAGCCGCGACCTCACGCCGTTCCCCAAGACCACCGCGCAGGTGGTCGGCATCAGCCATCGCCATCCCGATGCATTGCTGGTGGGCATGAACGATCGCGACCCGCAGTGGCACGACTTGTACCGCGTCGACCTGGGCAGCGGCGCGCGCGCGCTCGTAGAGCGCAACGACGACCGCATCGGCAGCTACCTGGCCGATGCCGATTACACGCTGCGCTATGCCTCGCGCTCGCGCCCGGACGGCGGGATGGACGTGCTGCGCCGCGACGGCGACGGCTGGGCGACGCTCGAAGACGTGCCCTTCGAAGACGTGCTCAGCACAGAGCCGGCCGGGTTGACCGACGACGGCGCGACCTTGTACATGCGCGATTCGCGCGATCGCGACACCGCCGCGCTATTCGCGGTCGACACCGCCAGCGGCGAGAAGCGGCTGGTGCACGAGGACGCACGCGCGGACGTCGGCGACGCCCTGTCCGACCCGCGCACCGGCGTCGTGCAGGCGGTGTCGGCGAACTACCTGCGCGAGGCCTGGACGGCGGTCGACGACCGCATCCGCGCCGATCTCGACACACTCGCGGCGATCGGCCCGGGCGAGGTCTCGATCAACAGCCGCACGCTCGACGACCGCCACTGGCTGGTCGCCTATTCGGCCGCCGAATCACCGGTCGTCTACTACCGCTACGACCGTCCAGCCAACGGCGGCGCAGGCACGCTGACCCAGCTGTTCTCCGGACGTCCGGCGCTCGAAGGCAAGCCGTTGGTGCCGATGTGGCCGCTGGAACTCAAGTCGCGCGACGGGCTGACGCTGGTCAGCTATCTCACGCTGCCCAAGCACGCCGACGCCGACAACGACGGCAAGGCCGACGCGCCGGTGCCGCTGGTGCTGCGCGTGCACGGCGGGCCCTGGTCGCGCGACGGCTACGGCTTCAAGCCGACGGACCAGTGGCTGGCCAACCGCGGCTATGCGGTGCTGAGCGTCAACTTCCGCGGCTCGACCGGCTTCGGCAAGCAGTTCACCAATGCCGGCAACGGCGAGTGGGCGGCCAAGATGCACGACGACCTGATCGACGCCGTGCAGTGGGCGGTCGACAGCGGCGTGACCACCGCCGACAAGGTCGCGATCATGGGCGGCAGCTACGGCGGCTACGCGACGCTGGTCGGGCTGACGTTCACGCCCGATACCTTCGCCTGCGGCGTCGACATCGTCGGCCCATCGAACCTCAACACCCTGCTGTCGACGGTGCCGCCGTACTGGGCGAGCTTCTTCGAGCAACTCGCCCGCCGCATGGGCGACCCGCGCACCGAAGCGGGCAAAGCCTGGCTGACCGAACGCTCGCCGCTGACGCGCGCCGATGCGATCACCAAGCCGCTGCTGATCGGCCAGGGTGCCAACGATCCGCGGGTCAAGCAGGCCGAGAGCGACCAGATCGTCGAGGCGATGACCGCCAAGTCGATCCCGGTCACCTACGTGCTATTCCCCGACGAAGGCCACGGCTTCGCGCGCCCGGAGAACAACACCGCGTTCAATGCGGTCACCGAGGGCTTCCTGCAGACGTGTCTGGGGGGTCGGGCGGAGCCGATCGGCGACGACTTCGCAGGCTCGAGCATCACCGTGCCCACTGGCGCCGACAGCGTGCCGGGGCTGGCCGAGGCGCTGAAGACGCATACCCAGGACGTGCGCAAGTAACGCCGGTTTGACGGCCCGTCGCCGCCTGCGCGGCGGCGGGCCGAGTTTCAGGAGGTGCGCAGTGCAGCGCGATGCGATGCACCGCATAGGACGCCTTCGACGTGCCGGCCGCCGCCTGCTGTTCCGATCAACGTCGCTTGCCCTTGCCGCGGGCCGCGCCCGGCAAGGTCTGGCGCAACGTCTCGAATCCCGCCCACGGGTGCGTGCCGAGCCGCTTGAGACGGGCCGGCGCATTGCGCAGCGTCCATTGGTTGCCCGCCTTGACCCGGCCCAGCTCCTCCCAACGCAACGGCATTGCGACCGGCGCACCGGCCCGCGCGCGCAGCGAGAACGACGCCACCGCAGTCGCGCCGCGGCCATTGCGCAGGTAGTCGACGAAGATCCGCTCCTTGCGGAACTTCTTGGTCGCCGTGGCCACGTAGGTCAACGGCTCGAGCTGCGCCAGGCTCTGCGCGAAGGCCTGCGCGAAGGGCTTGACGACCGACCAGGCGCAGCCCGGATCGAGCGGCACCACCACGTGCAGGCCCTTGCCGCCGGAGGTGCGCACGAACGATTCAAGGCCCACCTGCTGCAGCAATCCGCGGATCTGGCGCGCGGCCGCGACGATGTCGCGCCAGGCGATGCCCTCGCCGGGGTCGAGGTCGAAGACGATGCGGTCGGCGATGTCGGGCGTCTTGGCCTGCGCGCCCCAGGGATGGAATTCCAGCGCGTTGAACTGCACCAGCTCCAGGGCGGCCGCCGCGTCGTTGACGACGAGGTAGTCACCGGCGCCGCCCGATTCCTCCTTCAATCGCACCGTCTCCACCAGTTGCATGCCGGCGGTGTGGTGCTTCTGGAAGAAGCAGGCGCTGTCGATGCCGCCGGGGCAGCGGATCACCGACAGCGGCCGGCCGGCGATCTCGGGCAGCAGCCAGTCCATGACCGTTGTGTAATACGCGGCGACGTCACCCTTGGTCAGCGTGTCACCGGGAAACAGGATCTTGTCCGGACTCGACAGCGTCGGTGGCGCGCGCGCGTCTGCGGGCGCGCTGCGATTCCTTGCCTGCTTCGCGGGCGCGGCCGCGCTCGCGGCAGCACGCTTGCGGGCGGGCGTCTTGCTCCGGGTCTGCGTCGCCATCTCGTCGTCTCCTCCGGGGTCGCCGCGGTCGCTGTCGTGCAGATCCTCGATCGACTTGTCGGGCCGCACCGCCTTGAGCGAGGGCTGGCGCAGCAGGCCATGGCCGCCGGTGCCGCGCGAGAACACCTCGACCACGAAACGCGGCGCGAACCAGCGCGCGGCGCGCAGGTCGGTGTCGTTGGGCGGCACGTGGACCGTCGGGGCATTGCGCCCGGCCTTGCCGATGCGCTGGGCGATCTCGTCGAGCAGCGCATCGCTGAAGCCCGAGCCCACGCGCCCGGCGTAGCGCCAGCCATGTTCGGGATCGGGCCGGGCGAGCAGCAGCGAGCCGAACCCGCTGCGACTGCCCTTGGGCGGGGTGTAACCGACCACCGCGTACTCGTCGCTGGCCAGCTCCTTGGTCTTGCGCCAGTCGTCGCCGCGCCCGGGACGATAGCCGCGATCACCGCGCTTGGAGATGATGCCCTCGAAGCCGGCCTGCGAGGCCAGCTCGATCGCGGTTGCCGCCTCGCCCTCGATGTGCGAACTCCACGCCAGGTGCGCGGGCGGCGGATCGCCGAGGATGCGCTGCAGCAGCGCCTTGCGTGCGAACAACGGCGCCTCGCTGACATCGACCCCATCGACATGCAGCAGGTCGAACAGCACCAGCGCCAGTGCGCCCTGGCGCTCGCCCGACAACGTCTGTTGCAGCAGGTTGAAATCCGCACGCGCGCCGCGCCCGGCAATCAACTCGCCGTCGAACGCAGCCGAACGCAGCCCCAGCCGCGTCAGCGCCTCGGTGATCTCGGGCACCTTGGCGGTCCATTCGAGCGCGTTGCGCGACCACAGCCGCACCTTGCCGCGCGCGATCGTGACCAGTAGCCGGTAGCCGTCCCATTTGAGCTCGTGCAACCAGGCCTCGCCGGTCGGCGCGCGCTCGCCAAGCTTCGCCAGCTGCGGCGCGAACGGGCCGTCGGGCGCAGCGGCGCGGCGGGCGCCGTCGAGCTTGCGTGCGGCCGCCGCCCAGTCGTGCTTACGGCGCGTGGCGACGGCGACCTCGCGCTCGCCGCGCTTGCGCGTCTTGCCGGTGCCGGCACGCTTGGCGTCCTCGGGCGGCGGCGGCGCGATGTCGCCGAGCAGGTCGTCAGCATCCAGCTTGCCGGCGTACGCGTCGCGGTCCTTGAACAACAGCCATTGTTGTTGCCTGCCCGACCGGGCCGTGCGCACCAGGTGCCAGCGGCCCTTGAGCTTGCGGCCGAACAGCTCGAAACGCAGGTGGCCCTTGGCCAGCGCCTGCTCCGGGTCGCCGTCCGCGACCCAGGCGCCGGTGTCGAACCTGGCTACGTGGCCGCCGCCGTACTGGCCCTTGGGAATCTCGCCCTCGAAGCCGGCATAGTCCAGCGGGTGGTCCTCGACCTGCACCGCCATGCGCTTGACGTCGGGGTCGTAGCTCGGCCCCTTGGGCACCGCCCAGCTGCGCAGCGCATCGCCCACCTGCAGGCGGAAGTCGTAGTGGCGGTGGCTGGCGTGATGCAGCTGCACGACGAAGATCGCCCGCTTGCCGCGCGGCGCGGCCTTGCCCGGCTCCGGCTCACGAGTCGCGTCGAACCTGCGCTTGCGGCGGTACTCGGCGAGGGTCATGGCGTCATGAGGCCTTGCGCACAGCCTTTTTCGCGGTCTTCTTGCTCGCCTTGGCGGCGCGCTTCTTCGCCGGTGCTTTCTTCCGGACGGGGGTCTGCTTGCTCGCGGTCTTCTTGGCCGGCGTGCGCTTGTTGCTCTGCAGGCTCTGTTCGAGCAGCGAGACGAAGTCGACCACGTTGGTGGCTGCGTCCTCGCGCGGCGCGGGCTCCTCGGTCACGCGCGTGGTCGCGCCCTTGGCCTTGATGCGCTTCTGGATGATCGCCGCCAGGCGCTCGCGGAACTCGTCGTGATAGCCCTCGGGGTCCCAGTCGGCCGACATTGATTCGATCAACTGCGTGGCCATCTGCACTTCTTTGTCGGCGATGCGGTACTTGGACGTATCGCCGGTGGGCAGCTTGTAGTCATTGGGATCGACCAGCTCCTGCGGATAGCGCAGCAGCATCAGCACCAGCGCATCGTCCTCGGGCAGCACCGCGCACAGGTATTCGCGCGTGCGGATCACGACCCGCGCGATGCCGATCTTGCCGGTCTTCTTCAGCGTCTCACGCAGGAGGACGTAGCCCTTTTCGGCTTTCTTGCCCGGCACCAGCACATAGGGCTTTTCGAAGAAGCGCGTGCCGATGCTGCCGGCATCGACGAAGGCCTCGACATCCACCGACTCGTGCGACTCGGGCGCGGCCGAGGCGATGTCCTCCTTCTCGATCACGACATAGCTGCCCTTGTCGTACTCGAAGGCCTTGACGATCTCCTTCCACGGCACTTCCTCGCCGGTGTCGGCGTTGACCCGCTCGAAGCGGATCGGCTTCTTGTCGCGCGAATCGAGCATGCGGAAGCTCAGGTCGGTGCGGCGCTCGCCCGACATCAGCGACACCGGGATGTTGAGCAGGCCGAACGACAGCGAGCCGGACCAGATGGGACGTGCCATGGAATCTCCGATGCGCAGCGGCGCAGGTGCGCGCGACCTGCACGGCATGGCGGGACGCGGTCCTCGCAGGCTGGCAAAGGCCTCGTGGACCCCGCGTCAACCTGGCCGCCGCGCGCCTTGTGCTCGGGCAAGACACGGCGTCGGCCGAGGCGCCCGCATCGAACTGACCGGACCGCCCCCGGGGGCTGCCGACCCTGCGCACCTGGGCCCCCCGCGCGGGCGCTTTCACGTCTGGTTGCGCCCGCCGGCGCACAGTGATCGGCATGCACCCAGACCACGACATCGACAAGACGCCCGACGAGCGCGACCGTGCGCCGACTCCGGCCTCGCCGGAAGACGCGCGCGAGCATCGTGGGCACCGCGAACGGCACGAAGAAAACACCCAGGACGAGGCGCTGGAGGAGACCTTCCCGGCCAGCGATCCGGTCTCGCCGTTCGTGCCCGCTCGCAACCCGGAGTGAGGGCGTTCCAAGGCCTGGAGACCGTCGCGCGCAGGCCCGGCGGACAGCACGTCGCCTGCGTCCCGGCCATTGGGGCCACCCCTATCCGCAGAACGGAGCCAGGCCCCTATAATCGCCGGCTGTAATCGTTTACACAGGATCGACGATGCGTCTTGACGACCGGCTGGAAGCGCTGCTCGCCCGTATGACCGTGGAGGAGAAAGTCGGCCAGCTTGGCATTTTCGCCGACATGTTGCGGCCGTTCGCCGCCGACGTGAATCCTGAGATGAACGAGCTCAACGCCGGCGAACTGCGCGAGCGCATCCGGGCCGGGCGCGTCGGCGCGGTCTTCAATGGCGTGGGCGCCGCCCAGGGACGCGAAGCGCAGCGCATTGCGGTGGAGGAAAGCCGGCTCGGCATCCCGCTGCTGATGGGCGCCGACGTGATCCACGGCATGCGCACAGTGTTCCCGATTCCGCTGGGCGAGGCGGCGAGCTTCGAGCCTGAACTGGCCCGGCGCACCGCACGCGCGGCCGCGATCGAAGCCACCGCCTGCGGCCTGCACTGGACCTTCGCCCCCACGCTCGACATCGCCCGCGACCAGCGCTGGGGCCGCGTGGCCGAAGCCGCCGGCGAGGACGTGGTGCTGGCCAACGCCTTCGCGGCCGCGCGCGTGCGCGGCTTCCAGGGCGACGACCTGACCGCCGACGACGCGCTGCTGGCGAGCCCCAAGCACTTCGTCGGCTACGGCGCGGTGATGGGCGGGCTGGACTACAACAGCGTCGAGATCTCCGAGGGCACGCTGCGCGACGTCCATCTGCCGCCGTTCAAGGCCGCGATCGATGCCGGCGCGCTGACGGTCATGAGCGCGTTCAACGACATCAACGGCGTGCCGGCCTCGGCCCACGACGGCCTGCTGACCGACCTGCTGCGCGGCGAATGGAAGTTCGGCGGCTTCGTGGTCTCCGACTACACCGCCGATTTCGAGCTGGTCGCGCACGGCTTCGCCGCAGACGACCGCGAGGCGACCAAGCTGGCGTTCACCGCCGGCGTCGACATGAGCATGCAGAGCGGGCTGTACGCCGCGCACCTGCCGGATCTGGTCGCCAACGGTGAGGTGTCGATGGAGACGCTCGACGAGGGTGTGCGCCGGGTGTTCGCGGTCAAGCAGGCGATCGGCCTGTTCGACAATCCCTACCGCTCGCTCGACCCCGAGGCCGAGGCCGCGCTCGATCCGCAGGCATTACACGGCGATCTCGCACGCGACGCCGCCCGGCGCTCGATCGTATTGCTCAAGAACGATGACGACCTGCTGCCGCTGAAGAAGACCGGGCAGAAGCTCGCGCTGATCGGCCCCTACGCGCGCGACCGCGACAACATCGAGGGCTGCTGGACCCTGTTCGGCGACAAGCGCCTGCACGTGAACCTCGAGGACGGCCTGCGCGCTGCACTCGACGACGGCGATGCGCTGACGGTGGTCGACGGCAGCGGGATGGAAGAGGCACTCGACGGCGGCCTCGACGCCGCGGTGGCCGCCGCGCGCGACGCCGATGTCGTGCTGCTGGCGATCGGCGAACCCCAGAACTACAGCGGCGAGGCACAGTCGCGCACGCAGATCGTGATCCCGCCCGCGCAGCAGGCGCTGGCCGAGGCGGTCGCCGCAACCGGCACGCCGGTCGTCGTGCTGCTGCGCCACGGCCGCGCGCTCGCACTGCACGGCGCGGTGCGTGATGCGCAGGCGATCCTGGCGACGTGGTTCCTCGGCACCGCGACCGGGCCTGCGATCGCCGATGTGCTGTTCGGCGACTACAACCCGTCCGCGCGCCTGCCGGTGAGCTTCCCGCGCGACTCGGGCCAGCAGCCGCTGTACTACAACCGCCAGCGCACCGGCCGTCCCGAGCTGCCGGAGATGAGCGAGTTCAAGAGCCGTTGGCGCGAGATGCCCAACAGCCCGCTGTATCCGTTCGGCCATGGGCTGTCGTACACCCGCTTCGAATACGGCCCGGTGCAGTTGTCGACCGACACGCTCGACTGGGACGGCACGCTGACCGTCTCGGCGACGCTGCGCAACACCGGCGACCGCGCCGGCGAGGAAGTCGTGCAGTTGTACATCCACGACCGCGTCGCCAGCCGCGTGCGCCCGATCCGCGAGCTCAAGGCCTTCCGCAAGGTCGCACTCGCCCCGGGCGAGGAGACCACGGTCGCGTTCGAACTGCAGCGCGACCAGCTCGCCTTCACCACCCGCAGCGGCGCCTTCGCCGCCGAGCCGGGCCTGTTCGACGTGTGGATCGCCCCGCATTGCGAGGCCGGCGAGGCGGTGCAGTTCACGCTGCGCGGGGCCTGACGCGCGCAGCGGGCGTCTGCGCCGGATCGTGACCGGCCGTTCGCCGCACGCGCGGCGACTGCCCCCGCCTTTCAGTCCGCGTCGGCGGCGTATTGCTTCTCTTCGATGAAGCCGGCGCCGGCCAGGCGGTTGATCGCGTTCTTGAGCTCGACGCGGGCGTGGTTGGTCGTGGCGACGGCGCGCGCGAGGCGGATGAACTCGTCGTCGAAGGTCTGGCTGCGCTCGCGGTCGCGCAGGCCGTCCTGGATGTCCCACATCGTCGCGTTGACCGCCTTGAGCTCGGCCTTCAGCGATGCGAAGCCGGGATCGCCCGCCTCGACGCCGCGCCACGGCGCCAGCAGCGCCTCGAGTTCTGTGCGCACGTGCGCGAGCTTGTCGGCATCGTCGAGCCGCTCGGCCTTGATCTCGAGGATGGTGATCTTGTCGGCGAGTTCGCCGACCGATACCGGGGTCATCACTGCGCCCACGTCTGTCTCCTCGTCGCTGGAAAGCCGGTCATTCTAGTCGCGCGTCGGCTGCGCGGCCGGGTGGATGGCCGGGATCGTCCAGCCCTGGACCAGCGCGTACAGGATGCGGCGGTCTTCATCGTCGAGCGCGCCGGTCGCCTGGGCGCGGAAGCGCAGCCGGAATGCGCGCGCGGTCGCGTCGGGATCATCGGTCGAATAGCCCAGCGTGCGCAGCGCCTGCAGCGCATCGAAGCCCGGCGGCGCGGGCGGCGTGCCGTCCTGCGGCCAGACGCCATAGCCGTGTTCGGCGAGCCGGCGCCAGGGGAAATGCACGCCCGGGTCGATCTTGCGCGTGGGCGCAAGGTCGGAGTGGCCGATGACGTTCTCCGGCGCGATCCGCCAGCGCGTGCGCAGGTCCTCGAGCAGCACCAGCAGGCTCTCGATCAAGGGCTCGGCGAACGGCTCGCGGCCGTTGTTGTCGAGTTCGATGCCGATCGAGGCCGAATTGACGTCGGTGATCGCGCCCCAGCGGCCGGCACCGGCGTGCCAGGCGCGATCGAGGTCGGACACCAGCTGGTAGCGCTCGCCGTGTTTGCCGATCAGGTAGTGGGCACTGACCCGGCCGCCGCTGTTGGCGGTGCGCAGCGTGTCGAGACTGCGTTCGACCGAGTCCTGCTCGGTGTAGTGCAGCACCACCAGCACCGGCCGGCGCGCATCGGCGTTGGCCGACGGCACCCAGGTGGCGAGCGGATTGCGCGGGGCCTGGTGGGCGCAGGCCGACAGCAGCAGCGCGGCGACGAGGAGAGAAAGGAGGCGCATCGCCGCATTGCACCCGTTCGTCACCGCGGGCGCAACCCGCGCTGCGGCGCCGGCCTCCCGAGGCACTCAACGATCGAGCAGCACGCGGACCAGGGTGCCTTCGGGCAGGCGTTCGACGCGCAGTTCGTACCAGCAGCGGTCGCGGGCGAGCCGCTCGCACTTCCACGACAGGAAATCGAGCGACCAGGTGAGCGGCGAGGCGCCGCTGCGTTCCAGGAACTGCGCCAGCGGAAACACCGCCTCCTGGCGACGATCCTCGCGCAGCGACCACGCCGTCCAGTGCAGCAGCCAGTCGTAGTCGGCCTGAGGGACCTCGGGTTGCATCGGGGATGTCTCGCTGTCGATCGGGTGTCACCTGCACGGCGGCGCCATCAGGCATGCGGCGGACGTTGGCGGACGATGCGCACCCCTTCGATGCCGCCGGGCAGCGTGTGCGTCTGGATCTCGTACCACTCGCCGGTGCGGATCAGCCGGTCACTGGCCCAGGACACGAAGGCGAACGCCCAGTCTTGCTCCGCCATGCCGCTGCAGTGCGCGACCGCATCGCGCGCCAGGTCCAGCCGCTCGCCTTGCGGGCACGCTGTCCAGCCGGGCAATCCGGCAATCCAGTCGAACGCGGTGCAGGGCGGCATGACAACGCGCACCCGCCCGCACCGCCTCCGGCGATGCGGGCGGGCACTTGGCGCCTACTGGCGCGCGACCAGGGTCAGGCCCGCGTACGTGCCGCTCAGGCGGATGTAGTACTTGCCCGCCTGCGGCGCGGTGAAGCGGACGGTTTCGGTGTTGCTGTTGGCACGCGTGGAGAACGCATCCCGGTCGGTGGCGGTCGGGACCCGGCCCCTGGCGACATGCATCGACACATCGCCGGTGCCGCCGAAGGTCATGAAGGTCAGTACCGTGCCGGCCGTCGCTTCGAACGTGTAAAGCGCGTCTTCGACACCCGCCGACAGGCCGCGCAACTCGACCTTGTTCACCAACGGCACCTCCAGCGGTGCGCAGTCGCTGGTGCACGGCGGCTGCGTCGCACGATGCAGCAGCTGCGCCGCATCCAGAATGCCCGCCCCCATTGGCGTGTTGGTGGGAATGGCCACCGGGAACGGTCGCGCGGTGCGCCGCAACAGGTCGCGCATGTCGCTCCAGTTCAATGGCGTCTCGACGACGCTCTGCACCATCGCCGCGGCCGCGGCCACATGCGGCGAGGCCATCGAGGTGCCGGTGTAGCCGCCCAGGACCCAGTCAGCGGTCGGGCGCGTGGTGCCGGCGTTGACTACCTGGAAGATGTAGCCGTTCGGATTGCCATCGACATCGCCGCCGCCGCCCGGTGCCGACAGGTCGATCCGGGTCCCCCAGCTGGAATAGCTGGCCTTGCCGCCGGTGACGCGGGTCGCGCCCACCGAGATGACGCCGGTGCACGAACTCATTGTGTAGGTGCCGGCATTGGCATTGGAGTTGCCGGCGGCCACGACGACGATCGAACCCTGCGCGTTGATCTTGTCGATGGCGTCCTGGTACAGCGCCGGGCACGCCTGCGGGCCGGTGCTGCCCAGGCTCATATTGATGATCTCGGCCGGATTGGGATTGTCAGGCACGCCCTCGACCGGCAGGCCGGCGGCCCACATCATGCCGTCGGCGATGTCGCTGCCGTAGCCGCCGCACGAGCCGAGCACGCGCACCGGCACGACCTTGGCATCGTGGGCGAGGCCGGCCAGACCGGCGCCGTTGTTGGTCTGCTGAGCGATCGTGCCGGCGACGTGGCTGCCGTGCCAGGAGCTGTCGCGCGGCGCATTGCCCTGTGCGCCCAGCGCGACGCAATAGTTGGCCTCGACCCAATCGCCCACGTCCCAGCCGCCGGCCACGCGTGCATCGGTGTCGCGGCGGGAAATGCGCCGGTCGCTGATCATGTCGTAGCCAGGCAGGACGTTGACCGCGAGATCGGGATGATTTTCGACGATGCCGGTATCGACCACCGCGACCACGACGCCTTCGCCGGTGGAGATGTCCCAGGCCTGCTCGGCACGCACGCCGCCGGTCGGGTCCTTGAAGTTCCACTGCAAGCGCGCGTACTCGGGATCATTGGGCACGGCGGCCGGCATCACCGTCGGCGCACGCGCCACATCGGCGCGCTGATAGAGGCGGTCGACCTCGACCCGGAGCACGCCGGGCTCGGCCGACAGTTCGCGGATGAAGCTCGCGCGCTCGGACTCGGTCATCGCGCGTGAGGCCTGCACCACGTGCCAGCCCGGCGCGGCCATGCTGCGCAGCACGCGCGCGGTGGCGGCCGGGCGCGCGGCGGAGGTCGCGGTCGCGGCGACCGCGCTCGACAAGCCGGCGCGGCGGACGCTGGTCGTCAGCGCGCTGCCCAGGGCGGCGCGGCCCTGCGTGGACGGCAGGCTGGTTTTGACGATGAACCGCTGGCCTTCCGCCGCAGCGGCTTGCGTTTCGCCGGCAAGGTCGCGGGTCACGCTGCGGTCGAGGCGAGGGCCTGCGGCCTGCGCGCCGCCGGTCAGCAGGATGGCGGCGATCGCCGCGCCGAGGGTGGTTTGGATACGCATGGAACGTGTCTCCGTCGAAGAGTGGGATGTCGCGAGGGACGGCGGCGCCGGTCGACGCCGCCGAGGTGTCACAGGTCGATGCCGAAGCCGAAGCCGGCCGATTTCTCGTCGCCGCTGAACGCGCCGCCGAGGCTGAAGGACGCGCGCTCGCCAACCCGCTTGGCGTAGCCGATCGACAGCGCCTGCTCGCCGCTCTGGAAGCCGGCGCCCACCGCCACCCGTCCACGCGGGCTCTGCGTGCCGGCCGCGTTGGTGGCCATGTTGAGCATCGCCGCGCTCATCGCGCCCTGCCGGTCCATGCGCCGGTCGACGTCGCTGAAACGACGCTCGACATCACCGCGGTAGGCATCGAACTGGTCGCCCCACGCGGCCAGGCGCTGGTCTGTGTAGGCCTTGGACGAGGCGACCGCCTGTGTGGCGGTGGTGTCGGCGTAAGCCTTGGCCTCGGTGACACCGGCGCGGACCTGGGCGACATTGGCGGCATCGGTCGCCTGGGTGCCCGCGGCGACGTTGGCGATCTGTCGCTCGGCACCCGCACTGCCGACCGAGACGGTCTGGGCACGGTCGGCAACCGAGCCCTGGCCGAGGGCGACCGCCCCCTGCGCGGTGACGCTGGCCCCCTGACCGAGCGCGGTGCCCGAGGCCGCGGTGACCGAGGCGCTTTCGCCGATGGCGACCGCGTTCGTGGCATCGGCCGAGATGCGGCTGTTGGCGCCGACCGCGGTGCTGCCATCAGCATGCACCTGGGCGTTGCCGCCGACGGCCGTGTCGTTGGGCCCGTGCGCATAGGCGTCGCTACCGACCGCGACGCCGTTGGCGCCGTTCGCCGTGGCGCCTGCACCGACCGCCACCGCATTGGTGTCCGTGCCCACCGTGGCCGGCGCACCGCCGCCGACCGCGACGCGGTCATTGGTGCCCTGGTTGCTGTCGATCACCGTCTCGACCGCACCGACGCGGGTCTTGAGCTGGCTGATCTGCACATCGAGCGCGGCGAAGGTCGCGCCGATCGAGGCGTACTGCGTGCCCTGCACGGCATAGCTCGGCGCTGCCAGCGTGCCGAACGCAGTCACCGCGGCGCCGCCGCCCAGGACCTCGGCCATGCTCTGCAGGCCGCCGTGCAGCTGCGCGCCGTTGATCGCCTGCGTGCTGTCGGCCGACACCGCGCCTGCGGCCAGGTTCGACAGCACCGTGCCGTCGGCACCCGCCAGCGAGATGCTTGCCTTGTCGGCATCGTCGTAGGCCACCGCGTTCTGCGCGACCCCGGCGACGTCGCCGATGCGCGTATCCAGATCGTCCACGCGGCCTTCCACCTGGGTCACGCGCGTGTTGGTCTCGAACAACTGGCTGCCGTTGACCGCGTCGGTGCTGCCTTCGGTGAGTTCGCCGGCGGCGACGTTGGTGATCACCGTGCCGTCGACGCCGGCCAGCGAAATGCGCGCTTTGTCGACATCGTCATAGACCACGGCATTGGCCGAGAGCTCGCCCAGGCCGCCGGCGACAGCCTCGAGCTGGGCCAGGTTCACGGCATCGGTCGATTCGGTGCCGGCAGCGACGTGGGTGATCTGCCGCTCGGCACCTGCCCGGCCCACCGAGATCGTGTTCTCGCGGTTGGCCCACGAGTTCGCGCCCAGGGCCACGCTGTTGTCGACACCGGTCCACAAGCCATTGGCCTGCTGGCGACCGACGATGGCCGAGGTACCCAGCGCAATCGAGTCAGACCCATAGGTATTGGTGCCGACGCCGATGGCGATGCTGTTGAGATACAGGATCGGCGAGGGCGCGAAAAAGTCGCCGTTCCAGACCATCGAGCGGTTGCCGATCGCGATCGAGTTCTGGCCGGCGGCCGCCGATGCCGTCCCCAATGCGACGGCGTTGACGTTGCGGGCCGACGCCCCATTGCCCAGTGCCGTGCCGCCCTCGTAGAGGGCATTTGCGCTCGACCCGACCACCGTGGTGCCCTTCGCGCTGGCGCGCGCGCCCGAGCCGATCGCCGTGGTGAAGTCGAACGTGGCCTGCGCACGATCGCCGATCGCGATCGCATCGTAAGCGGTCGCCTGCGTCCGATAGCCGATCGCGATCGAGCGGATGGCGGTGGCTTCGGCCAATGCACCGATCGCGGTGGCGGCGTATTCGGTCGCCTGCGCGCCGCCGCCGATCGCCGTCGACAGGCGGCCGGCCGCCTTGGTGTTGCGCAGGAGCTGGCCCATGAAGTTCGAGCCGATTTCGTCCTCGCGCACGTCGACGATGCCGCCGACCGCAACGGCCGACTTGCCACTGGTCTCGGACTGCGCACCGATGGCGGTGTTGAAGTCGTCGTTGGCCTGCGCGCCGGCACCGGCGGCCGTCGCGCCCAGCCCCAGAGCGGCGGTCTGGCTATGGATCACCACGCCGCGCGGCAACGTGCTGTAGTCGATGTCGAGGACGCCGCCGAACGCGGTCGACGAGCCGCCGACCGCGAGACTGTCGCGGCCCACGGCGGTGGCGTTGTTCGCGTACGAGACCGCGCCGGCGCCCAGCGCGACGGTGCCCGTGCCGACCGCCGCGGATGCCTCGCCCGCCGCCAGCGCGTTCTCACCTTCGGCGTATGCGCCGGCATCGCTGTCGGCGCTTCCGGTGGCCTGGACATAGCGCGACGCTTCGGCGGCGGCCGCTTCGAGCTGCGCCACGTTCACCGCATCTGTGGCCTCGATGCCGGCGGCGACGTGGGTGATCTGGCGTTCGGCGCCCGCGCGGCCGATCGAGATCGTGTTGCTGCGATCGGCGATCGAGCCGGCGCCCAGCGCGACCGCATCGTCTACGTTGCGCGGCAGTCCGTCGTCTTCCGGAACGGCCCAGCCACCGACGATCGCGCCTGCACCCAACGCGACAGAACGGCTGCCGTTCACCTCGGCATCGGTGCCTATCGCGATACCGTCGGTGAACTCGACAACGGCCTCGCGGTAGGGATTGCTGTGCCACACGGTCGCCTTGCCGATGGCGATGCTGTTGGCACCGGTCGCCCAACTGCCACTGCCGAGCGCGAGGCTGCCTGGGTTGTTGGCCAGCGCCCCTTCTCCGACCGCGGTGGCATTCTCGCCGATCGCGGTCGCGAAGCTGCCCAGTGCGGTGGATCGGACGTGGGTGGCCCGTGCGCCGCCGCCAATCGCGGTGGCCCACTCTTCAGATGCCTCGGCGCGGTCGCCGATCGCGGTCGCATCGTAGGCCAGGGCCTGGCTGGCGTAGCCGATCGCGACCGCACGGATGCCGCCGGCGTTCGACAGTGCGCCGATCGCAGTGGCGGCGTAATCCGTCGCTTGCGCGCCACCGCCGATCGCCGTCGCAAGACGACCCGATGCCCGCGTGTTCTGCAGCTCGACGCCGGCGAAGTCCTCGCCGAGTTCGTCCTCGCGCACATCGACGATACCGCCGATCGCGACCGCCGACTTGCCGGTGGTTTCGGTCTGCGCACCGATCGCGGTGTTGAAGTCGCCCTCGGCACGGGCACCCGCGCCGAGTGCCGTCGCTGCCAGTCCGCTGGCGGCCGTCTGCTGGTCGAGCACCACGCCGAACTCACCCACCGCGCTGTAGTCGAGCTGCAACATGCCGCCGAGCGCCGTCGATGACGCGCCCGTCGCGAGGCTGTCTTTGCCGATCGCGGTTGCGGTGTCGGCGTATGCCAATGCGCCGCCGCCGACGGCCGTTGCACCTTGCCCGACGGCCGAGGCCGCCTCGCCCGCCGCGAGCGTGTCATCGCCTTCGGCATAGGCACCGGCATCGCTGTCGGGATTGCCATTGACGCCGATGTAGCGATTGACCGCCGTGGCCGCCTCGAGCTGAGCGACGTTGACCGCATCGTTGGCCTCGGTGCCGGCCGCGACGTTGACGATCTGGCGCGTGCGCGCCGGATTGTCGGTCGCGTAGGACCACGCTTCCGATGCGCCGACAGACACCGTGTTGGGCCGGTCGGCCAGCGAACCGACGCCGATCGCGACGCTACCGGTCGCATCGCTGCGCGCGTGCGTGGACGCACCCAGCAGGGTCGACGACGGGGCGAGCGAGGCCGCGTACGCGCCCAGTGCTGTCGACATCTCGCCAGCGCCGGCCTTGAAGCCGATCGCGGTGGCCGATTCGCCGTGGGTCAGCGCGGTGTTGCCGATGCTCGTGCCGCCGGCGCCGAGCGCCTGCGCGTAGGGGCCGACGACGATGCTGCCTGCAGCCCAGGCCGACGAAAAAACACCGATCGCGACGGTCTCCTGGGCTCTGGCGCCCGCGCCGACGCCGGCGGCCACCGAATAGCGCCCGAGGGCGAGTGCATTGGCGCCGAGCGCCGTGGCGCCTTCCGCCCGGCCCTTCGCACCGAAGCCCAGCGCCGTCGCGTACAGGCCTTCGCTGATCGAAGACGCACCGACGCTGGTCGCCGCATCGTTGCGCGACACCGCATTGACGCCGATCGCCATCGCGCCGGCCGATTCGGCCAGCGCGTTGTGGCCGATCGCCATGCTTCGCCATCCCTGCGCCTGGGCGGCGTTGCCCAGCGCCAGCGCCTGGTCGCCGACCGCGGTCGCCTGCATGCCCAAGGCGGTGGCGGCCTCGCCGTCGGCGAGACTGTTGTGACCGACCGCGGTGGCGCCGCTGCCGTTCGCGACCGCGCCGCCGCCCAGTGCCGTGGCGCCGCTGCCGATCGCCGAGGCGGCTTCGCCGGCGGCCAGCGCGTTGTCGCCTTCGACGTACGCACCGGCGTCGCTGTCGGCGCTACCGCTGGCCTGGAAGTAGTGCGCGACGGTGTCCGCGTCGACAGCGGCCGGTGTGTCGTAAGCCTGCACGCCGACGGCGGTGGCCTGCGCCAGTGCGGTCAACGGCAACGCCAGCACCAGGCCGGCGACCACTGCGCCTGCGCGACGTCCGCTGCGGCTGCGCGCCAGTTCCGAGGCCACGACCATGCGACCGAGCTCGGCGTTCCAGAGGGTGCGGTAGATGCGGTTCATTTCGGAGGTCTCCGGTAGCGTTTCATGAAGGCGAGCGCGGTCGTGCGGCGGGCCTGCGCCCGTCACCACCGGCTTTCCGTGTCTTGGCCCTGTCATCCCGATCGGATAGGGCGTCCCCGTCTGCGACCCTACGAGGCGTCCACGCCTCTTGTCACCTGCACGATCTCGCTGGAATATCACGCGATTCTCACGGTCTGCCGGGCTCGCCATGTACCGTCCGTTTCTGCGCTGGCTCGATCGCGCACCGGTCCAGGACCCGGTCGACCAGCGCAATGCGCGCGTGATCCAGGCGCTGTTGCTGTTTCTCGGTGTGACCGTGCCGGCGACGGTGACCTTCGCTTTGGTGGCCAGCTGGCCGATGCTGCGCGCCGAAGGGCTGCCGTGGCAGATCGCCGTGTCGCTGTCGATGAGTCTGGCGATCGGCCTGATCGCGCTGGGCGGTGTGGCGCTGATCCGCCACGGTCGCTTCCGCCTGGCAGTCAAGTTGCTGATCGGCGTGCTGCTGGCAGTGTTCGCGGTGAACATGGCGCTCAACGGCCTGCAGAAACAGATCCCCGATCAGCTCGCACAGCTGCTGGTGATGCTGCTCAGCGGTCTGGTGCTGGGGCGACGAGCGTTGTGGACGAGCTTTGCGCTGCTCGCATCAAGCGTGCTGCTGGGCGCGGTGCACGATGCGCACGTGCTGTTCGCGCAGACGCCGGCGCGCGCGTTCTACAACCTGCCCTCGGTGCTGTTCACCTACCTACTGGTCGCGATCCTCATCGACCGTACGACCGAAGCCCTGCGCGAGAGTCTGCGCGAATCCAATGCACGCGGCGCCGCACTCGAGCAGGAGATCCGCGAACGCGAGCGCACGCATGCCCAGCTCATCCACGCGCAGAAGAAGGAAATCACCGAGCGCATGGCCAGCGGCATGGCGCACGACTTCAACAACATCTTCTCGGTGATCGCGGGGTTTTCGGCCGAACGCCACGAGGACGACGGTGGCAGCGATGCACAGCGGGCCGCGCAGCTGGAGAGCAGCCTGGCATCGGTCGAGGCCTCAGCGCGACGCGGCATGGCGATCAGCCGGCGCCTGCTGCGCTTCAGCCGCCGCGACGGCACCCAGGTCGAGGTCTTCGACGCGGGGGAGGCGATCGACGCGCTGCAGCCGATGCTGCGGCAACTGCTCGACGCGCGCATCGTGCTGCGCTTTGAGCGTGACGCTGCACCGCTGCCGATCCTGTTCGACCGCAGTCAGTTCGAGCTGATGTTGCTCAACCTCGCGTCCAACGCACGCGATGCGATCGACGGGACGGGCGTGTTCGAGATCCAGGCGCGGCGCGCCCGGGGCGAGGTCGCGATCACCCTGCGCGACGACGGCGCGGGCATGCCACCGGAAGTCACCGCGCGTGTGTTCGAACCGTTCTTCAGCACCAAGCCCGCCGACAGTGGCACCGGCCTGGGTCTGGCGGTGGTGCACGAGTTGGTGACCACCGCCGGCGGCAAGATCACCGTGACCAGCGCGCCGGGCGCCGGCACCACGTTCCGGATCGCGTTGCCGCTCAGTCCTGCGGCGTGAGCAGGTAGCCGCGGCCGTGCACGGCCGTCAGCGGCAGCGTTTCGCCGCAGCGCGTGCGGGCCTTGCTGCGCAGGCGATGGATCATCGAGTCAATGCGATGGGCATCGAAGTCGTGGACCTGATCGGTCAGCGCCTCGATCAGCGCCTCGCGCGCCACCAGTTCGCCGGGCGTCTCGAACAGCCGACGACACAGCCGACGCTCGCTCTGGGTCAGGGCGGCCGAGCCGCCCGCCGGCGACAGCAGGCACCAGCCATCCGCACTCAGGCGCCATCGGCCGGGCGTGTCGCGCGCTCCGGTGGGGGCTGCCACAGCGTCCAGGCGCCGCGCGAGACTGTGCAGCGTGGCGGCGAGCAGGTCGATCTCGATCGGCTTGGTCAGGTAGGCATCGGCGCCTTCGGTCAGGCCGCGGACGCGGTCGCCGGTCTCGGCGCGGCTTGTCAGCATGACCACGCCCAATTGCGGGCGCGTCTCGCGCAGGGCGCGTGCAAGACTGAAGCCGTCGCCGTCGGGCAGCCCGACATCGAGCACGACCAGATCGACCGGATGCAGGTCGAGGTGCGCGCGCAACGCCGCGATGGTTGCAAAGCCCACCGCGGCGAAGCCGAAACGCTGCAGGCCGGGCAGCAGGATCCGCTCGCGCAGCATGGCCTCGTCCTCGAGCACGGCGACGTGCAGCGCGGCGGTCATCGACGAAAGGTCAGGTCCGGTCATGTGGGCCGCATCCTAGCCTCGCCGCCGCGCAGCGGACAAATCACCCCTGCCTACAGGCGCGGGCGGCAGCCCCCACTGCCGCCCGCCCGGCCCCTTCCCGCGATTAGGTCTCGTAGGCCGACTCGCCGTGCGAGACGATGTCCAGGCCCTGGCGCTCGTCCTCCTCGCTCACGCGCAGGCCGACCACCGCGCGCGTGACCAGGATCGCGAGCGTGGTGACGACCGCGCACCAGAGAATCGTGAACAGCACACTGAAGGTCTGCGCCCAGACCTGGGCACCGATCGAGCCCTCGATGCCGGTGCCGCCGAGCGAGGCGTCGCTGAAGACGCCGGTCAGGATCGCGCCGACGATGCCGCCCACCGCATGCACGCCGAACACGTCGGCGGTGTCGTCGGCGCGCAGCAGACGCTTGAGGCCGTTGACGCCCCACACGCACACCGCGCCCGCGACCGCACCGATGACCAACGCGCCGATCGGGCCGACGCTGCCGGCGGCCGGCGTCACGCCGACCAGGCCGGCCACCGCGCCCGACGCCGCGCCCAGGGCCGACGGTCGTCCCTTGCTGATCGCTTCCACCAGGGTCCAGGCGACCACGCCGGCGGCCGTGGCCACCATCGTATTGATCATCGCCAGCGCCGCACTGGCATCGGCGGCCAGCGCCGAGCCGGCATTGAAGCCGAACCAGCCCACCCACAGCAGCGAAGCGCCGATGAAGGTGAACGGCACGCTGTGCGGCTTGATCGCCTCGCGCCCGTAGCCCAGCCGCCGGCCGACGAAGTACGCGCCGACCAGTCCGGCGATGCCGGCGTTGATGTGCACCACGGTGCCGCCGGCGAAATCGATCACCCCCCTATGCGCGAGGAATCCGTCCTCGCCGCTCCACACCATGTGCACCATCGGCAGATAGGCGAAGGTCACCCACAACACCGAAAACAGCAGCACCGCGCAGAACTTGATGCGCTCGGCGAAAGCGCCGATCACCAGCGCGGCGGTGATCCCGGCGAAGGTCGATTGGAACACCACGAACAGCAGCTCGGGTAGGCCGTCGGCGTCGCTCTGCGGGGTGATTCCGCGCAGGAACGCCTTGTCGGTGAACGAGCCGAAGAACGCGTTGCCGCTGGTGAACGCGGCACTGTAGCCATAGGCGATCCACAGCAGGATCACCACCGAGAACACCACCAGCACCTGCACCAGCACCGACAGCACGTTCTTGGCGCGGACCATGCCGCCGTAGAACAGCGCCAGCCCCGGCACCACCATCAGCAGCACCAGCAAGGTCGAGGTGAGCATCCAGGCGACGTTGCCGCTGTCGAACACCGGGGGCGCGGCTTCCGGGGTCTGCGCCAGCGCGCCGGTCGATACGCCGAGCGATGCGAGCGTGCACGCAAGCAGCAGGCCCACTGCCTGCATCCGGGGGGTCGACCCGCGGGTTTGGATCAAGTTCATGGCATGTCTCCGGATGGGGTTAAAGCGCATCGGCGCCGATCTCGCCGGTACGAATACGCAGGGCCTGCTCGAGCGCGACGACGAAGACCTTGCCGTCGCCGACCTTGCCGGTCGCCGCCGCAGCGGTGATCGCTTCGAGCGCGGCCTCGTAGGACGCATCGGTGACCGCGCATTCGATCTTGAGCTTGGGCAGAAAATCGACTACGTACTCGGCGCCGCGATAGAGCTCGGTATGGCCCTTCTGACGACCGAAGCCTTTGACCTCGGTGACCGTCAGGCCGGTCACGCCGGCCTCACCGAGCGCCTCGCGGACCTCGTCGAGCTTGAAGGGGCGGATGATCGCGGTGATCAGTTTCATGGATGTCTCCGGTTGCGCGATCGCGGTGTCAGAACGACTTGGTGATCGCGAAGGTGAGGGTGTCGTCGGGACCGACGAGGTCGTTGTCGTGCCACGTCAGAGCGAGTTCGAAGCCGTTGTCGAAGGCCTTGCCTACGCCCGCCGACCAGAACGCGTAGGTCGCCGTCCCCGCACGACCGGCGACCCACTGCTTGCCGACGGCGCCGTTGAGCGACCAGCCCGGGGCGAATTCCCAGCCCAGGCCGAGGTCGAGGTTGCTGCTGCCGTCCGAGTCGGGAATGCCGAACAGATCGCTGACGGCGTAGGAATACTTCGCGCTCAAGATGCCCCAGCTCAGACCGGCATAGAGCTCGGTGGTGTCGGCCTTGTCGAAGCCGGCGGGGTAGCGGCCCGGATACCAGTAGTGCACGGCGCCGACATCCCAACCGAGCCCGGAATCACCGAAGTCGCCGCGAATCCCCAGGTAGCCATCGAGTTCGAGTTGGCTGGATACCGCCGGATCGCTGTCGGCGAGCCAACTGATGCTGCTGCCCCAGGTCCCGGCGTAGAACCCGCTGTCGTGCGCCCATTCCACGCCGCCCTGCAAGGCAGGCTTCTCGTCGGTCTGGGTGATGCCGCGGAACAGGTAATCGCTGGTCAACGTGATCGTGCCGGACACTTGCGCGTGCACGGCGCTCCCCGACAGCAGCCCTGCACACAGCAGGACGTTGCGTACGTGCTTGCATGACGACATGACAGGCTCCTCATCTGAAAGGAAAGCCCTCCCCGGTCATTGCTGTCTGCATCGGCGATGCCGAGCAGATGGTGCTTCGGCGGGTCGACCTGCCCCCTGGCGGTCGTCCACCGCGACCGGCGCTCTGTGGCGTCTGGTGGCCGCGTTCGGTCCTGCGTTGACTGCGTGTGGCGCCGCTTGCGCGGTGAAACGAAGAAGGGCCTGCCATATGGCAGGCCCTTCGCTTGCATCAGATCGCGTAGTACATCTGGTATTCGAGCGGGTGAGCCAGGCACGCTTGCGCGGCACTGCCGCGCGTGCCCGGCGAACGCCCGTCGCGCTGCGACGGGCCGGACAGCCGCCCCGTCGAAGCCATGGCGATGACGTACGCGATGCCCATCAGATCGCGTAGTACATCTGGTATTCGAGCGGATGGGTCGCGCCGCGGAACGCGGTGACTTCCTTCATTTTCAGCGCGATGTAGGCGTCGATGAAGTCGTCGGTGAACACACCACCGGCCTTGAGGAACTCGCGGTCCTTGTCGAGCGCCTCGAGTGCCTGGTCGAGCGAATGGCACACGGTCGGGAAGTTCTTCTCTTCTTCCGGCGGCAGGTCGTAGAGATCCTTGTCGCTGGGGCCGCCCGGGTCGATCTGGTTCTTGATGCCGTCCAGGCCGGCCATCATCAGCGCGGCGAAGGTCAGGTAGCCCGACTGCATCGGATCGGGGAAGCGCATCTCGATGCGGCGCGCCTTCGGATTGGCGACGTACGGAATGCGGCACGAGGCCGAGCGGTTGGACGCCGAGTAGGCCAGCATCACCGGCGCCTCGAAGCCCGGCACCAGGCGCTTGTAGGAGTTGGTCGAAGCGTTGGCGAAGGCGTTGATCGCACGCGCGTGCTTGAACACGCCGCCGATGTACCACAGCGCGGTCTGACTCAGGCCGCCGTAGCCGTCGCCGGTGAACAGATTGGTGCCGCCCTTGGCCAGCGACTGGTGCACGTGCATGCCGCTGCCGTTGTCGCCGACGATCGGCTTGGGCATGAAGGTCGCGGTCTTGCCGTTGCGGAAGGCGACGTTCTTGACGATGTACTTGAGCGTCTGCAGTTCATCGGACTTGGCGACCAGCGAGTTGAAGCGGGTGCCGATCTCGCACTGGCCGGCGTTGGCGACCTCGTGGTGGTGCACCTCGACCTCGATGCCGACCTGCGACAGGGTCTTGCACATCTCGGCGCGGATATCGTGCAGCGAGTCGAGCGGGGCGACCGGGAAGTAGCCGCCCTTGATGCCCGGACGATAGCCGCTGTTGCCGCCCTCGTATTCCTTGGATGAGTTCCAGTGCGCCTCTTCCGAATCGATGTGGAAGAAGGTATGGCCCATCTCGTTGCCGTAGCGCACCGAGTCGAAGATGAAGAATTCGGGCTCTGGGCCGAAGAAGGCCTGGTCGGCGATGCCGCTGGACTTGAGGAACGCCTCGGCCTTCTTGGCGATGCCGCGCGGGTCGCGCTCGTAGGACTGCATCGTCGTCGGATCAAGGATGTCGCAGGTGATCACCAGCGTCGGGTCGGCGGTGAACGGGTCGACAAATGCGGTCGAGGCGTCGGGCATCAGCACCATGTCCGAGTTCTGGATGCCGCGCCAGCCGTTGATCGACGAGCCGTCGAACATCTTGCCGTCCTCGAACAGGCCGGGCTCGACGATCGACTGCGGGAACGTGACGTGGTGCTGCACGCCGCGCATGTCGGTGAAGCGCAGATCGATGAACTCGATCTTGTGGTCCTTGATCAGCTTTTCGACGTTGTCGATGGACATCGGGAACGATCGCCTTGAGGTTGGGTGTATTGGTGAACAAGCAACCCGCGTGCCAACCGATGTCTTCCTTTCAGATCAATGATTTACACCCAGCCGGCTGATGACGTGATTGGCGACATGCACCATGTTGGTGCTACCTGCGCAAGTTCGCACTGATCCGGTGCAGCTCAGATCGGCAGCGGCAGCCCGCGCCAGGCCTTGACGGTGCGCAGTACGAAGCTCGAATTGACGTCGTCGACCGCTGGCTGGTTGAGCAACCGGTCGAGCAGGAATCGCGAGAAGTGCTCCAGGTCGCGCACCGCGATCTGCAGCAGATAGTCCATGTCGCCGGTCAGCGCGTGGCAAGCGACCACCTCGTCCCAGTCATCGACCAGCTGCGCGAAGCCGGCGACCGCGGCGCTGTCGTGATGCTTGAGTTGCACACGCACAAACGCCTGCAGCCCCAGCCCCAGCCGCTCGGCATCGACCTCGGCGCGATAGCCGGCGATGACGCCATCGCGTTCGAGCCGCTGGACCCGGCGCAGGCACGCCGAGGCCGACAGGTGCACGCGCTCGGCGAGATCGGCGTTGCTCTGCCGGCCGTTGCGCTGCAGCTCGGCGAGCAGCAGCAGATCGGTGCGGTCCAGCGTCGCAGCGGCCATGGATTGCTCAATTTCGTGTTCGGACGCACGGATATTGCGCGAAAACCGGCTTTGTACGCAACGAACGCAAGCCCGTTGCGGGCCAGTGGCGCTATCGTCGGAGGCCTGGTGTTTTCTTAGGAGCGTGCGATGTCCGCCCAGCCTTCGAGCGCCCCGCGCCGGGTCGAGAACCTGCAGACCGACAAGGGCAAGGTCCCGGTCTATGCCACCGGCATCGTCGAGCAGCCGTGGGACGACTACAGCGCCGACGACCACGCCACCTGGGCCACGCTCTATGCGCGCCAGCGCGCGCTGCTGGTCGGGCGCGCCTGCGACGAGTTCCTGGAGGCGCAGGACGCGATGGGCATGACGCCCGACGCGATTCCGAAGTTCTCCGAGCTCAACACCGTGCTCGAGGCCGCGACCGGCTGGACGCTGCTGGGCGTCGAGGGCCTGCTGCCCGAGCTCGATTTCTTCGACCACCTCGCCAATCGCCGCTTTCCGGTGACCTGGTGGATCCGCCGTCCCGACCAGATCGACTACATCGAGGAACCGGACTTGTTCCACGATCTGTTCGGCCACGTGCCGCTGCTGATGAACCCGGTGTTCGCCGACTACATGCAGGCCTACGGCCGCGGCGGGGTCAAGGCGCACGGCATCGGTGCCGAAGCGCTGCAGCACCTCACGCGGCTGTACTGGTACACGGTGGAGTTCGGGCTGATCCGACAGGCGCAGGGTCTGCGCATCTTCGGCGCCGGCATCGTGTCGTCGAAGGGCGAATCGATCCATTCGCTCGAATCCGACGCGCCCAACCGCATCGGTTTCGATCTGGAGCGGATCATGCGCACGCGCTACCGCATCGACACCTTCCAGAAGACCTACTTCGTCATCGACAGCTTCGAGCAGTTGATGGAGGCCACGCGCCCGGACTTCGCGCCGATCTATGCACGGCTGGCACCGCTGGACGCGATCGATGCCGGCACGGTGCAGGACAGCGACCGGGTGTTCCACCGCGGCACCGGCGAGGGCTGGGCCAGCGGCGGCGACGTGTGAGGCGGCGTCTGCGCGCGATGCGCTGATCCTCGGCTCAGCGGTGCCAGGTCCACTGCGCACCGAGCAGCACACCGCGGCCGGGGCCGGGTTCGTAGAACCGGCCGTTGCCTTCGTTGACGATCACCGAGCCGATGTAGGCCTGGTCGAGCAGGTTGTCGACGCGCAGGAACGTGCGCAACTGCCCGGCCTCGAAGTGCCAGCGGCGCGCGCCTTCCAGATGCAGCAGGGCGTAGCCCGCGGCGCGGCCGGTTGCAAGATCGTCAACCACCACATCGCCCACCCCGACGCCTTCGATCGCCGCACTCCAGGGACCGCCGGTCCAGTCCAGTCGCGCGAACAATTGGCGCGCCGGCACACCGGGGATGCGCGCGCCGGCCGCGACTGGTGTCGTCGGCACGGTGCAGCCCGCACCGGTGCAGACGCGGTAGGCATCGCGGAAGGTCGCGTCGAGCCAGGTCGCCGCGACATGGAGCTCGAAGGCCTCGCCCAGCGGCTGGCGCAGGGACAGTTCGGCGCCCTGGCGACGCGCGCGTCCGACGTTCTGGAAACTGCTGCGGCCGCCGACATTGCGCGCGACCGCAAGCTCGTTGTCGGTGTCGGCGCGGAACAGCGCGGCGTTCCAGGTGGCGCCGGCGGGCGCGCGCCACTTGGCGCCCAGCTCGAGGTTGTCGCTGATCGCCGGCGCGAGGTCGAACGCCAACCCGGCGCCGCCGTCGGCGCGATAGCCCAGCTCGTTGAAGGTCGGCGTCTCGAAGCCCCGGCCGGCCGACAGGTAGGCGCGCAGGTCGTCGCGCGGCGCGAACACCAGCCCGGCGACCGGCGAGGTCTGGCGGTAAGCGATGCGACCGCTGTCGTCGGGATTGCCCGCGGTGACGTAGGCATCGCGCGAGACGAACTCGACCTCGCTGTGGCGCACGCCGGCCAGCAGCGACCAGCGCGGCGCGAACGCCCAATACGCCTGCGCGAACTGGTCGCGGTTCTCGACCGTGTTGCGTTCGTCGCGTCGCCGCGCACCGCGCACACCGAGCGCGTCGCCGACGAAGTTCTCGAAGCCCTGGCGATGCTGGCGCTGGCGGTCGGCGTTCGCGCCGACGGTCAGTTCCAGCGGCCGGCCGGCAAGTGCGCCCTCCCAGCTCCAACGCAGATCGAGACCGCCGTAGGCATTGTCCAGGTCGATCACACCGCCCGAGTTCAACGGGTTGGCCTGCGCGGCCGCGGGAATCGGCAGGACCTGTACCACCCTGCGTTCGCCGCCATAGGCCATCGCGCGCAGGGTGTGCGCCTCGCCCACGCCGTGCTCGTAGATCACGCCGGCCTGCTGCTGGCGCACCGTCTTGCGGGTGTCGAACTGCTGCGCCACCGTCGCGACCTGACGCGGATTCGCACGGACCTGGTCGGCGGTCAGCCCCAGCGGATCCTGGGCGTCGATGTCGACCCAGTTGGCGACCAGGTCCAGGCGCCGCCGGTCGCCCAGATCAAAGCGCAGCTTCGTGTTCGCCGAGTCGCGGCGCGCGGCGCTGTGATCGCGCCAGCCATCGGTGTCGAAGCGCGACAGCGCGAGGTTGTAGCCGACCGTCTCGCTGCCGCCACGCAGCTGCGCGGCCAGGCTGGTGGTGGCATCGCGCCCGTGACTGGCCTTGAACCGCCAGTCATCACCCGGCGCGCCATCGGCGCTCCAGATCTGCAGCACGCCGCCCGAGGAATTGCCGTACAGCGATGAGAACGGGCCGCGCATGATCTCGATGCGGTCGCCACCGACGAGGCTGAAATGCGAGAGCTGGCCCTGCCCGTCGGGCATCGAGGCCGGGATGCCGTCGGCGTAGAGCCGCACGCCGCGCACGCCGAAGGTCGAACGCGCGCCGAAGCCGCGGATCGACAGCTGGGTGTCCTGCGCGTGGTTCTGGCGATCGCGCGCCAGCAGGCCCGGCACGCCGGCCAACGGCTCGGAGGCGACAGTGCCGCTGCGGCTGCTGTCGGCATCGTCGAGCCGCAACGCATCGACCGAGGCCGGGGTGTCGAAGTCCGACACGCCGCGCAGCCGAGTGGCGTCGACCCGCACCCGTTCGAGGGTGCGTGGTGCGTCGAACGCGCTGGCCGGCACGGCGGCGCAGCAGGCGGCGATCGCCAGGGGCAGGGACGCGAGAAACGGGGTGGCGCGGAACGCGACGAACGGCAGAGGCATCGGCAGGCGGGCGCAACGGGGGGTGTGCACCGTAACAGACGCCCTGCAACGCACCCGTGCCGCCGGCCGCAGTCGGGCCGACGGCGCGGTGCAGCTCAGGCCGCGAAGTCGAGCACCACGCGCCCTTCGATCTTGCCCGCGTGCATGCGCGAGAACACGTCGTTGATGTTCTCCAGGCGGTCGGTCGAGACCGTCGCGGCGACCTTGCCCTGCGCGGCGAAATCCAGCGACTCCTGCAGGTCGAGGCGGGTGCCGACGATCGAGCCGCGCACGGTCACGCCGTTGAGCACCATGCCGAAGATGTCGAGCGGGAACGCGCCCGGCGGCAGGCCGTTGAGCGAGACCGTGCCACCGCGGCGGACCATGCCGATCGCCTGCTCGAAGGCCTTGGGCGAGACCGCGGTGACCAGTGCCCCGTGCGCACCGCCGATCTCCTTCTTCAGATAGGCGACCGGATCGGTGGTGCGGGCGTTGACGGTGACCGTCGCCCCCAGCCGCGTGGCGAGGGCGAGCTTGCTGTCGTCGACATCGACCGCGGCCACGTTCAGGCCCATGGCACGGGCGTACTGCACCGCCATGTGGCCCAGGCCGCCGATGCCCGAGATCACGACCCAGTCGCCGGGCTTGGTGTCGGTGACCTTCAGGCCCTTGTAGACGGTGACGCCGGCGCACAGCACCGGGGCGATCTCGACGAAGCCGACGTTCTTCGGCAGATGGCCGACGTACCCGGCATTGGCCAGCGCGTACTCGGCGAAACCGCCGTTGACCGAATAGCCGCTGTTCTGCTGCGCCTCACACAGCGTTTCCCAGCCGCCCAGACAGTGCTCGCAATGGCCGCAGGCCGAGTACAGCCACGGAATGCCGACCCGGTCGCCTTCCTTGATGTGGGTCACGCCCTGGCCAACCGCGACCACGTGGCCCACGCCCTCGTGGCCGGGGATGAACGGCGGATTGGGCTTGACCGGCCAGTCGCCGTCGACCGCGTGCAGGTCGGTATGGCAGACACCGCAGGCCTCGATCTTGACGAGGATGTCGCCGGCCGCCGGACGCGGCACCGCGACTTCTTCGATGACCAGCGGCTTGCCGAATTCGCGGACCACCGCGGCCTTCATCGTCTTGTCCATCGTCCAGGCTCCAGCGCAGTCAAGGGAGGATCAGGCTAGCGCGGCCCCGGCGCGGCCGCCTTGATCCGCATCAATCCCCTTCGCCGCGGCGACGGGCCGGTCAGATGACGCGCAGGGTGATCGCCTTGAGCACCGCCCGCGTGCGGTCGCGGGTGCCGAGCTTGTCGAGGATCGCCGAGACGTAGTTCTTCACCGTGCCCTCGGCCAGGAACAGGCTGCGCGCGATCTCCTTGTTGGAGTAGCCGCCGGCGAGCAGGCGCAGGATCGCGACCTCGCGTTCGTTGAAGGTCTCGCGTGGGGCCTGGTCGTCGTGGAACCGGTAGCGCGCCCGCACCGGCTCGGTGCTGACCGGCTGCAGCAGCGTCTCGCCCGCGGCGACGCGCGCGATCGCATCGCGCAGATCCTCGGGGGCGGCGTCCTTGAGCAGGAAGCCCTGCGCGCCGGCATCGGTCGCGCGCAGCAACAGGTCGCTGTCGTCGAAGGTGGTCAGCAGCAGCACCGGCGTGGTGTCGCCGCGCGCGCGCAGCGCGGTCAGGGCATCGATCCCGTCCAGGCCAGGCATGCGGATATCGCTGAGCACCACATCGACCGGCTGCGCGGCGATCCGCTCGAGCAGGCTCGTACCCGAATCGGCCTCGACTACGATGACGATGCCCTGGCGTTCCAGCAGCGCGCGCAGCCCGGCGCGGACCAAGGCCTGGTCGTCGGCGAGCGCGACGCGCACAGCCGTCGCACTCATGCCGGCAACTCCGCATCGATCCGCATCCCGCCGTGGGCATTGCGTGCCAGGCGTACGCGGCCCTGCAGCGCGACCAGGCGCTCGCGCATGCCGGCGATGCCGTTGCCTTCGCGCCAGTCCTCGCGCACCAGGCCATCGTCCTCGATGGTCACATGCAGCACGCCGTCCGCACGGTGCAGGGCGACATCGAGCGTGTCCGCATCGGCGTGCTTGGCGGCATTGGTCAGGGCCTCCTGCACCAGCCGCAATACCGCTTCGGCGATCGCCGGGTCGGTCACCTGCACGTCGTCGGCGATCGACAGCCGCAGCACCGGGCGCGGCATCGGCGCGGCCAGCGCGCGCAGCGCGGTCGCCAGATCCAGTCCACCGCGCTCGCGCAGGGCCTGAACCACGTTGCGGATGTCGGCCAGCAGTTCGCCCGACAGCTGTTCGGCCACGCGCAGCTGCGGGTTGTCGGCCAACGCCGGCTCATCGACGAGCGCACGCAGGTTCAGACGCATCGCGGTGAGCTTGTGGCCGGCAACGTCGTGGAGTTCCCGCGCCACGCGCAGGCGTTCGGCATCGCGCGCACTGTCGGCGAGCAGCGCGCGCGTGGCCAGCAGATCTGCATTGACGCGCGAGAGCGTGTCGCGTGTGCGCTCGGCGCTGCGCGCGTAGTGCATGCACAGGCCCGCGAAGGCCTGGAAGCCGGCGAAGATCAGCACCACCATCAGCGGCGCGCCGAAGCCGGCGATGTGCTTGAGGATCAGGTAATAGACGACGTCGGCGAGCACCAGCGCGACCGTCGCCGCGCGCGGCGGCCAGTGCGAGAACGCCGCCGCGATCCAGACCACCAGCAGTATCGGCGCTGTGCCGGGCTTGGGAGCGAGCGCGATCAGCGCCAGCGCAATGATCGGCAGCAGCGCGACCACCGCGTGCTTGACCCGTCGCAGCCGCGGCGGCCACAGCGACAGCGACAGGAACCCGACGGCGAACAGGCCGAGCAGCAGCCAGGCCGTCGCCTGGCGCCCCGGTTCGTAGTACCGCACCGAGTACGCAACCGCCCCGAGCGTCAGCAACGCGGCGAGATTGAGCGGTTCGAACAGGCGGCGAGGCTGGGTCATGGCGCCATGCTGCAAGTCGGCGCCGGCGGCGGCAATGGGCGGGGCGCAGAAAGTGACTTCCGGCACTGCGGATCGATGACCACTGGCAGCAGGCGGCGCGGAACGGCGCACGGAGACTGTAGCCACACCCCACGAGGACATCGCCATGCGCCGCACGCCCGTCTCCATCGCCGCCCCGTTCGCCCTGCTGGCCGCCGCCGCTTTCGCCGCGCCCGCGCACGCCGCGAGCCTCGAGGTCTCCATCCGCGATGCCCGCAACCAGGACGGGCAGTTCCAGGTCGCCCTGGTCGATGCGGCGGGCTACGCCGGACAGGCGGCGCCGATCGCCGGCCGCCTGCTGGCCCCCGCGGGCGAGGTCACCCACCTGCGCTTCGACGACGTGCCGGCCGGCCGCTACGCGCTGATGGTGATCCACGACGAGAACGGCAACGGCAAGCTCGACACCAACCTGGCCGGTATGCCGGTCGAAGGCTACGGCTTCAGCAACAACCCGCGGGTGATGCGCAAGCCGACGTTCGACGAAGCGGCATTCGAGATCGGGCGCGACACCACCGCGCTCGATATCGCGATCCGCTGATCCGGCCGACCCCAGGAGCGCCCATGGACCGCCGCCGCTTCCTGCGCAATCTGCTCTCCGGCGCCACCGTCGCCGCGCTCGGGCCCGCCCTGCTGCACGGCGCCGACGCGTTCGCCGGCGATCCGGCCGAGTTCGCCGCCGGCCTACGCGCGCACCCGTACCTGGCCGGTTGGCGCCAGGTGTCGGCCGAAGCCTTCGGCCCGACGACGGTGCAGATCGAAGGCCGCCTGCCGGCGGACTTCGCCGGTACCTTGTACCGCAACGGGCCGGCCTGGTTCGAGCGCGACGGCTTCCGCTACGAGCACTGGTTCGACGGCGACGGCATGGTCCACGGCTGGCGGTTCGGCGCCGGCTCGGTGACCCACCGCGGGCGCATGGTGCAGACGCCGAAGTTCAAGCGCGAACGCAGCGCCGGGCGCTTCAACACGTTGGCCGCGGGCACCACGGTGGCCGACCCGGTCGCGCTGCGCAACAACGACGATGCCAGCACCGCCAACACCTCGGTGGTGGTCATCGGCGGGCGCCTGTTCGCGTTGAGCGAGGCCGGCTCGGCCTTCGAGCTCGAGCCCGATGCGCTCGACACGATCGGCCCCAAGACCTGGCGACCCGACCTGCAGGCGCTGCCGTTCTCGGCCCACCCGCTGCAGGACCGCGACGGCAGCTGGTGGAACTTCGGGGCGCTGTCGATGCTCGGCGGCGCCGGCCTGCTGGTGTGGCACATCAGCCGCGACGGACAGCTGATCGACGCGCAGGTGCACGACATGGGCGCGCCCGGCTATCTGCATGCCTTCGTGCAGACCGACCGGTCTCTGGTCTTCCTGCTGACGCCGTTCGACTACACGCCGGCCGGGTCGTTCTTCGAGAGCCTGACCTTCGCACCGCAGCGCGCGTCCACGGTCCTGGTCATCGACAAGACCGCCCCCGACCGCGTTGCGCGCCGCTTCGAGGTCGAGTTCACGATGGCCTACCACTTCGGCGATGCCTTCGAGCGAGACGGCGAGATCACCGTACGCACGATGCGGCTGGCCAATGTCGCAAGGGCGCGTTCGCCGCATCGCGAAGCGATGTTCGGTCATCACGGCCCGGCCGCGCCCGCGGAGCTCGTCGAGTTGCGGCTGGACATGCGCACCGGTCGCGGCCGCTGGGAGACCACGGGTCTGCGCGGTATGGAGTTCCCGGCGTTCGACGCGCGCACGCCGAGCGACCGCGGCGCGCGGCTCTACACCCCGACCAATGCCGGCGAGGCGACCGCGCCGTATTTCAACGCGGTGCAGATGATCGACCCGGTTGCCGGCCGACGCGCGCTGCATCGCTACGGGCGCGACATCCTCGCCGAGGAACACGTCTTCATCCCGCGTCCTGGCAGCACGCGCCCCGACGACGGCTGGCTGGTCGGCACGCTGTTCGATCCCACGCGCGACCGCAGCGGTATCGCGGTGCTCGACGCCCAGCACATCGGCGACGGCCCGATCGCGACCGCCTGGCTGCCGTACGCGTTCCCACTGGGCTTCCACGGCCACTTCGCGCAAACCGCGGCCTGACGCCACGGCGTCGGGCCCCGGGGCGTCGGTTGCGCCGTCGCCCGCGAGCGCGGAGCGCGGCGAGGCCTGAACCGATGCGTCAGTCGCGGGCGAACGTCCGCGGCCGCGCCGCGACCCGGACCGGCCGTTCGCGCAGGCCCGCCGCGGTCAGCCACTGCACCAGTTGCGGCGGAAGCGCCGGCAGTTCGGCGCTGGTGCCACGCGGCACGCGCGCCACGCCTGCCAACAGGCTCACCGCCTCGACACCGGGTGCGGTGAGTTCGAGCCGCGCATGGTCGGACGCGGTCTGCCAGCGGAACAACGTGAGCTCGCGCAACGCAAAGACGCGCGGCGGCTGGCAGGCCTGTTCCAGGGTCAGGTGTGCGGCATCGATGCGCAGCGTCACGGTCTCGGTGCCACGACGCAGCAGCGCCGTCAGCGCCAGGTAACCGGGCATGCCGACGACCAATGCGAAAATCAGGATTGCGCCATAGGCACCGATGCGCAGCGTCGCGTCGTAGAACGTGATCAGGCCGGCGACCGCCAGGCCCCCGGCGATCACCGTCACCGACGCGATCAGTGCGACGAGCGTGCGCGTGCGCATGGGCACGGCCGGAAAGCACAGCGTCCAGGCCGCGCCATCGCGGCGCCACTGCGTCCGCGTCATCGTCGCCGCGCGCGCCTGGGCGTCGCGTTGGAAATAGCTGCTGATCCGACCGAGCAACGCCAACCAGATCCAGCCGAACATCGGCGCGATCCCGAGCCGCAGCCAGAGCACGGCATGGCGCAGCGGCTCGGGCAGCGGCGACAGATCGGGCAGGTCGCCGTGGATCGCCCATCCCACGCCCCCAACGCCCACGATGGCACCGGCGACATGCAGCCACACACCCAGGCGCGGCGGCGAGACCCGGAAGGTCGCGGCCACAAAGGACACGCCGCACAGCACCCCGGCCAGCAACACCGCCAGGTACGGCGGGAATGCCATCCCGTGACGCCCGGCGACGATCGCGAACGCCGTACACGCCGCGGCCCAGGCCAGTGGTGAGCGCAATGCGCGCCGCCACCACGGCGGCCGCGCCGGTCCCGGTGGCGGGCCCGGGCGCACGCGACCGGCTGCGTTGCGGGATCGCGAACGCCGCCGGGCGCTCATGCGTGGCTCAGCGCGCCACCGTCGCCACCGCCTCGGCGACGTAGTCGAGGGTCTTCAGGCTCAACGCGGCGACGCAGATGCGCCCGGTGCCGACGGCGTAGATGCCGAACTCGTCGCGCAGCCGATCGACCTGGGCACGGCTCAGGCCCGAGTACGAGAACATGCCCGCCTGGTCCTGGATGAAGGCGAACTGCGGCGCGCCGTGCGCGGCGAGTTTCTCGACCAGCCCGGCGCGCAGTGCGTGGATGCGCTCGCGCATCTGGCCGAGCTCGGCCTCCCAGCGCGCGCGCAGCTCGTCGCTGCCGAGCACGCCGGCGACCAGCGCCGCGCCATGCGTCGACGGGCTTGAGTAATTCGCGCGCACGATGCGCTTGATCTGCGACTGCACCGCGCGGCTGCGCTCGGCATTGGCCGAGACCACGGACAGGGAGCCGACGCGCTCGCCGTAGAGCGAGAACGACTTGGAGTAGGAGCTGGCGACGACGAACTCGGGGATGCCCGAAGCGGCGAGCAGACGCACCGCCGCGGCGTCCTGGGCGATGCCCTGGTCGAAGCCCTGGTAGGCCATGTCGACGAACGGGAACAGGTTGCGCTCGGCCAGCACCTCGATGACCTGGCGCCACTGGTCGGCGGTGAGGTCGGCGCCGGTCGGGTTGTGGCAGCAGGCGTGCAGCAGCACGACGGTGCCGGCCTCGAGCTTGCGCAGATCGGCCAGCATGCCGTCGAAGTCGATGCCGTGGCGGGCGGCGTCGAAGTAGGTGTAGTCGACGACCTCGAAGCCGACCGCGCCGAACACCGCGCGATGGTTTTCCCAGCTGGGATTGCTGATCGCGATCGTCGCGTGTGGCAGCAGCTTCTTCAGCAGGTCGGCGCCGGTGCGCAGCGCACCACTGCCGCCGATGGTCTGGGTGGTCGCCACACGGCCGTCGGCCAGCAACGGCGAATCGGTGCCGAACAGCAACGCGCGGGTCGCCCGGGTGTAGTCGGGCATGCCGTCGATCGGCAGGTAGCCGCGCGGCTTGGACTCGGCAGCCAGCCGCTGCTCGACCTCGCGCACCGCGTCCAGCACCGGAATGCGGCCGGCCTCGTCGTAGTAGATGCCCACGCCGAGATTGACCTTGGTGGTGCGCGGATCGGCGTTGTAGGCCTCGGTCAGACCGAGGATGGGATCACCGGGAACGAGTTCGACAGCAGCGAAGAAGGAGGACACGGCACGGCCTGCGACGGTGGAGGGGAGGAGATGCGGCGCGCCGGGCGCGCGGCAAACCCATGCAGGATAGCCGGCCGACGCCGCGCGTGCGATGCCGCCGGGACAGCGCGACGCTTCCGGGCGACAATGCCGCCACCCTGTCCGCCATGGAGCCGCCATGCCCGCCATCTCCCTGACTCGCCACCTGATCGAGGAGCAGCGCCTGGGGCACGTCACCCCCGACCTGCGGCTGCTGCTGGAGGTGGTCGCGCGCGCGTGCAAGCGCATCTCGGTGGCGGTCGGCAAGGGCGCGCTGGGCGATGTGCTCGGCGAGGCCGGCGGCGAGGCGGGCAGCATCAACGTCCAGGGCGAGGCGCAGAAGAAGCTCGACGTGATCAGCAACGAGATCCTGCTCGAGGCCAACGCCTGGGGCGGCCATCTGGCCGCATGCGCTTCGGAGGAGATGGCCCATTGCGAGCCCATTCCCGATGCCTTCCCGCGCGGCAACTACCTGCTGGTGTTCGACCCGCTCGACGGCAGCTCCAACATCGACATCAACGCCAGCGTCGGCACGATCTTCTCGGTGCTGCGCTGCCCCGAAGGCACAGCCGCGGTCGAGGACGCGCATTTCCTGCAGGCCGGGCGCACCCAGGTCGCCGCCGGCTACTGCCTGTACGGGCCGAGCACGATGCTGGTGCTCACGATCGGCCACGGCACCCACGCCTTCACGCTCGACCGCGAGCAGGGCTCGTTCGTGCTGACCCGCGCCGACCTGCGCATCCCCGAGACGACACGCGAGTTCGCGATCAACATGTCCAATCAGCGCCACTGGGAAGCCCCGACCCAGGCCTACGTCGCCGACCTGCTGGCCGGGACCGACGGGCCCCGCGGCAAGGACTTCAACATGCGCTGGGTCGCGGCGATGGTCGCCGACGTGCATCGTATCCTGACCCGCGGCGGGATCTTCATCTATCCCTGGGACCGCAAGGACCCGTCCAAGCCCGGCAAGCTGCGGCTGATGTACGAGGCCAACCCGATGGCGATGCTGGTCGAACAGGCCGGCGGCGCGGCGACCAACGGGCGCACGCGCATCCTCGACATCGAACCCGAGTCGCTGCATCAGCGCGTGCCGGTGTTCCTGGGCTCGCGCGACGAGGTCGAAGCCGCGACCGGCTACCACCTGCGGCACGACGGCAACGCAGCGTGAGCGCGGCCGACTTCATTGAAGTCGTCCCCGGCGCCCTGACGCCGCAGGCCTGCGCGGCGATCGTCGCGCGGCTGCGCGCCAGCCCCGACCTGCAGCCGGGGCAGGTCGGTGGCGGATTGCATCCCGAGCTCAAGCGCAGCCGCGACCTGTCGCTGGGCGATCGCAGCGACTGGGCCGACGTGGTCCGGCAGCTCAACGTGGCGGTCTACGGCGGTCTGTTGCGCTACCTGCGCCGGTACCCGCAGGCGCTGATCGCGCCGCTGATGCTGCAACAGCCCGATGCGGCCGGCACGCCCCGGCGGCTGGTCGCCGAGGACTTCGTCGACATGGACGACGCCCGGCTCGGCGGCCTGCTGCAGACCTGCCTGCGGCCCGGCCAGATCAACCTGCAGTGGTACGCGGCGGGCGAGGGCGGCTACCCGTACTGGCATTGCGAGCTGTTTCCGCGCGACGCCGGCTGCGAGACCCTGCACCGCCACCTGCTGTGGACGATCTACCTCAACGACGGCTTTGCGGCCGGCGAGACCGAGTTCCTGTTCCAGCAGCGCCGGATCGCGCCGCGCACCGGCGATCTGTTGATCGCGCCGACCGCCTTCACCCATACCCATCGCGGCAACAAGCCACAGGGCGGCGACAAGTTCATCGCCACCAGTTGGATCCTGTTCCAGCGCGCCGAGGCGCTGTACGGGGCGGGCTGACGCACTTGGCGGTGGCGGGATTGGACCGCGCCGCCGGTCGGCGCTGGCGGCGTCAGCCGCGCGGGTGGTTGAGCACCAGCCAGTACAGGCCGATCTGCTTGACCACTTCGACGAACTTGCCGAAATCCACCGGCTTGCGGATGTAGCTGTTGACGCCCAGCGCGTAGCTCGCCTCGACGTCGAAGGGCTCGGTGCTGGTCGTGAGCACGACCACCGGCAGGCCGCGCGTCGCCGGGCTGGCGCGCAGTGCCTGCAGCACCTCGCGGCCGTCGAGCTTGGGCAGGTTGAGGTCGAGCAGCACGATCGACGGCAGCTGGCTCGCATCGCGTCCGGCGTGGCGGCCGCGTGCGAACAAATAATCGAGCGCCTCGGCGCCGTCGCCGACCACCACCAGTCGGCCATCGATCCGGGCTTCCGCGAATGCGATGCGGGTGAGCTCAGCGTCGTCGGGGTTGTCCTCGATCAACAGGATCGTGTGTTCGCTCATTGGGGCGATGCGTCCTCGGCCGGCGGTGCCGGCAGGTCGATGTGGAAAGTGGTGCCGACGTCCTCCGCCGATTCCACCCGAATGCGGCCGCCATGCGCATGCGCAATCCGCTGGGCGATCGCCAGCCCCAATCCATGGCCGGCGCCGTCGTCGGCGCCGTGCAAGCGCCGGAACGGCACGAACAATCGATCAGCATAACGCATGTCGAAGCCGCGCCCGGCATCGCGGACACGCAGACACAGACGATCGCCGACCCGCTCGCCTTCAAGATCGATCCGCACGATGTCGCGTCCGGCGGAGAACGTCCAGGCGTTGTGCAGCAGCTTGCCGAGCAGTTGCTTGAGCGCATGCTCGTCGCCCCAGGCCCACAGCCCGGGGGCGACATGGATCTGCGCCGCGCGCCCGGGATCGGCATCCTGCAACTCGGCGCAGATCCAGTCGCCGAGCAAGCTGATGTCGACGGGCCCGAGCTGCCGCGGCGGACGCGCGGCGCGCATGGTCTCAAGCAGCGCGTCGATCAGGCCCCCGGCCTGGGTCGCCGCGCCGCGGATCCGCTGCACATGGTCGCGCACCACGACAGCGTCGGCATCCTCGCCCTGCGCGGCCAGGCGCCGGGAGAACTGCTCGATCGTGCGCACCGGCGCCCGCAGCTCGTGCGAGATGCCGAATGCCAGCGTCTCCTGCAGCAGCTCCATGGCCCGCAGCGCGGTGACATCGTGGACCTGCAGCAGCGCATCGCCGCCCGGCAGCGGGGTCAACGTCACCTGCAGCGAGCGTGCCCTGTCCTCGCCCCGGTCGATCGTGACCGGGATCCCGTGCAGGCCGTTGCCCCCATCGGCAAACCCGGCCAGCGCCTGGTCGAGCTGCAAGGCAACCGGTGTCAACGCCTGACGATGCGCGGCGGTGCCGACCAGCGCATCGGGGCGACGGTCGAGCCAGCCCGCCAAGGCGGCATTGACGCGCCGCCACGTGCCGTCGGGCGCGAGCTGCGCCAGACCGGTGACGAGATGGTCGAACACATCGATCGCCCCGGTGGGGGCACCGGGCGAGGGCGGGGAGACAGCGTCGGGCATGCTCGGCGCAGGCGGCGGGAAGCCCTACAGTGTAGAAAATCCAGGCGTGGACGTACCGTGCACGCGCCGTGAATGGGCGCTAGAACAGCGTGCCCTGCGGCGAGGGCGGGCGCGGCGCGACGAACAGGTCGGTCCGCAGCGCCGGCAGCCGGCTAAAGCCCAGCGCGCGGCGCGCCCTGGCGAAGCGGTGGGCGAGCAGGTCGGCGAACGGCCCCTGGCCGCGCATGCGGTGGCCGAAGCGGCTGTCGTAGTCGCGCCCGCCGTGGAGTTGCTGCAGCAGGCTCATCACGTGCTGGGCGCGATCGGGATAGTGCAGGTCCAGCCATTCGCGCCACAGCGTCTTGAGCTCGTGCGGCAGACGCAGCAGCACATAACCCGCCGAGTCGGCACCCGCCTCGCGCGCAGCACCCAGGATCGCCTCCAGTTCGTGGTCGGTGATCGCCGGCACCACCGGCGCGACCATGACCCCGACCGGAATGCCGGCCGCCGCCAGCGCGCGCATCGCGCGCAGGCGCGCATGCGGCGCGGCCGCCCGTGGCTCCATGCGGGCCGACAGGCGGTTGTCGAGCGTGGTCACCGAAAAGTGCACCGTCACCAGCCCCTGGGCCGCCAGCGGCGCCAGCAGGTCGAGGTCGCGCACGATGCCTGCGCTCTTGGTGATCAGGCTGAAGGGATGCCGGGTCTCGGCCAGCAGCGCGATCAGCTCACGGGTGAACTGGTAGCGGCGCTCGATGGGTTGGTAGGCGTCGGTGTTGATGCCCAGCGCCAGCGGCGCACAGACATAGCCCGGCTTGGCGAGCTCGATGCGCAGCCGTTCGGCGGCATTGGTCTTGGCGAACAGCCGGGTCTCGAAGTCCAGGCCGGGCGACAGGTCGAGGTAGGCGTGCGAGGGCCGCGCGAAGCAGTAGATGCAGCCATGCTCGCAGCCGCGGTAGGGATTGACCGAACGGTCGAAACCGACATCGGGCGATCGGTTGCGGCTGAGCACGCTGCGCGCGCGCTCCTCGACGACCACGGTCTCCGGCGCCGAGGCCTCGTCCTGCAGCATCTGCAGCGCCTCCCAGCCGTCATCCTCGGCCACCGTGGCCTGTTTTTCGTAGCGTCCGGTGACCCAGGACGCGCTGCCGCGCCCCTTGCGGGCCACGGGCACGGGCGGGCGGAGGCGGTCGGCGCTCATCGGTCCACGATGCCGGGCTGGCGTCTCAACGGGTGCGACGCGCCCGTCATCGCAGCGGCCGCGCGCGCATTTATCCTGTATGCGGCGCGACCGGCGCCGCCATGGCAGGAACCGACCGTGCAGCGCGCCTGGGATTCGCTCGTCACCGCCCCGCACCTGCTCACGCTCCTGGCCGTCGGCTGGTTGCTCTATCTGGTCCTGCTGGGCGGCTGGATCGTGCTGCAGAAGCGCGAGCCGGTCGCGACCCTGAGCTGGCTGCTCGGCCTGGCGCTGCTGCCCTACGTGGGCTTTCTGATCTACCACGTCTTCGGACCGCAGAAGATCCACCGCAATCGGCTGCGCCGCAGCCGCAGCCGGGCCTCGATGCAGAGTGCCCAGGTCGACGCCGAGGAGGGCGAGGCCGCAGAGTTGGTGCGCCTGGCGCAAAACACCACCAGCCTGCCGGCAACCTCGTCGGCCGAGGTCGACCTGCTGGTCGACGGCGCGGCGAAGTACACCGCCTTGCTCGCCGACATCGCAAAGGCGCGCCATCACGTGCACCTGGAGTACTACATCTTCGAGCCCGACTCGACCGGCTCCGCGCTGCGCGATGCCCTGGTCGAGCGCGCGCGCGCCGGGGTCCACGTGCGGCTGCTGCTCGATTTCGTCGGCACCCGTGCTCGGCGCAGCTTCTTCGCGCCCTTGCTCGAGGCGGGCGGCGAGCTCGCCTGGTTCCATCCGATGCGTTTCGGGAAGATCTGGAAACGCCCGTGGACCAACCTGCGCACCCATCGCAAGCTGGTCGTGATCGACGGTCGGATCGGCTACACCGGCGGCATGAACGTCACCGACGAGCAGGACGAGCGCCTGCGCGCCGACGCCTACCGCGACCTGCACATGCGGCTGATCGGCAAGTCCGTGCGCGTGCTGCAGCTGGTGTTCGCCGAGGACTGGGCCTACGCGACCGGCCGACGCGACTTCCTCGCCGACGTCGAGGCGCAGACCCCGGCCGCAGATTCCGGCCCGATCCGCACCCAGGTGCTGACCTCGGGGCCGGACTCGAACTGGGAGGCCATCCACCGCCTGCATGTCGGCGCGATCCATGCCGCGCGGCATCGGGTGTGGCTGACGACGCCCTACTTCGTGCCGGGCGAGGCGGCGATGATGGCGCTGACCTCGGCCGCACTCGCCGGGCTCGACGTCCGCCTGCTGGTGCCGCGCACCAGCGACTCGCAATTGGTGACGCTCGCCGCGCGGTCGTACTTCGGCCAGCTGCTGGTGGCCGGGGTCAAGATCTACGAGTACCGCTCGCGGATGCTGCACAGCAAGTCGCTGCTGATCGACGACAGCCTGGCGATCATCGGCAGCGCGAATTTCGACCACCGCAGCTTCCGGCTGAACTTCGAGCTGTCGGTGCTGTTCGACGATCCGGGCGTCGCGGCCGCGCTCGCACAGATCATCGAGCGCGAGTTCGCGCATGCCCCACGCGTGCAGCGCGGCAGACACCGCCCGCTGCTGACCGCACGCTTGCCCGAAGCGCTGGCGCGGCTGTGCTCGCCGCTGCTGTAGCTGGACACGCACGGCGCATCCGAGCAGCGCGCGTGCGCACACGAGGACAAGCTCCCATGGCTTTGAGCAACACAGCGCCCGTCGAGCCGAAGCGGCTGCAGCTCTGGCAGGCGCTGTCAGACCTGTTTCTCGACACCGAGATCGACGACACCACGATCGTCGCGATCGCCCGCGTGGTGCGCGAGACCGGCTACACCGCCGCCGAGGTGCACCGTGTCCTGTGGGGCGAGGTCTACCCGGTCCTGGCGCCCAACCTGCGCAGCGTGGCCGGTATCTGGTCGGGCTGGCCGGACGCGTGGCTGGCGGCCCACCTGCGGGTCCATGTCGGGCCGGCACCGCGTCCGCGCGGCCGGATCGCCGCCACGATCGCCCGCGACTGGGCACGGGTCGCAGCCCACCTGCCGCCTGGGTTCGCCTGAGCGCAGGCGCGCAACGATGGGCGACGACACCGACCGACCGCGGCCCGACGGCAGGTCGCGATCGGCCTCTGGCGCTGCGCCGGCGAGCGGTTAGACTGCACCCAAGTCAGGCGGAGGCCTTGCCCATGTCGTGGTTGTTGCTGCTGCTCGCGCTCGGCGCGATCGTCGTTGCGTTCACCACCACATCGGTGCCGGTGGCGGTGGTCGCCTTGCTGTTGTCGTTGGCGCTGGTCGTCGTCGGCGTGCTCGGCCTGCTGGCCCAGCGCGTGGGCGAACGCAGCCGCAGCGAAGCGATGATGGTCGACCCGGTGGAACTGCGCCGTCTGCGCGAGCAGGCGCAAGCCCGCCGCGCCGCCACAGCCGCGACGCCGGACGTGCCGCCCCCGCCCAGCGCATGAGCGATGCGCTGGGCGCGCCTGCACGGCGTACGACGCGGCTGAGCGTCAACCTCAACAAGATCGCCGTGCTGCGCAACTCGCGCGGCGGGCACGATCCCGACGTGCTGCACGCCGCCCGGGTCTGCCTGGACGCCGGCGCGCACGGCATCACCGTGCACCCACGCCCCGACGCCCGGCACATCCGCACCGACGATGTCCTCGCGCTGGGCGCATTGACGGCCGCGCGCGGCGTCGAGTTCAACATCGAGGGCAATCCGTTCGCTCCCGCGCGCGGCGCCTATCCCGGCCTGCTCGCCCTGTGCGCACAGGTCCGACCCGCGCAAGTCACGCTGGTGCCCGATGGCGATGCACAGCTGACCTCCGACCACGGCTTCGACTTCGCCCGTGACAGCGCCACGCTGCGCCCGCTTGTCACCCAGTTGCACGCCTTGGACTGTCGCGTCAGCCTGTTCGCCGATGCCGGCGCCGACATCGAGGCGGCGGTGTCGACAGGCGCCGACCGCATCGAGCTCTACACCGGCCCGTGGGCTGAGGCCTTCGCCGCCGGCACGCCCGACGCCGCGCTGCCCAGCCTCGTCGACACCGCCTGCCGCGCGCGTGCCGCGGGCTTGGGCGTCAACGCCGGTCACGACCTGAGCCAAGCCAACCTCGGCGCCCTGCTCGACGCGCTCGCTCCCGTGGATGAAGTCTCCATCGGCCACGCCCTGATCGGCGAGGCCCTCTACGACGGCCTCGCTGCGACGGTCCGTCGTTATCTCGCGATCGTCAACGCGCAGGTCTGACGTCGGATCGGCTTCCCAGCTGGTGAGTCCGCCACTGCCGCGGATCGAAATCCTCCAAGGCCCCGCCCCCACCCGGCGCGCCAAGCGCGCCGTCCTCCCCCGCATGCGGGGGAGGTGATTTGGGATCTCCCGCATGCCACGCACAGGGAGGCGCGCCATCGCACAAGCCGCTTGGCTCCTTTCCCCGCATCGCAGATGCATTGCGCTCCTGATGGGAGCCGGTTGGAAATGAAGACGCTTCGTGCCGGGTTCGCCTCGTGTCATCCGCACATGGATGGCGAACCATGCCAGTCGAGTGCACTCATCGACGCACGTCACGCGCATCGTGTTCGCGCATATGCAGCCACGCCGCCATGCGTCCGCGTCACCGAACCCTGCGAAAAAAAACGCCGCCCGAAGGCGGCGTCAAATGAAGCGGGGTAAGCGCCGAGCGTGCTGCAGGCGCGTCGGCGGTACTGCGGATTACTTGCGGACGAATCCGATCTTGAGCATCTGCGCGTTCTTGGCCTCGGCCAACACCTTCGCCAGCACGCCGTAATCGGCGTCCTCGTTGGTGTCGATCTCCAGCGTGGGCTGGTTGGTCGGATCGCGCTGGACTTCCGATTCCATCATGTTGCGCAGCGCCGAGACCGGCGTCGGGCTGTCGTTCCAGAAGATCTGGCCCGAGCCGTCGATGCGCAGCTTGATCGGTTCCGGCGGTTCCACCGGATTGTCAGGCGGCGTCGAGGAGCGCTGCGGCAGGTCGATGTCGATCGGATAGGACAACTGCGGCGCCGTCACCATGAAGATGATCAGCAGCACCAACATCACGTCGCAGAGCGGAATGATGTTGATGTCGGCCATCGGGCCTTCGCCACCGGATGAAAATGCCATGGGTGATGCTCCGGTTTAGTTGCTTTCGGTCGTCGCCACGAAGCCGACCTTGCGCATGCCCTGGGCCTGCGCAACGTTGACCACCTGGTTGACGACCCGGTATTTCGCGGTCGAGTCGGCCCGGATGTTCACCGGCGGCTGAGGCGTCTTCTGCGCCTCGACCGACAGCGTGCTCTCGAGCAACTCGATCGACACCGGCTCGTCGTTGACGTAGATCTCGCCACTGTCGGTGATCGCGACCGTGATCGGAGGCGCCGGGGGCGCCGTATCCGGACGCTCGTCCAGATTGGCCTGCGGCAACTCGACCTTGACCTTGTGCGCCATCATCGGTGCCGTGACCATGAAGATGATCAGCAGCACCAGCATGACGTCGACAAGCGGGACGATGTTGATCGTGGCGTTGACCTTGTCGTTACCGCCACCACCTGAGCTGAAAGCCATATCGGGACTCCGTTGTCGCTACTGACGTACGTTCTTAGACCTTGGCCGGCGGGACGGCATCGCCGACGCGCGAACCGGTGGCGAAGAAGTCGTGCAGGTCGTGCGCGAACGTGTCGAGCTTGTTGTTCGTGCCGCGGTTGAGGCGGACGAAGAAGTTGTAGCCCAGCACCGCCGGGATCGCGACGCCCAGACCGATCGCGGTCATGATCAGCGCCTCGCCCACGGGACCGGCCACTGCGCCGATGTCGGCCTGGCCGCTGGCGCCGATGCGGATCAGCGCGCGGTAGATGCCCCACACCGTACCGAGCAGACCGACGAACGGTGCGGTCGCACCGACGGTCGCGAGCACGGTCAGGCCGTTCTCGAGCTTCAGCGATTCACGGGTGACGGCCTGACGCAGCGCGCGGTCGACGAACTCCGAACGGTTCAGCGATTCGACCAGGCGCGAGCCCTCGTGACGCTGGTGATGCGCGGCGGCCTGGGCGGCGTCCAGGGCGACCTTCGAGAAGGGCTCGCTCTTGGGCTGCTCTTCCATGTGACGGATCGCGTCCTGAGCGTTCGTGGTTTCCCAGAACGTGTTGATGACGCGGTCCGAGCTGCCGCGCAGGCGGGCATTCTTGATCGCGTTGTAGATGATCCAGTAGATCGACATGGCCGACATCGTGACGAGCACGATGAGGACGACCCAGCCGACCGCGTCCATGTGCTGAATCATGTCCGCAAAGCCCATCTGCTGCAGGGCTGCAGCGTTGCCGGCTCCGGTCGGGGCGGTGGTGGTTTCCTGCAGCATAACGCTTACCTTCTAGATGTAGTGGTTTGAAGAAGTGGAACGTGGCGCGGGGACTAACAGGCGCCCGCGGACGGGCGCCGAATCTGCGCGGCCGTCAGGCCGCCATGATCAACTCAGGCTGAAGTCGACCGGGACGCGGACGCGACCGGCGGCCGGCTGGCCATCCTTCATCGCCGGTGCGAACGACCACTTGCGTGCGGCCTCGATCGCGGCGCGGTCGAGATCGCGGTTGCGGCTGGACTTCTCGACCGAAACATTGGTGACATTGCCCTGCGCATCGACGTCGATGACGAGGATGACGGTGCCCTCGATCTGGGCGCGGGCAGCGGCCGGCGGGTAGCGCGGCGGGTTCATGTTCTTCGACGAGATGTCGACGCTGGCACCGATGTCGGCGACCTGCGCGGGGGGCGCGGGCGGAGCCGGCGGCGGGGCCGGCGCATCCATCGGCGACGGGTCGTCGAACACGACCGGCGGCGCTTCCGGCGGCGGTGGCACCGGTGTCGGTCGCGGCGGCGACAACTCCTTAATGGGCTGCGGCTTCGGCGGTTCCGGCGGCGGCGGCGGCGGCGGGGGGGGCGGCGGCGGCGGCTCGATGATGACCACGCGGGTGGCCATCTCTTCCTCGGGGGCCGCGTTGGGCGGATTCACCGGCGCCAGCAGCAGCATGACCGCGGCGGCGTGGAAGGCGACCACCATCGTGAATCCGGCGATGCGGGCCCAGTTCAGGCCTTCGTCTTCGTCGTTGGTCGTCGTCGAGCGTTGCGTCATGCGGAGAACTCACGTGAGGCCAGAGCGAAACGCTCCGGTGGAAAGGTCAACCTGCTGCCCTGTCTGGCGGCAGGAATCCTGAAGCTTATACCAATCCGAGTAACGTGCACCATCCGTGACGCGCAGAACTTTTCCTTAACGGGCGGAGATGATTCGCTCCGCGTCGGCATTGGACTTGAGCCCCTTGGCGATGGCCTGACGCGCAGCTTCCTTGGCTTCCGCGCTGCGGCCTTCCTGATGCAGTGCACGCGCCAGGTTGAGGTAGGTCTCGCCGTTCTCGGCCAGCGGCGCCGCCTTGCGCCAGGTCTCGATCGCCGGCTCGATTTGGTCGGAGAAGTAGTAGGCCTGAGCGAGCGCCGAGAGCGTGCGGTAGTCGGACGGCAGGATGTTTTTCTGCAGGCCTTCGTTGATCACCGCGATCGCCTCGCGCTCCTTGCCCTCGCTGTTGAGGTAGAGCGCGTAGAGGTTGCGGTACTCGGTGTCCTCGGTCAGCTGGCCGCTGCTGCGCAGACGCTCGAAGACCTCGATCGCCTTGTCGTTCTGATCGGTCTGCAGGTACGAGACTGCGAGGTTGATCTGCGAGCGCTTGTCATCCGGCGTGGCCTGCGCGACCTGCTCGGCCAGGCGCGTCGCCTCGGCGCTGTTGCCCGACTCGGCGTAGGCGCCCATCAGTACCTGCGTCCACTGCGGATCGACCTCGCCGCCGCCTTCGACCAACGGCTTGAGCGTGGCGATCGCCTCGGGGTAACGCTCCAGGCGATAGAGCAGGTTGCCCTTGAGCGCCTGATCCTTGGGATCGGACGAGCCGGATTCGGCGAGGTAGCGCTCCAGCGACGCCAGCGCAGCGGCGTAATCCTGCTCCTGTGCCTGCAACTGGGCGACGATCAGCATCGCCTGGAAATGGTTGTTGTTGTCCAGGCCACCGCCGGCGATCGCCTGTTCGAGGTAGGTGATCGCGCGTGCGTTGTCGTCGTTGAGCAGGAACTGGCCGGCGAGCAAAGCGGCCATGGACTTGTCGTACTCGTTGGCGCGCTCGTTGGCGATGATCTGCTCGGCCAGCGGCAGCCCCTTCTGCGCGTCCTGCGCGTTATAGGCTTCCGACAGCGCATTGAGATCCTTGACCAGACGCTGGCTGGCCTGCACGCCCGGCTCCTTGCGCGTGGCATTGGGATAACGCGCTTCTTCCTTCTGCTCCGCCTGGCGACCGCCGCGACGCTCGCTGCGGTCGGCCGAGCGCGAGCTGCGATCCGCACGGCTGCTGCGCTCGCTGCGATCGCTGCCGCCGTCGTCCTGCGCCATCGCCGGCGCGCCGAAGGCCAGCAGCGCGGTGGTCATCGCGGCGACCAGCGCCTTGTGGGAAAAACGGGACTTGGACATCGGGTCACCTCGATTGGGGTGGATGCGCCGCGAGCGCGGGCGCAGGAGTCTTTGGGGGGCGATTATGGCCGACGGGTCGCCATCGTGGGCAGAGGGCTCAGCCGCAGTTGGGACGGCGGCCGGCGGCGCGGGCCTGTTCGTAGACCGGCACCAGTGAATTCGCACGCGCCTGCAATTCGGCGATGCGGTTCTGCGGGTTGGGGTGTGTCGACAGCCACTGCGGCGGCTGGTTGCCGCCGCTGGCGGTGATCATGTTCTGCCACAGCGCGACGGCCGCGCGCGGGTCGAAACCGGCCTTGGCCATCAGCTCCTGCCCCACCACGTCCGCCTCGGTTTCCTGGGTCCGGGTGCCGGGCAGCAGGAACGTGGCCTGCAGTGCTGCGCCGCCAAGCTGGCTGGTCGTCTGCTGCGCGCCTTCGCCGTAGCGCGAGCCGAGCAACGCACCGGCCACGCCGAGCGCGCCCTGGGCGCCGAGCTGGCGGGTGATCCGCTCGTCGTGATGGTTGGCGTAGACGTGGCCGATCTCGTGCGCGATGACCGCCGCCAGCTGGTCCTGGTTCTTGGCCACGGTCAGGATGCCGGTATGCACGCCGACCTTGCCACCGGGCAACGCGAAGGCGTTGGGGTTGTCGTCCACGAACACCACCGACTCCCACTTGAGCTGCTGCCAGTTGGCGGGCAACTCACGCACGATGTCGGTCACGATACAGCGCACATAGGCCTGTTGCCGGGCGTCGGTGGACTGGCGGGTCTTGGCCTTGGTCTCGGCGAACGCCTGCTCGCCCATCTGGTTGAGCTGCGCCTGCGAAACGCCGCCCACGTACTGGGTGCGCCCGGTCGGCGAGGTGGTGGTGGCGCAGGCGGTCAGCAGCAACGCGACGGCGGCGGCTGCGATAGGCGCTTTCATGGTCGGGCTTCCCCTTGCTCGATACGGATGATCAGGGCATCCGTTGTAGTGCGGCCCGGATTAACGTTCCGTCAATCCGGGCGCACGACGGCCTGCACGGCGCAGGTCGCGTGGTCACGGCCCTCAGACGTCGAGGTTGGCGACCTTGAGCGCGTTGTCGTCGATGAAGGCGCGGCGCGGCTCGACGACGTCGCCCATCAGCGTGCTGAAGATCTCATCGGCCGCCACCGCATCCTCGATCCGCACCTGCAGCAGACGCCGCGTTTCGGGATTGACGGTGGTGTCCCACAGCTGCTCGGGGTTCATTTCGCCCAGGCCCTTGAAGCGCTGGATCTGACGTCCCTTCTTGGCCTCCTCGAGCAGCCACGCCTGGGCGCCGGCGAAGGTCTTCACCGGCTGGGCGCGATTGCCGCGAACGATCTGCGCGCCCTCGCGGATCAGGCCGTGCAGCTGGCGCGCGACCTCGCCGACGGCGCGCAGGTCGCCGCTTTCGAGCGCGGCCAGCGGCACCATCTGGATCAGGTCGACGCCCATGTGCTGACGTTCGATCGTCAGCACGGCGCCGCGCGATTCATTGGCCGGCTGCACCGAGAACCGATAGCGCGGACGGCCGAGCCCGGACTGGTTGAGGCGCCCTTCCAGCGCACGCAATGCGTCCTGCGCGGCCTCGGCATCGCCGGACAGCGGCGCGGCGTCGAGCAGCAGTTCCAGCACGGCCGGATCGTAGCGGTGCGCGTTGCGCGCGATCGCTTCCTTGGCCGCGGCGAAATCGAGCAGCAGCCGCTCCAGAGCGACGCCTTCGATCGCCGGTTCGCCAGCCGCCGGAATCAGCTGTGCGCCCTCGACCGCATTGCCGGCCAGATAGGCGTCGAGCGCGGCGTCGTCCTTGAGGTAGAGCTCGTTCTTGCCCTGCTTGATCTTGTACAACGGCGGCAGGCCGATGTAGACATGCCCGCGCTCGATCAGCTCCGGCATCTGCCGATAGAAGAACGTCAGCAGCAGCGTGCGGATATGCGAGCCGTCGACGTCGGCGTCGGTCATGATGATGATGCGGTGGTAGCGCAGCTTGTCGGGGTTGTACTCGTCCTTGCCGATGCCCGTGCCGAGCGCGGTGATGAGCGTGCCGACTTCGGCCGACGCGAGCATGCGGTCGAACCGCGCGCGCTCGACGTTGAGGATCTTGCCGCGCAGCGGCAGCACCGCCTGGTTGCGGCGATTGCGCCCCTGCTTGGCCGAGCCGCCGGCCGAGTCGCCCTCGACGATGAACAGTTCCGACAGCGCCGGGTCTTTTTCCTGGCAGTCGGCGAGCTTGCCCGGCAGGCCGGCGATGTCCAGCGCGCCCTTGCGTCGGGTCAGGTCACGGGCCTTGCGGGCGGCCTCGCGCGCGCGGGCGGCGTCGACGATCTTGCCGGCGATCGCACGCGCCTCGTTCGGGTTCTCCTCGAGAAACTCCTGCAGCCGCTGGCCGAACGCGCTTTCGACGACCGGGCGCACCTCGGACGAGACCAGCTTTTCCTTGGTCTGCGACGAGAAGCTCGGGTCGGGCACCTTCACCGACAGCACCGCGATCATACCCTCGCGCATGTCGTCGCCCGACAGCGCGACCTTGGCCTGCTTGGCGATGCCGTTGTGCTCGATGTACTGCGTCAGCGTGCGCGTGAGCGCAGCGCGGAAACCCTGCAGATGCGTGCCGCCGTCCTTCTGCGGGATGTTGTTGGTGAAGCAGAACATCGTTTCTTGGTACGCGTCGGTCCACTGCAGCGCGACATCGACGGTGATGCCGCTCTGCTCGCCTGTGACGGATATCACATTCGGGTGCAGCGGCGTCTTGAGCTGGGCCAGGTGTTCGACAAACGACCGGATGCCGCCTTCGTACTGGTAGGTATCGCGCCGCCCTTCCCCACGCAGGTCGACAAGCGTGACCTTGACGCCGGAGTTGAGGAACGAGAGCTCGCGCAGACGCCGGGCCAGAATGTCGTAGTGGAACGTGACGTCGGTGAACGTCGCCACCGCCGGCCAGAAGCGCAGCGTGGTGCCGCGCTTGGTCGAGGGCTCGCGGCGCTCGAGCGGGGCCACCGGCTCGCCGGTCGCGTATTCCTGGTGATGGTGGTAGCCGTCTCGCCAGATGTCGAGCGTGAGCTTCTCGCTCAGCGCGTTGACCACCGAGACGCCCACGCCATGCAGGCCGCCGGAGACTTTGTAGCTGTTGTCGTCGAACTTACCGCCGGCGTGCAGCTGGGTCATGATGACCTGCGCCGCCGACACGCCCTCTTCCTTGTGGATGTCGACCGGGATACCACGGCCGTTGTCCGACACCGAGACCGACCCGTCCTCGTGGATCGTCACGACGACCTCGTCGGCATGGCCGGCGAGCGCTTCGTCGATCGCGTTGTCCACGACTTCGAACACCATGTGATGCAGGCCGGTGCCATCGTGCACGTCGCCGATGTACATGCCGGGCCGCTTGCGGACGGCTTCGAGGCCGCGCAGCACGGTGATCCGGGTGGAGTCGTAATCGGTATTGGCGGGGGCGCCGCCGGGGATGGTCTCGTCGCTCATTCGATTCGCTGTCTGGCAGGCGCGCGGTCCGCGACGCGCAAGCGCCGCGAGGCGCCATGCGGCGGTCGAACAGGCCGGCATAGACGGCCATCATACCACCCCGCCCCCGGGCCTCCCGAGGGTGGTTCCACGTGGAACCTTTGCGTTCAACAGCGCACGTTGCTGGCGTTGGGCAGGTCGGCAGCGCGTCACGGTGTGGTGGATTGGGCGCAACGCCAGCTCCTGTCCGAAGCCAACCTCTTCGCCCCGTCCAATGCCTGAAAGCCCTGCGCAGCGGGGACGTCCGTTCTTGACGGTGAGCGACTGTGATTACCCGCCCCGTGACCGCGTCTGATAGCGCGTCGCACGCAAGCGGTCGCTGGCGACCTTGCGACGCGTCGCGGACTGTCGGGCTGATACCCCGAGAAAAGCGCCGGGGATTCTAGGGGCCCTTGGCACGTACCCGACGTGGAGTCGGGCAGGTGCTGGCCGGAGGCCACGGTGAGGCTACGACGACGGCGGCGCGGTTGAGACTCCGCAGCCAGCGCCCTGCCATCCAACGCCGGCCCCGGAGCCGGCGGCAGTGGCTAAGGCAGGGGAGCCGTCCGCGACTCCTCGCTACCCAGTTGCGAAACGCGGGAACGCAGGCCGCTCGCTGGGGGGCGGGCGCGCTTGTCGGCAACACCACCGTCCCAGCGGATCATGCCGCCTCCAGTCGAAAGAACGCAGCCTGTCCGGCCGCGGATACTGCGGCCGGACAGGCGTGCGCGGCGGGGCAAGTAAGGTTCCTCGTGGAACACGCCCCCACACCTACCCGCCCGCCGTGGTTTCACGTGGAACATCACTCTGCGCCCCGACGGCTGACGCAACGGGCCCATTCAGCCTAGTTGCCGCTTTCGATTCTGCCGTGTTCCACGTGGAACACACGCGCCCCGTCCAGCAACGCCGCCGGCCAGTGCGGGGGCTGCTCCGTGCCTGTCAGCAGGACCTGCGCATCCACGGCATGCAGAAACTCGAGTACCTGGCGCTGGTGATCGCGATCCAGCTCCGATGCCAGATCGTCCAATGCCACGACCGGCCAGTGCCCCGCAGCCGCATCTGCACAGTCCGCCGCCTGCGCCAGCAGGCAGCACAGCGCGGCCTGTTTGGCCTGCCCGCGCGACAGCAGGCCCTGCTCGGGCCGCGCTTCGAACGCGATCCGCCAATCCGCGCGGTGCGGACCGACGGACGTATGGCCAAGCGCACGGTCCCTGTCGCGCGCGACCAGCAGCGCATCCGCCAGCGACAGGTCGTTCCTGCGCCACCCGGGCAGGAACGAGAGAGTCACCTCGCCCAGTCCCGGGGCCAGCACCGCCGCGATGCGCTGCAATGCTCCCTGCAGTCGGCCCAGATAGGCCTCCCGGCGCAGATCGAGCGGCTGGCCCGCTTCCGCGAGTTCGTGATCCCAGGCGTCCAGCTGCGAGCCACCGACGCCGGCCTTCAGCAACGCGTTACGCTGGCGCAGCGCCCGCGCATAGCGCCGCCATTGCGCCAGGAAGTCATGTTCCACGTGGAACAGCCCCCAATCGAGGTAGCGCCGCCGAATCTCGCTTCCCCCGGAAATCAACGCGTGGCTGCCGGGCTCGAAGGTCACGACCATCAGCGCGGCACACAACTCACCGAGCTGGCTCACGGACACGCCGTCCAGCCGTCCCGTCCACGCCTGCCCGCTATGCCGCAGCCCCGCGCGCCGCCGGTGCTCGGGCCGCGCAGGATCCGGTTGCCACTCCGCGTACACCTCCAATGCGTCGGCGCCGCGCTGGATCAGGCCGTCACGCACCCGGCCACGGAAGCTGCGACCGTAGGCAAGCAGATGCAGGCCCTCGAGCACGCTGCTTTTGCCCGCCCCGTTCGCACCGAGCAGCAGGTTCAAGCGCGGCCCCGGCGCGAGGGAGACCGCGTCCAGGTTCCTTACGCGGCCAAGATCGAGACGGGTGAGCTGCACGCAGGTCCTGTAGGGTCGAAAACGGAAAACGCCCGGCATGACCGGGCGCTTGTTCCACGTGAAACATTGCGTCGGGCGGGCCCGCGCATGATAGACCGGGCGTCAGAGACGCAACGGCATCACCACATGGCGGCTGCGCTCGTCCGCGGCCTCGCGCACCAGCGCCGAGGAGTTGGCATCGCGCAACTTCAGGATCACCTGTTCGCCGCGCAGCGCGGTTAGGGCGTCGAGCAGGTAGTTGACGTTGAAGCCCACTGCGAGCTCATCGACCTTGGTGTCGGCCTCGACCTCTTCGTGCGCCTCTTCCTGCTCGGGGTTGTGCGCGTTGATCCGCAGCATCCCCGGCGAGACCTCGACACGCACGCCACGGTACTTTTCGTTGGACAGGATCGCCACGCGCTGCAGCGCCGCGCGCAGCAGTTCGCGGTCCACCGAAACCTCGCGATCGGCGCCGATCGGAATCACCGCCTCGTAGTCGGGGAAACGGCCGTCGATCAGCTTGCTGGTGAACGTCACATCGTCACGCTTGACCCGCAGATGGTTGCGGCCCAGCTCCAGCTCCAGGATCTTGTCACCGCCCTCGAGCAAGCGCTGCAGCTCGGTCACGCCCTTGCGCGGCAGGATGATCTGACGCTTGGTCTGCACTGCCGCTTCGAGCTCGGTCTCGCACAGCGCCAGGCGGTGGCCGTCGGTCGCGACGCAACGCAAGCGGGTCTCGCCCAGGTCGAACAGCAGGCCGTTGAGGTAATAGCGCACGTCCTGCTGCGCCATCGCGAACGCGGTCCGCTCGATCAGTTCCTTGAGCGCGGCTTCCGGCACTGCGATGCGCTCGGTCGCCTCAACCTCGTCCACCGAGGGGAAATCACCCGCCGGCAGGCTTGCCAGCGTGAAGCGGCTGCGACCGGCCTGCACCGTGATCTTGTCGCCCGACTGCGAGATCGCGACCTTGCTGCCGTCGGGCAGCGCACGAACGATGTCGAACAGCTTGCGCGCCGGAATGGTGGTCTCACCGTCCTGCGCGTCGTCGACGGCGCGGCGCGAGACCATCTCGACTTCTAGGTCGGTACCGGTCAACGACAGCTGGCCGCCTTGGACCTGGACCAGCAGGTTCGCCAGCACGGGCAGGGTCTGACGCCGCTCGACGACGTTGACGACCTGGGCCAGCGGCTTGAGCAGGGTTTCGCGTTGCAGACTGAAGCGCATGTCGGTGTTATCCCCTTGAGCCGTGCTTTCTTAAGATGGTTATAAATCTAAAAAAGGTGGAGCTGGATGCAGCGAAAACCGGGTGATATCTCATCTAAGCAACTGATTTAAAACAAGATTTCCTGACTTCAAACCCGGTGGACAGTGCCTGTGGAGAAGTGGATCAAGCTGTGGACAAGTTTGCAGGTCCGAAATTGTCCACATGCTGTCCACTGCGCGTCCCGGTGTTGTGCAGTCCCCGGATTTTCGCAGCTTACTCGCTGAGCTTGCGGATCAGCTTGTCCCAATCCTCGCGCAACTTGCCGTCGCTTTCGATCAGGGTGCGGATCTGGCGGCAGGCATGCAGCACCGTCGTGTGGTCGCGCCCGGCAAAGGCCTCGCCGATTTCCGGCAGGCTGTGCTCGGTCAGCTCCTTGGACAGCGCCATCGCGACCTGACGGGGGCGCGCCAGCGAGCGCGTACGGCGCTTGGACAGTAGGTCCTTGATCTGCAGGCCGTAGTAGTCGGCGACGACCTTCTGGATGTTGGCGATGCTGATCGCCTGCTGCTGGGCGCGCAGCAGATCGCGCAGCGTCTCGGTCGCGAACTCGACCGTGATCGCCCGGCCCATGAAGTTCGCGCGCGCGGCCAGCGTGTTGAGCGCGCCCTCGAGGTCACGCACGTTCGAATGCATCTTCTTGGCCAGCAGGAACGCCACGTCGTCGGGCACCTGGGTGCCGCGCTCGGCGGCCTTGGCCAGCACGATCGCCGCGCGCGTCTCGAAGTCCGGAGGGTCGATCGCCACCGACAGCCCCCATGCCAGCCGCGACTTGAGCCGCGGCTCCAGGCCGTCGACCTCACGCGGGTAGCGGTCGCAGGTCATGATGATCTGCTGCTTGCTGTCGAACAGCGTATTGAAGGTGTGGAAGAACTCCTCCTGGGTGCGGTCCTTGCCGGCGAAGAACTGGATGTCGTCGATCAGCAGCGCGTCGATCTGGCGGAACTGGCGCTTGAACTGATCCGATGTCTTTTCCTGGATCGAGCGGAAGAACGCGCTGTAGAACTCCTCCGAGCGCAGATACAGCACGCGCGCGCGGGGATTCTGTCGGCGCATCTCGTTGCCGGCGGCGAACATCAGGTGAGTCTTGCCCAGGCCGGTGCCGCCATAGAGCAGCAACGGGTTGTGCGCGCGGTCGCCGGGCTTGAGTGCGGCCTGCCAGGCCGCGGCCCGGCCCATCTGGTTGCTGCGGCCTTCGACGAAGTTGTCGAAGGTGTAATGGCTGTCCATGTTGCCGGCGAACGCCTCGATCGGCGCGGCGGGCGTGCTGGTGCGGGCCTCGCCGAACGGCGCGGGCGCGGCTTGCGGCGGCGGCACGGCGGCGCGCGGCAGCGACCCGACCTGCAGGCTCACCTCGTCATGGCCGGCGAAATGGGCCAGCAATTCGCGGATGCGCGGCATGTAGCGCGCCTGCACCTCGTCGCGGACGAACGCATTCGGGGCGTAGAGCACCGTGGCCTGCGCATCGGCCCGGGCCTGCAGCGGCTTGAGCCAGGTGTGGACTTCCTCGGCCGGATACTCGGCTTCGAGGCGTTGGAGGCAGCGGGGCCAGACATCCATAGGGCGCGCGATCGACCAAAAAGTACGGTGCGGCCGTCGCGCAGCCGCGCGACTTCCGGCACCGGGAAAGAGGGCTGGCAGACTACCATGTCGCTGTCGGCGCTCGCCCTGCGACGCCGCGGCACGCCCGCCACCTGCCGGAAGGCCGACTTGACCGTCCCGGCACGGCGCCGCTAGAATTTCCGGTTCCTTTTCGTCGCGTTGCCCCAGAAGGCGTCACCATGGCTACCAAGCGCACCTACCAACCCAGCAACCTCAAGCGCAAGCGCGACCACGGCTTCCGTGCCCGCATGGCGACTGCCGACGGCCGCAAGATCCTGGCCCGTCGCCGCGCCAAGGGCCGCAAGGTCCTCTCGGCCTAATCGCCGCTAGGATGCTTCCTGACGGAATGGTGCGCCGCGACCCGCCGCGCGCCGTTCCGTCCGCCGCGCCATCCCGATGAACGCAGGTGCCCGCTACCCGCGGCACATGCGCGTTCGCGCGCGTGCCGATTTCGATCGCATTTTTGCCAGCGCGACGCGGACCGCGTCGCCGTTGCTGGCCGTGCACCTGTTGCCCGAGCCCGGCCCGGCGCGTCTGGGGCTGGCGGTTTCGCGCAAGGTCGACAAGCGTGCGGTCGGTCGCAATCGCATCAAGCGGGTGCTGCGCGACCAGTTCCGCCTACTGCAGGCGGAGTTGAAACCCGGCAGCTATGTCGTCGTCGCCCGCCCGCCCGCGGCCGGCGCCGACAATGCGGCGCTGCGCACCGCCTTCCTCTCCGCGTTGCGACGTGCCCGCGCGTTGCCGCTGGCCGCCCCGGTCGGCACAATGCCCGCTTCCCCGATTCCATCCACGCCGGCCACGCCCGGCGCATGAGCCTGCCCGCCTGATGAACCAGATCCGTACTTTCCTGATCCTCGCCTGGCTGATGGTCGCCGTGCTGCTCTGGATGGAGTGGGGCAAGGAGAAGGCAGCTGCTGCGCAGCCGGCCCAGACCAGCGCCGCCACCGCCGCGCCGACCGTGCCGACGCCGCAGGCGCCGGGCGCGGCCGTCCCTGAAGCGCCGGCCGCGACCGCGGCGCCCACCGTGCCCGGAGCGAGCTCGGCGCCGGCGACCCATGCCGCCGCCGCTGCGCGCCGCGTGGTGGTGCAGACCGATGTGCTGCGCGTCGTGCTCGATGGCGGCAACGTCGTCGAGGCCGATCTTCTGGCCTACCCGCAGACCCGCGACGCCGACAGCCCGCCGGTGCGCATGCTCGATACCGATCCGCTGCATTACTACGCCGCACAGGCCGGTTGGGTCAGCGGCAACAATGCCGCGCCCAGCCACGAGGGCGCATTCGTGCCCGAGGGCCAGGCCACGTCCTACACGCTGGCCGATGGCGAAGGCAGCCTGGTGGTGCCGTTCGTGTGGACCGGTGCCGACGGCGTCACCATCCGCCGCAACTTCGTGTTCTCGCGTGCCGACTACGCGATCGAAGTGCGTGACGAGATCGTCAACGCCGGCAGCGCGCCGTGGCAGGGCTTCGCCTATCGCCAGCTGATCCGGACTGCGCCTGCGGTCAAGCGCGGCATGACCAATCCCGAGTCCTACAGCCTGGTCGGTGCAACCTGGTTCGGCAGCGAGATCGGCTACAGCCGCCGCCAGCTCGGCGACTTCGAAAGCGACGGCCCGCTCAACGCGAAGGACACCCAGGTGTGGATCGCGATGGCGCAGCACCACTTCTTCAGCGCTTGGATTCCGCGCGCCGACGATGCGAGCACGATCTCGATGCAGGTCGATCGCAGCACGGGCGCGCCGCGCTACCTGATCCGCGAACTCGGCCCGCCGATTTCGGTCGCCGCCGGCCAGCAGGCCGCCACCAGCGCCCGGTTGTGGATCGGGCCCAAGCAGGTCGACCTGATCAAGGCGCAGGGCGTGCGTGGTCTCGACCGCGTTGTCGACTACAGCCGCTTCACCCTGTTTGCGATGCTCGGCGAAGGCCTGTTCTGGGTGCTGGCCAAGTTGCACGGCCTGATTGGCAACTGGGGCTGGTCGATCATCGGCCTGGTGCTGCTGGTGAAGCTGGCGCTCTATCCGCTGTCGGTCGCCCAGTACAAGTCGATGGCGAAGATGCGCAAGTTCCAGCCGCGCATCGCCCAGCTCAAGGAACGCTACGGGGACGACAAGCAGAAGTTCCAGATGGCGATGATGGAGCTGTACAAGAAGGAGAAGATCAACCCGATCGGCGGCTGCCTGCCGGTGCTGCTGCAGATGCCGGTGTTCTTCGCACTGTACTGGGTGCTGCTCGAGTCGGTCGAACTGCGCCACACGCCGTGGATGCTGTGGATCCAGGATCTGACTGCGCGCGATCCCTACTTCATCCTGCCGGTGCTCAACATCGCAATCATGTGGGCGACGCAGAAGCTCACGCCGATGGTTGGCGTCGACCCGATGCAGCAGAAGATCATGCAGCTGATGCCGCTGATCTTCGGTGTGATCATGATCTTCTTCCCCTCGGGCCTGGTGCTGTACTGGGTCACCAACGGCGGCCTGGGTCTGCTGCAGCAGTGGTGGATGATCAGGCGCTACAGCGAGGCGCCGGCCAAGGCCTGATCAAACCCCAGAACCGGGGTCAGCGTGGATTGTTTTCGCATATCGCCACTCTGCCCCGGATTTCCGAGAATCCACTCTGACCCCGGTTTTTGAGGAGGTGTGGATGCAGTCGACCGACACCATCGCTGCGATCGCAACGTCGGCCGGTGCTGGAGGCGTGGGAATCGTGCGGTTGTCGGGCCCGCGCGCGGTCGAGATCGCGCAGGCGCTGTGCGGCCGAGTGTTGCGGCCGCGCCATGCCCATCATGTGCGCTTGCGTGGCGACGACGGCGAGACGCTCGACGATGGCATCGCGATCGCGTTCGCCGGTCCTGCGAGCTACACCGGCGAGGACGTTGTGGAGCTGCAGGTCCACGGCAGCCCGGTCGTGCTGCAAGAACTGCTGGCACGCTGCCGGGCGCTCGGCGCGCGGCTCGCGCGGCCCGGGGAGTTCAGCGAACGCGCATTCCTCAACGGTCGGCTCGATCTCACGCAGGCCGAAGCGGTCGCCGACCTGATTGCCGCTGGCGATGTGCGCGCCGCACGTGCCGCGCGTCGCGCACTCGATGGTGCATTCTCGACCCGCTGCGATGCACTGGCCGCCGAGCTGCTGCACCTGCGCGTGCACGTCGAGGCAATGATCGATTTCTCCGACGAGCCGATCGATGCGCTCGGCGGCGATGCCGTGGCGCAGCGGCTCGATGCGCTGGCGGTATCGCTGGGCGTGCTGCTCGCCGAAGCCGAGCAGGGACGCCGGCTGCGCGATGGTGTGCATGCGGTGATCGTCGGCCCGCCGAATGCGGGCAAGAGCTCGCTGCTCAATGCGCTGGCCGGCAGCGAGCGCGCGATCGTCACCGAGATCGCCGGCACCACGCGCGACCTGCTGCACGAAACGGTGCGCATCGCCGGTGCCGAACTGACCCTGGTCGACACCGCCGGCTTGCGCGAGGCTGGAGACGCGATCGAGCGCGAAGGCATCCGCCGCGCCCGCGCCGAACTGCGTCGCGCTGACCTGGCGATCGTCGTGCTCGATGCGCGCGATCCGCAGGCGGGCCTGCGCGCCGTGGCCGGCGACATCGCCGATGTGCCGGCGCGTCTGGTCGTGCACAACAAGAGCGACCTGCTCGAGGGCAACGCCGCCGCAAACGACGACGTGTTGCGTGTCTCCGCGCGCACAGGGGCGGGTCTGGACGCACTGCGCGACGCGCTGGCGACGCATGTCGCCGGACCCGCGGGCAGCGAAGGCGCGTTCACCGCCCGGCAGCGCCATGTCGATGCCCTGCGCGTCGCCGCCGATGCGGTGGACGACGCCCGCGCGACGCTGCAAGCGCAGACCCTGGAACTGACGGCCGAAGCACTGCGCGTGGCCCACGACGCCGTCGGCGAGATCACCGGCAGGGTGCTGCCCGACGACCTGCTGGGACATATCTTCTCGAGCTTCTGCATCGGCAAGTAGGCCGGTCCAGTGCCGGGCGTCGCCGCTGAAACCGCACATATTCGGTGAACATGCTGCCAACGCGCTTACAATCGGAGCCCGCACGCCTACCTGCGCGGTTGACAAATCGCCTGCGCTGCCGCGTGCTACGCACTTTGAAGAACAGGCACCCTGGGGAACGATGATGGTCTCGAATCGATCGACGCCCGCAGTGTCGTCGCGGACCGGGCTGGCCGCGGCGTTGTGCGTGGCGCTTGGCCTGGCCGCTTGCGGCGGCCGCGACGATACGCCCGAACCCGAAACGGCACCGGCCGAGACCGCGGACGTGAGCCGCCAGGCGGCCGACCAGGCCGCGCGCCAGCAACGCGCGGCCGACGATGCGCTGGCCGCGCTCTCGGCCGACGACCTGCGCAAGGCCGCCGGCCAGGCCTACCAGGACAGCCGGCTGTACTTCCCGCCCGGCGAGAACGCGATGGAGTATTACCTCGCGCTGCGCGACAAGACGCGCGGCGACGCCGCGGCGACCAGCGCGTTGATCGACCTGCTGCCGCTCACCGTGATCGCCACCGAGCAGAACCGCGACCGCGGCGATTTTGCCGAGGCGCGTCGGCTGCTGGGGCTGATCGAACGTGCGGACGCCACCCACCCGGCGCTTGCCCGATTGCGCACCAGCATCGCCACCGCCGAAGAAGCGGCCGTGCGTCAGCAGCGCGGCGCCGCGCAGGAGGCCGAGCGCCAGCAGCAGATCGCGCGCGAGCGCGCACAGCAACAGCGCGAACAGCAGGTTTCGGCGTCGCAGCAACTGCCGGGGCCGCCACCGGCCGACACCACCAGCGCGCGCAGCGCACCGGCCTCTGCGCCGACGCCGACGCCCGCGCAGCCGGCGCCGCGCCCGGCGCAGGACACGCCGCGCCCGGCCCCCGCACGTCCGGCGCCCACGCCCGCCCCGGCCAACGAAGCACCGCCGCCCGAGGCCGCGCCGGCCCCGGCGCCCGTCCAATTGCATCCGTTGAGCACACCGGCGCCGCGCTATCCGCCGGATGCATTGCGGGCCGGCATCAGCGGCGAGGTGCAGGTCGAGTTCACTGTCGCGGTCGATGGATCGGTGAACAGTGCGCGCATCGTGCGCGCCGATCCGCCCCGCACCTTCGATCGCGAGGCCTTGTCGGCAGTGCGACGCTGGCGCTTCGAGCCAGTGCCGGCACCGGTCACCACGCGGCGCACGATCGGCTTCTCTCCGACCGCCAACTGACACGTAGCGCCTCACCTGCGTGTGCCGGTGGGCACGCTGGGGGCGTGTGCAACGCACGCGCCCCATGCCGTCTGCGCGATCTCAGCCCGAGATCGCGAGCCGCTCCTGGCGATAGCGCCACACCGCCAGGCCCCAGAACACCGCCACCAACGCGAGGCTGGCGAGCAGGTACACCGCCCAGACCTGCGGCGCGATCGGCTCGGCGCGGATGATCTTGAGCAGCAGCTGGTTCTGCGACAGGAACGGCACCGCGAACTGCCACAACTCGGTCTTGATCGGATTGATGATCAGCACGAACGTGGGCACCATCGGCAGCAGCATCAGCCAGACAATGTGGCTCTGCGCTTCCTTCATGCTCTTGGCCGCGGCTGCGAGGAACGTCAGCAGCGACGTGCCGATGAACAACATCGGCAGCAGCACCAGCAGCATCTTGCCGATCGCCGCCAGCCGGACGTCGAGCATGCGGGTCATGCCGGTGCCGATCTGGGCGCTGAGCTTGAAGGCCAGCAACGTGAGCAGCAACGACAACAGGCCGATCACGCAGGCGGCGAGCATCTTGCCGCTGACGATCGCACCGCGTGCAGCCGGCGTGGCGAGCAGCGGCTCGATCGACTGCCGCTCGCGTTCGCCGGCGGTCGCATCGATGATCAGGTACGAGCCGCCGATGAAGCTCGACAGGATCAGCAGATACGGCAACAGCGCCGCGAGCAGGATGCCGCGCTTGGCCTCTTCGCTCGCCATGTCGCGCGTGCCGACCGCGATCGGCTGCACCACCGACGGGTCGATACCGCGCGCGAGCAGACGCAACGCGCCGACCTGCTGCCCGTAGCTGGCGATCGCTGCGCGCACCCGCGTGGCCGGTGTCTGCGCGTTGCGCTGGGTGCTGTCGCTGATGACCTCGACCGTCGCCGGGCGTCCGGCCTGCCAGTCCTCGGCGAACGAGGCCGGGATCTCGATCGCGACGTCGACGTCCTGCCGGGAGATGGCCGCATCGAGGTCGTCCGGCGCATCGACCGCGACGATGCCCAGCGTCGCCAGGTGCGCGACCAGGTTCGGTGCATGCGCCGCGCCCAGCACCGGGACTTCGAGAACGCGGTCCTGTTCGGTCTTGGCGCGCTTTTCCATCATCACGTTCATGCCGGTCATCAGCACCGGATACAGCAGCGGGCCGAGCAGCAGCGCCATGAACAGCGTGCGCCGGTCGCGTCCGATGTCGAGCAGCTCCTTGCGCATCACGCACCACACCCATCGCAGTGCGCTCATGCCAGCAGCCCCTCTTCCGAGCCGATCGCACGCACGAAGGCGTCCTCGAGGTTCTGCGTGCCGTAGCGCGCGCGCAGTTCTTCGGCGGTGCCGGCGGCCACCACGCGCCCCTTGGCGATGATGACGATGCGGTCGCACAGCGCGGCGACCTCTTGCATGATGTGGCTGGAGAAGATCACGCAGCGGCCCTCGTTGCGCAGCTTCAACAGGAATTCGCGCATCGCGCGGGTGGTCATCACATCCAGGCCATTGGTCGGCTCGTCGAGGATAACGTTGCGCGGGTCGTGCACCAGGGCGCGCGCGATCGCGGTCTTGGTGCGCTGGCCCTGGCTGAAGCCATCGGTCTGGCGGTCGAGGATCTCGCCCATGTCCAGCTGGTCGCTCAGCGCCTGGGTGCGTGTGACGATCTGGGCCTGGCTCATGCCGTGCAGCTGGCCGAAGTAGTGGATGTTCTCGCGTGCGGTCAGCCGCTTGTAGACGCCGCGTGCGTCGGGCAACACGCCCAGCACGCGACGCACGGCGGCCGGGTCGCGGCTCGCGTCGATGCCGTCCACCAGCACCTGGCCGCGGTCGGGCTTCATCAGCGTGTAGAGCATGCGCAGCGTCGTGGTCTTGCCGGCGCCGTTGGGACCGAGCAGGCCGGTGATGCGGCCATCCTCGGCAACGAAGTCCACGCCGTCGACCGCCTGGACCAGGCCGGCCTTGGTCTTGAACGCCTTGTGCAATTGCTGGGCGGTGATCATCGATGGAGCTCCGAAAGGAAGAGGGGCATCGCGAAGCGCGGCACGGTCATGGCGACCACCCGTTGAAGCTGGTGAACGGCGGCACCGGACGCATCGCGTCCAGGCACTTGGCGTCGAGCGCCTTGGCATCGGTGGATTCGATGAACTGCGCGAGCAGCTTGGGCGCGCAGCCGAGCGCGAACGTGCCGTGCCCTTGGCCCTTGAACACCAGATGGCGTCCGTTCGGCAGGCCGGCCAGCACGCGCTCGGCGTAGGCGGGCGGCGTCACCGGATCGAGTTCGCCCGACATCAGCAGGGCCGGCACCTCGGACTGCAGGGTCGCGGTGTGGTTGGCCGGCGGCGCGCCGGTCGGCCAGGTGCGGCACGCGCCGAAGAACATGCGCGCGACGCCGGGGCCGAGGATCGTATCGGCGACGCGACCGTCCTCGCGGTAACGGCCTGCGTCCTCGGCGCAGATCACCGACCACTGCATGCCGCGCGTCATTTGGCCGTCGACGTTGCTGTACATCAGTTGCGACAGCGACATCAGCGGGCCGTAGCGGCCCTGCGCCGCTTCGTCGAGGATCAGCGGCAGCAGCGACGCGGTCTGCGGCGCGTACGAGAACAGAAACGCGAGGCCGGTCACCGTGTCCGGTGTGACCACGCCGTCGCGTTGTGCGCCGGTGGTCGGGTCGCGATAGGTCACCGGCGCCGGCGTCGTGCGCAGCGTCGACAGCACGCCACGCAACTGCGCCTGCAGGTCGGTGGGAAAGCGCGCGCGGCAGCCGGCGTCCTGCGCGCACTGCTTCGACTGCAGTGTCAGCGCGTCCTCGAAGGTGTGCGCGAACTCGCCGCCGACGACCAGGTCGTTCGGCACCACGCCGTCGAGCACGATACTGCGCGTGTGCTGCGGATACGCCATCGCGTACTGCTGCGCGACGCGGGTGCCGTAGGACCCGCTGATGAGGTTGATCCGGTCTGCGCCGAGCGCGGCGCGCACGATGTCGAGGTCGGCGATCGCATTGGCGGTCGTATAGAAGCGCGGATCGGCGCGGCCGTCGAGGCCGGCCAGACATCGGCCGACATAGGCGCCGAGCGCGGCATCGTCGGGCGCGGTCAGCGCATCGAGGTCCATCGCCTCGCCATCGGCATCGGTGCAGGTCAGCGGGTTCGACTTGCCGGTCCCGCGCTGGTCAAACAGCACGATGTCGCGCTGCCGGCGCACTTCGCGCAAGCCGGCATTGATCTGCGCGGCGAGTTCGGTCGCGGCCTGGCCCGGGCCGCCGGCGAGGAAGAACACCGGATCGGCGGTGCCGCCGTCCTTCGCATCGGCAGGCAGCCAGGCGATGTTGAGCGCAATGCGCCGGCCATCGGGCGCATCGGGATTCTCGGGCACCTCGTAGGTTGCGCACTGCGCCTCGACCCGGGTCGCCGCGTTGCCGCCATCCAGCGTGCAGGGGTGGAATGGGATCTGCCCGAACAGCCGCGCCGGCCGGGTGGCCTGGCCGTCTGCCGGTGCCGGCGCGCCCCCGCTGCAGCCGGCGAGCCCGATGCCCGCGGCCAGCGCCAGCGCGGAAAGCCTTGATGTCCTCATGGAACGTCCTCGAACAGGAAAATGGATTCGATGGGCTCGGCGAACTCGCGTGCGATCCGGAATGCCAGCGGCAAGCTGGGGTCGTACTTTTCCGTCTCGATCGCGTTGATCGTCTGTCTCGACACCTCCAGACGCTCGCCCAGCTGTGCTTGTGACCACCCCCGTGCCTCGCGCAGCGCCCGCACCCGGCTCTTCATGCCGGACCCCTCACCGGTACCGCCGCGCGACGACCGACTTTGCGATGCCGTAGAGCCCGCACACCAGCGGGAACACCCACAGCATCGCGGCGCTCGCCGGCACGTCGATGACCTGCGCCGCCTGCAGGAATCCGCCGGTCATGTAGCCGAAGGACACCAGCGCGGCGGCGATGCAGATCGCCTCGAGCTCGATGCGCTGCTGAAGTTCGTCGACGCCGCGGATGAAACGCAGCATCGCGCGCAACAGCAGGCCGATCGGCGCCACCGGCAGCAGCGCGATCAGCGCCCGCAGCGTCGGCACTTCCACCACGCGCAGCAGCAGCAACGACGCGAACAGCAGCGCCATGTAGCCGACCATGCCGGTCGTCATGTCGCGAACGTAGCGGCGCTGCACGGCGGGCGGCGCGGTCGTGCAGTCGGTCGTGCCGCCGCGCATGGAGACCGCGCCGATCACCACCGCCGACAGCAGGATCAGTGCGGGCGCCCAGGCCGGGACCGCGGGCAACAGTAGCCGCAGCGCGACTGCGGCCACCATCAGGAGCGCGGCGACGGCGCGTAGGGGCTGGTAACGGAACGAACCGGTCATCGCGGCCTGCGCTGTCAAGTGTGCTTGACAGTGAGCATGCGGCCGCAGCGAGCTTGGTGTCAAGCAAGCTTTACATTTTCGGGTTAAAGCCCCTGGGCGAGGATGTCGAGCCGCTCGTCGAAGACCGTCCGGCTCGCCGCGTCCGGAATCCGCTCGGCCAGCGTACGCGCATCCGCCAGGTGCGTCGCCAGCGCGCTCGCATCGCCATCGAATCGCGCCAGTTCCGCATCGAGCCAGGCCCGGTAGGGCGAAAGATCCAGCAACCCGCCTTCGCAGCGCAGACGCCAGGCCGCCAGCAGGGCCCGGTCGCCGACCAGCAGTGCGGCATGGCTGGCGAGGGTGACCGCGATGGGGCCTCGCGACACCGCGGGTGCGGCGGCGAATGCGGCCGCCAGCGCGACCGCATCGGGCCAGGCCGCCGCGGCATCGCGCCGGTCGATCGCGCGCGACAGCCGCAGCATCCGTCCGCTCAGCGCCAGGCCGTGGCTGGCGATCGAGGCCGGCAGCATGGGCATGGTGGCCTCGGGCCAGTCGCGCGGCCGCATCCCGGCCAGGCTCAACGCCATCAGCTGGTTGATCTGCAGGTGCAGCGCGGCATCGGGCGTGCGGCGCAGCAGGTCCAGCAACACGCGGCCATCCAGACGCCAGCCGGAGAACTGCAGCGGCAGCAGATTGCCCAGGCCCATCAGCGCGGCGGCGATGGCGCTGCCCAGACAGGCGGCCGCCAGGTGCACCGGCATCGGCAGCCACCGCGCACAGGCGAGCAGCAGCGCAGCGATGACGACGTTGGCCATCGGCCCGCCGAGCAGGAACACCGCCTGGTCGAAGCGAGACAGCCCGCGCGTGCCCTGGGGCATCAGCGCGGCGAATCCGCCGATGCCGCGCAGACGCCCGCCCCGCCGCCAGCGCCAGCGCGTGCCGCGCCGTTCGCACCGCAACGGCCCGACGCCGAACGCGATCGCGCGCATGCCGCGCGACAGCCCGGCGACGGCATGTCCGGCCTCGTGCAGCACGACGTGCGGCCAGATCGACAGCACGACGCCCAGCAGCAGCGCGGTCATCGCACCGGGCGGCAATGCGTCGAGCAGCGGGATGCCGATCATCGCCGCGCCCACGCCGACCACGGCGCCGCCGATCGCCCCAGCCAGCGTCGGCAGGCTGCGGCGCCACCCGGCACGCGGCGATACCGGCGCATCGGGCGGCGGCATCAGCGCCGCGATGTCCGCTCCGGCTGGCATCGGCAATCGGGCGTCCGGTGCTGACACGGCGACGCCCGGCCTACTTGCTGCTGACGTACTTCTCGCGCCGGATCCGCGGCACCGGTAGGCCGAAGCCCTTCAGCGCCTCGAACGCCGCGTCGACCATGTCCGGGTTCCCGCACAGGTAGGCGATGTCGTCGGCATTGGGCGCGAACTCACCGATGAACTGCTGCACGTAGCCGTGGCGGACGTCGGCATGCGCATGCGGGTCGCCGGGCGCCGGCAGCTCGCGCGAGAAGCACGGCACGAAGCGGAACTGCGGGTGCGCCTGCGCGAAGGCGCGGAAATCGTCGCTGTACAGCAACTCGGCCGGCGTGCGCGCACCCAGCAACAGCACGACCTCCACGCCGCGCTCGGCGATCGCCCGTTCCAGTAGCGGCAGCATCGACCGGTACGGGGTCACGCCGGTGCCGGTGCCAATCAGCAGGTAACGGCGGTTGCTGTCCTGCGGCAGCAGGCAGAACCGGCCGAACGGGCCGCTGGCCTGGACGTGGTCGCCCAATGCCAGGCCTTCGAACAGCGCCGTCGCCGCGCCGCCGGGCACGTAGCTGACCGCGATCTCCACCGCCTCGCCCGGCCCCATCGCATGGTCGTGGATCGTCGCCAGCGAATACGAGCGCTTGGTCGGTGTGCCGTCGGCGTAGACGAAGTGCACCTGAATGAACTGGCCGGGCACGAAATCCAGCGGCTGGCCGTCGTCGCGCATGAACGACAGATGGGCGACGGTCGGCGCAATCATGCGCCGGCCGGTGAGCTTGAGCGGGAAGTGCTGGATGGCCACGGGTCAACCGGATCGTAAGCGGAACGGACGCGCGTCCGCGCAACGGTGTATCGCGGGGCCGGGGGCGACCGGGCGCCTATACTAGCGTCTTCCGCCGAGGCCTCCCCCAGGCTGCCGGCATCGGATCCCTTGCACCCATGACTCCAAGCCGTCCCCTGCCGGCCGATGTGCCGGCGCTGTCCGTCCGCGAACTGCGCAAGACCTACGCCGGTGGCGTGGAGGCGCTCAAGGGCATCTCGCTCGACGTCGCGCCCGGCGACTTCCATGCCCTGCTCGGCCCTAACGGCGCCGGCAAGAGCACGCTGATCGGCATCGTCTCCTCGCTGGTCAACATGAGCGCAGGCAGTGTCGAAGTGTTCGGCGTGGACATTGTCCGCCAGCGCGATCAGGCCATGCGCCTGATCGGCCTGGTGCCGCAGGAAATCAACTTCAACCTGTTCGAAAAGCCCTTCGACATCCTGGTCAACTACGCCGGCTTCTACGGCGTCCCTCGCCGCGAGGCCGCCGAGCGCGCCGAGGCCGAGCTGCGCGCCGCGCAGCTGTGGGACAAGGCCCACGTGATGAGCCGCACGCTGTCGGGCGGCATGAAGCGGCGGTTGATGATCGCCCGCGCGATGATGACCCGGCCCCGGCTGCTGATCCTCGACGAGCCGACCGCCGGCGTGGACATCGAGATCCGCCGCGGCATGTGGCGGAGCTTGCGCGATATCAACGCTGCGGGCACGACGATCATCCTGACCACGCACTATCTCGAAGAAGCCGAGTCGTTGTGCCGCACTCTGGCGATCATCGATCACGGCCGCATTGTCGAGCAGGGGCCGATCCGCACGTTGCTCGCCCAGCTCGACGTCGAGGGTTTCATGTTCGACATCGACGGCACCCTGCCCGACGCATTGCCGGCGATCGATGGCGTGACGATTGCCGCGCCCGACGCGCACACGCTCGACATCGACATGCCGCGCGCGATGGATCTCAACCGCGTGTTCGCCGCGCTCGACGCGGCCGGGCTGCGTGTGCGTTCGATGCGGACCAAGTCGAACCGACTGGAAGAACTGTTCGTGCGGCTGACCGCACGCGATGCGGGACCGGGGCATCGGGCGCCGTAGACGCCGGTTGCGCAGCGGCCCCCCTTCCCTTCTTTCGACAGACGCCAAGCATGAGCACAGAACCCACCACGACCGCCCGCAACCTGATCGCCCTGGGCACCATCGCCCGGCGTGAGATCGTGCGCATCCTGCGCATCTGGGGCCAGACGCTGGTGCCGCCGGCGATCACGATGACGCTGTATTTCCTGATCTTCGGTGGCCTGATCGGCGCGCGAATTGGCGACATGGGCGGGGTGTCCTACATGGACTTCATCGTGCCCGGCCTGGTGATGATGAGCGTCATCCAGAACAGCTACGGCAACATCTCCTCGAGCTTCTTCGGCGCCAAGTTCGGCCGCCATGTCGAGGAGCTGCTGGTCAGCCCGATGCCCGGCTGGGTCGTACTCGGCGGCTACGTGTTGGGCGCGGTGGTGCGAGGTGTCGCAGTCGGCGTGATCGTGCTCGGCATCGCAATGTTGTTCACCCACGTGCGCATCCCGCATCCGCTGGTCACGCTGAGCACGGTGCTGCTGGGTGCCACAATCTTCTCGCTGGCCGGCTTCATCAACGCGGTCTACGCCAAGAAATTCGACGATGTCGCGATCGTGCCGACCTTCATCCTGACCCCGCTGACGTATCTGGGCGGCGTGTTCTATTCGGTCAAGCTGTTGCCCGACTGGGCCGAGGCCGCGACTCACGCCAACCCGATCTTCTACATGGTCAACGCCTTCCGCTACGGCCTGCTCGACACCTCGGACATCCCGCTGAGCATTGCATACGCGCTGATGCTGGGTTTCGTGGTCGTACTGACTGTCGTGGCGCTGACGCTGCTCAAGCGCGGGGTGGGATTGCGTAGCTAAGGTCGCCTATAGCGACGCCGTGGCGGCGACTGCGCTCGTGCAACCGCGCCATGGTTCGCGTGGGCGGTGAGATCAAGATCGAGCCGCATTGCACCTCGTCCGCGACACCTGGCCCGATCTTCAACCCGCATCTCACGAGGCTCGGGCAGCCTTATTCCCATCAACTCCTGTCCGCACGCCGCGAGTATGCTTCACTGCAGCGAGACCAGCTCCACCCGACGGTTAGTCGCTTTGCCGTCCTCACTAGTGTTGTCGGCGACTGGGCGGTCGGAGCCATAACCCGCCGCTTCGAGGCGACTGGCGTCGATGCCTCGTGCGACGACCAGATCCACGACCGCCTGTGCCCGTGCGAGTGCAAGCACGCGGTTGCGCTCCGGTGTGCCCGTGTCGTCGGTATGTCCTTCGATCGAGAGGCGAAGCCCGTCATTGGCCTTGAGCAGCGACACGATCTCGCCGATCTGCGGCATCGACTCGTCGAGCACAACGGCCTCGTCGCTGGCGAAGTTGACCTGCAGTGCGATTCGCCCGCTCTCACCCAGCGCCTGTTCGATCTGGCTGCTGGGCAGCAGTGCGGCCGTGGCCTCGAACGGTTCGGTCTCGCCGATGATCCAGCCGCCGCCTTTGTCGCCGTTGCTGCATTGGCGGATCCAGATGGCACGGTCGGTGCGCCGGATCACGTAGACGTGCACCGGCTCGGTATGGAAGCACAGTCCGTTGCGGTAACGCGCTGCGAACGAGGATGTGCCCGCCCGGATCTCTTCCGCGGCCTCCGGCGGCTCTCGTCCACTGAACACCTGGACACCACCGGCCTGTTCGACGATGGCGGCGATGTTCCGCTCCACCTGGATCGGCGAGTACGTCACTCCGTCGGCGCGGATGTGCGAGACGTGGAACTTGCCCTCGACCCACTCCACCCGGTCCCCGGTCCAGAACCCCACCCGGTCGAAAGGGTACACCCGGGCAAACGAATCCAAACTCGCGTAACCCGCCGGCAGCTGGAAGTACGGAAAGTCGCCCAGCGATGTCGTCGAAATCGGGAGCTTGTCGAGCGAGAAGCCAGAAACAGCGTCGGGCTCCGGACCCGCCTCGCGGGTCGCGTCCAGAGCCGACGGCGGCTCCGGTCCTTCGCGCAGCTCGGATACGGCCGCGGCCTGGTCGCCAGCCGATGTGCTGGATGCTGCGTCGCGGTCCGTGCACGCCGCCAGCATCAACGCGATCGCCATCGCAGCGGCTCCAGCACGGGCCAGGCCCGGCGCATGCGCCGGGCGGCGCTGGTCGTCTATCTGCATCGGTCAGTTCCCGTTACCCAAGCGGAAGCGCATGAATTCGCAGTTCTGCTGGAATTCCGGCGCGCGCCGCTGCTCACTGGCACGGCGCCTTGCACCAGGCATGTGGCTTTCCACGGCTGCCTCGAAAGCGGGCCCCCTGCGGGGATTATTAGACGTCAGCTTGGACAGTTCGGCAGCGCTGAACCCGCAGGCCTCTCCCAGTGCCTTCGAGTTCGCGGCGACGAGCGCGCCATCGTCTTCCGGCAGCGGCGTGGCGGATGCCCGTTGCTGGGCACCCCAGTCTTCGGGCGATGGACGTTTCCTCGTTCCCGAGCCGTCCTGCGCGACACTGCTTAGAGAACTGACGAACAGCAGCGCCGCTGTCAGCAATGGGCACAAGAAGCGGGACATGCGGATCTCCTTATCGGGCTAGAAACAATGTGGTGCGGAATGCCGGCATGAAGGACCATGAGCGTCGTCCGTGACCAATATGAATAAGCGTTTCTTGTGATAAGAGTCAAATTTCTCCTATCTTGTTGATACGCCGGTTCCTTGTTTATCAAATCTCGCTGTATCGGTAATGACGTTCAGATGGCCAGGGCGTGCAGGTCAGTTTCTGACCCATCGCATATCGTTCGAGTCGATCCGATATTTCCACTTGTAGGGAATCGCGTGAATATCCAACCATCAATCCCCAGCCTCGCGGTGTGGGTCGTCGTGCTGATGCTGTCCTCGTTGAGCGCGTGCTCGGGCGCGTCTCTGGATCCTGCCGACCCGGATGCGTCATCCAGTGGCACGGAACCTGTGGGGTCGGTTTATGCGGATCTTCAAGTGGAGTATCTCGCCGGCGGCGAGCGCACGTACCGGAGCATGTACGACGAGGTCGGGCGCGCGTGTCGGGAGCTGGGCATGGGGACCCAACTACCGGACGGGTACGTGGAGAAACTAGGGACCTCGCGCTTGCAGGTGTGGTCGGCACATGACCGTGTCGCGATCCGTAACGAGGTCTACACCTACATCGCCGGACCGGTGGAGGAAGGTCGCCACTGCGACTTCGAGCCGGCGACCAAGGGCATGCACCTCTACAGGGACGCCGAGGAAACGGTGACCTGGGATCTCGCCACGGGCGTCGAAAGCAAGGCGCCTCCACGCCCAGAGTACGAGTGGAAGCGGACGGCCGTCAGTGCCCCTCCCGCGACGAATCCTGGGGCCCGAAAGCGTAGCGTGAACGGGGTTCCATGCATCGAGTACGAGCTGTTGGCGGGCGCCGGCGGGCGGTACTGTATCTGGTCGGGTGGCGGCGCCTATGGCTTCGACCCTCAGGGCAGCGCAGTGAGCAACGCGATGGGCAGCGAAGCCAATATGCTCGTCGGACTGGTCGTCGACCAGAGCCCGGGCGATGACGGAAACGGCCAGCGCGTGACGCTGTCGGCTCTGGTGCTGAACGACGACGCGCCGTTCGCGACGATGCGCCCCCATGCACCGACGCTGGGCCAGGGTGCCGGCGGGAGTGGCCGATGAAGCGGCGGCGGTGGAATACGTGGAATGCCCGGAGAAGCGGTGCGCGGCCGCACTGGGATCGCTGACAACCAGCGCGCGGGCCGCGCGCCTGCTCGACGACTTCGGCGTGCACACGGGGATGCGCGCCGGTCTGGCATCGGGGGCCTGCATGCGCATCATGCCGGCGGTTCTCACGCGGCCCGACGAGCTCGAACGGCTCGGCGTCGCGTTGTGCGTGATCGCGGCCGCGGCCTGAGCGCACGCGTCGCCGACCACGCGGGCTAAGCTGGTGGCCGTGCCCGTTCCTGGCTGGAGCCCCCCATGCGCATTCTCGTCCTCGGTGCCGGCGGCACCGGCGGCTACTTCGGCGGTCGGCTGGCCCAGGCCGGCGTCGACGTCACCTTCCTCGTGCGCCCCACGCGTGCGGCGCAACTCGCACGTGAGGGCTTGCGCCTGCGCAGCCCGCTCGGCGATGCCGACCTCGCGGTCGCGCACGTGACCGCCGACGCGCTGCCGGCGCTCGCCGCGGCGCAGCCGTTCGATCTGGTCGTCCTCAGCTGCAAGGCCTACGACCTGGACACCGCGATCGACGCCATCGCGCCGGCGGTCGGCGCCGGCACGACGGTGATGCCGATCCTCAACGGGCTGCAACACTACGCCGCGCTCGATGCGCGCTTCGGCGCAAACCAGGTGCTCGGCGGCTTGTGCTTCATCAGCGCGGTCAAGGGCATGGAGGGCGAGGTCGTGCACCTGCCCTCGCCGCCGTCGTTGACCTTCGGCGAACGCGACCCGACCCGCAACGGCAGCGCGCGCACCCAGGCACTGGCGCAGGCGTGTGCACGCGCCGAGGGCTTCGAGGCGGTGTGCAGCGACGATTTCCTGCAGGCGGCCTGGAACAAGTTCAGCTTCCTCACCGCGATGGCCGCCGCGACCTGTGTGATGCGCGCCAGCATCGGCCGGATCGTCGCCAGCGATGAGGGGGCCGCGTTCATGGCCGCGCTGCACGACGAATGCCTCGCGGTCGCGGCTGCCCAGGGCCAGGCGATTCCTGCGCAGGCCGCCGAGCAGGCCCGGACGCTGTTGACCCGCGCCGGTTCGCCGGCGACCGCGTCGATGCTGCGCGATCTCGAATCGGGCCAGGATGTCGAGGCGGCGCAGATCGTCGGCGACATGCGGGCGCGCGCCCGCGACCACGGCATCGCGACGCCGCATCTGCAGGCCGCCTGGGTGCACCTGCAGTGCTACCGCAGCCGACGTGCGAGCCCGGACACGCCGTGATCGACGCGTGCGGCCGCGCAGGTAGCCCACCACGCCGGCTCTGCTAGGCTCGAGACCTACCCGATCATGGAGATCCCCCGGATGCGGCCATTGCGTGTACGACTTCCCCTGGGCTTGGCAATCGCCGGCGCACTCGCACTCGCCGCCTGCGGCGACCGACAGGCCGGCAGCGCCCCCGCCGCGCAGACCGAGCCGGTCGAAGACACCCATACCGTGCCCTCGGAGGCCGCGGCCGCACAGCTCGAAGACGGCAGCGCGCCAGTCGAGGCACCGCTGACCGGCGATGCCGCGACCACGATGCTGACCCAGCTCGCCGGCCTCGGCGGCGCGATGCATGCGGCGGTCGAGCTGTGTGACCCGAACATCCCGGCCGATCAACTGGCGCAGGCCAAGACACGCCAGCAGCAGGAGTTCGTGAAGATGGGTGGCGATGCGGCGATGTTCGACCGCGAGTTCGCGTCGGCGCACGACAAGGTGCGTGCGCAGTACGACAGCGCGACGCCGGCGCAGCAACAGCAGATGTGCGCTGAGCTCGAATCGATGGCCTCCTCGGCGCCGGCGCCGGCCACCGAGTAACGGACAACGCGCCGCGCGGGGCTACGGCCCCGCGGCAGACGCGTCCAGATCGCCGGCGATGACGGTTGTGATCGCGTCGGGGTCGAGATGCCGCGCCATCGCCGCGCGCACGGCCTCGGCATCGAGCCCGCGCAGCCTGTCCTCGAACGCGGCCGAGTAGGCCATGTCGCGCTCCAGGTAGAGGTTGTCGTTGAGCGTGCCGGCCAGTTGCGCATCGCTCGCGCGCGCCGTGCGGCGCGCCAGCAGCAGGCCGTCGCGCGTCTGCGTCAGCTCGGTCTCGTCGATACCGTCGGTAAGCAGTCTGCGCAGTTCCTCGTCGAAGGCCTGCGCCACCTTAGCGATGTTCTCCGGCGCGGCGATCGCCTGCGCCGAGAACGTGCCGACGGTGTCGAATGCGCTGGCGCCGAAGCTCGAACTGACCCCGTAGCTCAGGCCGTCACGTTGGCGGATGCGGTCGGCCAGCCGCGATTTCATGCCGCCGCTGCCGAATAGGTGGTTGCCCAGCAGCAACGCCGGATAATCCGGGTGATCCTGCCCCAGCGGCAGCGCCTGTTGCGCCAGGAAGACCGCGTTCGGCCGGTCGGGTGTGACCACACGCAGGTGCGCTGCCGGCTGCGCCGCATACGGCGTGGGAATGCGCACGAACGGCGTGGCCGGGCGCCAGTCGCCGAACAGCGCTTCGAGTTGCGTACGCACGGCCTCGGCGTCGACATCGCCGACGATCGCGATCGTCGTGCCCGGGCCCATGCCGTAGAACGCAAGGTGGAAGGCCGCCGCCTCGTCGCGCGTCGTCGCCTCGAGCCCATTGATGCGCTGCTCGAACGTACGTGCGTGGAACGGATGACCGGGCGGGAAGATGTCGAAGTGTTGCGCCATCGCCTGGTTGGCCACCGCGCCCGGCTCGCTCATGCTGCCCAGGATGCCGGTGATCCACTGCGTGCGCAGTTGCTCGAACTCGTCCTGCGGGAACGTCGGCCGGCGCAGCACGGTCGCGGTCAGATCGAGCAGATCGACAAGGTGCGCGCGGTCGGTCGAGGCCGCGACGCTGACCGTGGTCGCGCCGCCACTGGCCCCCAGCGTCGAGCGCAGCGCGGTGAGCCGCCGCGAGATCGCCGCGCGGTCCAGATCGCCGGCGCCGCGCATCAGCAGGCCGCCGGCCAACATTGCCGCATCGGTGCGCCCGGTCAGCGTGTCCTCGCTGCCCAGGCGCAGGGTCATGCGCAGTTGTACCGCCTGGCCGCGCGTCGCCTTGTCGAGCACGGCGAGCCTGGCGCCGTTGGACAGCGTCCAGGTCCGCGTGCGCGCGTCGATGGCTTCGGGCGTCGGATCGAAGGCCTCGCCGGCCGCGAGCGCGGGCCGGCCGACGAAGCCGGCCAGCAGCGTCGCCGCGTCCGGCGCCTCGGGAATCTCGATGCGCTCGGGCGTGTCGGTCGGCACGAAGTGCCCGGTCGTGCGGTTGTCGCGGCGCAGGTAGGTGCGCGCCACGCGTTGGACGTCGGCTGCGGTCACCGTCTCCAACCGGTCGCGTGCATGCAGCAGCAAGCGCCAGTCGCCCTGCGCGATCGCGTCCGACAACGCCACGCCGACGGCGTTGGGGTCGCGCAGCGCGCGCTCGAAGCCGGCCAACAGACGCGCCCGCGCCTCGTCCACTTCGTCGTCGGTGAATGGCGCCGGGTCCTGTTCGAGCACGTCGAGCAGCCGCGTCTGCAGCGCGTCCAGGTCGCTGCCCGCTGGCGCCTCGATGACCACGCTGAGGTAGCCCGGCTCGTCCAGGCTGTAGCCCGTGGCCGAGACCGAGGTCGCCAGGCCCGGTTCGACCAGGGCCCGGTGCAGCCGGCCGCTGGGCGCATGCCCGAGCACCTGCGCCAGCACTGCCAGCGCGCCGGCATCGGGATGCCGACCGGCGGGGATGTGATAGCCCGCGGCCAGATAGGGGGTGCAGCCGACGCGGCGCACGACGACGTGGCGCTCGCCATCCTGCGCCGGCTCGCGCGTATAGGTGCGCGGTAGCGCGCTCGCCGGCTGCGGCAATGTGCCGAAGTGCGCGGCCACCCGTTCGAGCGCATGTGCCGGGTCGAAATCGCCGGCGATCACCACTACCGCGTTGTCCGGCCGGTACCAGGTGCGATAGAACGCCTGCAGCCGCGCGATCGGCATGCCCTCGATGTCGCTGCGCGCGCCGATCGTGGGATTGCCGTAGTTGTGCCAGTCGTAGGCCGCCGACATCAGCCGCTGCACCAGCACCCGCACCGGATTGTTCTCGCCGGCCTCGAGCTCGTTGCGGACCACGGTCATCTCGCTGTCGAGATCCTCGCGCGCGATTCGCGAGGCGACCATGCGGTCGGCTTCCATGCCCAGCAGCCAATCGAGTGTGGCCGGATCGCTGGAAAAGCTGGCGAAGTAGTTGGTGCGGTCGAACCAGGTCGTGCCGTTGAAGCGGATGCCGCGCCGCTTCATCTCGCCGGGAATGTCGGGATGCGTCGGCGTGCCCTTGAACAGCAGGTGTTCGAGCAGGTGCGCCATGCCGGTCTCGCCGTAGCCCTCGTGGCGCGAGCCCACGCGGTAGGTCACGTTGACCGTGGTCACCGGCTTGCCGGGGTCGGGGAACAGCACCAGTTGCAGGCCGTTGTCGAACCGGTACTCGGTGATGCCCTCGGCGCTGTGCACCGGCGCATCGGGCTGCGGCGCCGCGATGGCCGGTGCGATGCCCGCGCACAGCAGCAGCGCGACCAGGCAGACACGGAGGCGGCGACGCATGCGGTTTCCCCTCGGACGAGACGATCGCGGAAAATAGCAGATCGCATCCGCGCGCCCGGATGCCCCACAACGCCCGGAGCGCAACAGATGACGATCGATGTGCGGTATGCGGACGACTGGCTGGCGGTGGTCGACAAGCCCGCCGGCCTGATGGTCCACGACAGCGCGCTCGCGCGCGGCGAGCACGATTTTCTCGCCGACCGTCTGCGCCTGCAGTTCGGCCGGCCGCTGTTCCTGGTCCACCGGCTCGACCGCGCCACCAGCGGCTGTCTGCTGCTGGCGTTCGACCGCGACACCGCCTCGGCGCTGGGCACGCAGTGGATGGCGCGCAGCGTCGACAAGCACTACCTGGCCGTGTGCCGTGGCTGGCCGGAGGCCGAGCTCGAGGTCGACCACCCGCTCGACGGCGGCCCCGGCAAGCCGCTGAAGAAGCCTGCGGTCACACGCTTCACGCGGCTGGCGACGACCGAGCTGGCGCTGCCGTCGGCGGGCTTTGCGACTTCGCGCTACGCGCTGCTGCGCGCCGAACCGATGACCGGCCGCTTCCGGCAGATCCGCCGCCACCTCAAGCATCTTTCCCACCACCTGATCGGCGACACCAGCCACGGCGACGGCCGCCACAACCGCCATTTCCGCAGGCTCGGCATCCACCGCATGCTGCTGCACGCCGAGCGCTTGCGCTTCATCCATCCGCAGACCGGCGAACGCATGGACATCGCCGCCGCGCCGGGCGACGCGTTCGCAAAAGCCCTGCTGCTGTTCCCCGGCCCGCCTGCCTGACCGCGGCCCGCGCCGCGCCGCGCGAACGCGCGTCGGCAGTCACCCTCTACAATCGGCGCCGATGTCCACGCCGCTCGCCATTCCCGAGTCCGAACTCGTCGAACGCTTCGTGCGCGCGAGCGGACCGGGTGGGCAGAACGTCAACAAGGTGTCGACCGCGGTCGAGCTGCGCTTCGACATCGCCGGCTCGCCGTCGCTGCCCGACGCGGTGCGTGCCCGTCTGCTGGCGCGCCGCGACCGCCGCGTGACCGATGCCGGTGTGCTGGTCATCAGCGCCCAGCGCTTCCGCACCCAGGAACGCAACCGCGAGGATGCCCGCGAGCGCCTGGCTGCGTTCGTGGCGACCGGTTACGAAGTGCCCAAACCGCGCGTCGCCACCCGCCCCACGCGGGGTGCCAAGGAACGCAGGCTGGGCGCCAAACGCGAACGCAGTACCATCAAACGCGGTCGCGCCGGGCGCGACTGGGAATGACGCCCGCTGAAGCGGGCTCTCGCGCCGAGGACGCATGAGCACATCGAAGTACCCGTTTCTGATCCCCGTCCCGCCGCTCGCGCCGCGGGTCAAACCCAGCCGGCTCGCGCGCTGGATCGGGCGCAGCATCCTGCGCCTGGGCGGCTGGCGCATGGTCGGCGAACTGCCGAACATCCCGCGACTGGTGCTCATCGGCGCCCCGCATTCGTCCAACTGGGACGGCGTGTGGGGCTTCGCGGCCAAGGCCGCGCTGGGCCTGGACATCCGCGTGCTCGGCAAGGAGTCGCTGTTCCGCGTGCCGGTACTCGGCTGGGCGCTGCGCGGCCTGGGCGTGATCCCGGTCGACCGCAGCCGCGCCTCGCGGGTGGTCGAACAGGCGGCCGCGGCGATCCACGGCGAGACTCCGTTCTGGTACGGCCTGGCGCCCGAAGGCACGCGCAAGCGCGTGGAACGCTGGAAGACCGGCTTCTGGAAGATCGCCAAGGCCGCCAACGTGCCGATCCAGACCATGTACTTCCACTACCCCGACAAGATCATCGGCTTCGGCCCGCTGATCGAGCCGGGCGACGATCTCGACGCCGACATGGCCAGGATCCGCGCCTGGTACGCCCCGTGGATGGGCAAGAACCGCGGCACCGTCTGAGCGGTTCGCGCTGCCCCCACCCAACCCTCCCCCGCACGCGGGGGAGGGCTTCGATAACCGCCCAGGGATGCCCACCCGGCCGCCATCCACCTGAACCGGCAAACCAACGGCACATCTCCAAGCTCTACCATTGGGCGCACCCTGCGCGATTGGCGGGCCGCGTGCCGCGACCGACGCCGTCCCTGCGCTGTCCCTTAACGGAGTTCCCTCCATGTTGCATAAGCTGCTTCTGTCTTCCGCGATCGCGCTGGCGCTCACCGCCTGCGGCGACCGCCCTGCTGCCGAGTCCACGATGCCCGCTACTGATGCCTCCGCCGCGACCGCGCCGGCCGACAACCCGCTGTTCGTCGCCAGCACGCTGCCGTTCCAGGCCCCGCCCTTCGACAAGCTCAAGGACGCCGACTACCAGCCGGCGATCGAAGAAGGCATGAAGCAGCACCTGGCCGAGATCCGCAAGATCGCCGACAACACCGAGGCACCCACGTTCGAGAACACCATCGAAGCGATGGAGCGCAGCGGCGAACTGCTGACCCGCGCCGCCAACGTGTTCTTCATGCTCACCGGCGCGAACACCAACGACACCCTGCAGGCGGCTGAAGAAGCGCTGGCGCCCAAGCTCGCCGAGCACAGCGATGCCATCTACCTCGACCCCGCCCTGTTCGCGCGGGTCAAGACGCTGTACGACCAGCGCGACACGCTGGGCCTCACCCCCGAGCAGGCCACCGTGCTCGCGCACACGCACGACAACTTCGTGCGCGCCGGCGCGTTGCTCAATGACGCCGACAAGGCCGAACTGCGCAAGCTCAACGCCGAGTCGTCCACGCTGTCGACCGCGTTTGGCAACAAGTTGCTGGCCGCCAGCAACGCCGGCGGCGTGTTCGTCACCGACGTGACCGAACTCGACGGCCTCGACGCCGGTGCGATCGCCGCCGCGGCAGATGCCGCCAAGGCCGCCGGCAAGGACGGCCAGTGGCTGCTGAGTCTGCAGAACACCACCCAGCAGCCGGTGCTGGCCTCGCTGAAGAACCGCGACTTGCGCGAGCGCGTGCTCGCCGCCTCCACCGGCCGCGCCGAGAAGGGCGACGCCAACGACACCCGCACCACGATCCAGCGCCTGGCCGAACTGCGCGCGCGCCAGGCCCAGCTGCTCGGCTACCCCAACTACGCCGCCTACAGCATCGCCGACCAGATGGCGAAGACCCCCGAAGCCGCGCTCAAGCTGCTGACCGACACCGTGCCGGCCGCCACCGCACGCGCACGTGCCGAACTGGCGAAGATCCAGGGTGTGGTCGACGCGCAGAACGGCGGCTTCACCGCCGGCGCGGCCGACTGGGACTTCTATGCCGAGCAGGTGCGCAAGGCCGAATTCGACCTCGACGAAGCGCAGATCAAGCCCTACTTCGAGCTCGATCGCGTACTGCATGACGGCGTGTTCTTCGCCGCCAACCAGCTCTACGGCGTCACCGCCAAGGAGCGCAAGGACATTCCGGTCTATCACCCCGACGTGCGCGTGTTCGACATCATGGATGCCGACGGCAAGCAGCTCGCGCTGTTCTACCTCGACCCGTTCAAGCGCGACAGCAAGCAGGGCGGCGCGTGGATGGGCAACTTCGTCGAGCAGAACGGCCTGACCGGGACCATCCCGGTGGTCTACAACGTCGAGAACTTCACCAAGCCCGCTGCCGGCCAGCCCGCGCTGCTGAGCTTCGACGACGTGACCACGCTGTTCCACGAGTTCGGCCACGCGCTCCACGGCTTCTTCTCCAACACCAAGTATCCGTCGGTTGCCGGCACCAACACGCCGCGCGATTTCGTCGAGTTCCCCTCGCAGTTCAACGAACACTGGGCGCTCGATCCGAAGGTGTTCGCCAACTACGCCAAGCACCACGAGACCGGCGAGGCGATGCCGCAGGACCTGGTCGACCGGATCATCAAGGCGCGCACCTTCAACCAGGGCTACGCGACCACCGAGTACCTCTCGGCCGCGCTGCTCGACCTCGCCTGGCACACGCTGCCGGCCGGCGAGGCCAAGCAGGACGTCGACGCGTTCGAAAAGCAGGCGCTCGAGAAGTACAAGGTCGACCTCGCCGCGGTTCCGCCGCGCTACCGCACCAGCTACTTCAGCCACATCTGGGGCGGCGGCTACGCGGCGGGCTACTACGCCTACTTCGGCGCAGAAGTGCTCGACCATGACGCCTTCCAGTGGTTCCGCGAGAACGGCGGCCTGACCCGCGAGAACGGTCAGACCTTCCGCGACAAGATCCTGTCGATCGGCCACTCGCGCGACCTCGCCACCGCTTACCGAGAGTTCCGCGGCAAGGACCCGAGTGTCGAGCCGCTGCTGGAGCATCGTGGGTTGAAGTGAGGCACATCGCGCGCTACGGCGCATGACATGCAGCACGGAGCGGGGCGGCCTTCGGGTCGCCCCGTTCTCGTTCGCGCGGGGGCGCCACATGCCCAGGCGTCGCCCGCCCGTCGTCAGACGCAGCGAGGTGCCACGCTGCGGGTCAAACGCGACGGATAGCACGAGGCCGCATCGCGCCCCATACTCGATGCAAGGCCCCGCCGCGGGACGAATGCTGCCCGAATGCGCGGCGCCACAAGGGGCCACGACCGATGCGTCGTATTGCAGTCTTCATTGTCGTTGTGGGCCTGGTGCTGGCGGCGGGGGCGCAGGCCCAGCCGTCTCCCGAACGCGGAACGCGGGTCGAGCACGAAGACGTCGCATTGCCGCCCGAACTGGCGCGCGTGCTTCGCGATTACGAACGGGCATGGCGCGCCGGCGATGCCGTGGCGCTCGCCGCGCTGTTCGCCGAGGACGGCTTCGTGCTGCAAAGCAATCGCCCGCCGGTCCGCGGCCGCGCCGCCATCCAGGCCGCATACGCAGGCCAGGGCGGCGGACCGTTGCGGCTACGCGCATTCGCGTTCGCCGCAGAAGACACCATCGCCTACATCGTCGACGCCTATGGTTACGGCGATGCGCCCAGCGACGCAGGCAAGTTCACGC